>NZ_JBKCLH010000039.1:0-32310 GCF_046300915.1 Roseateles sp. | reverse complement strand
GGCGTGGATCAGGGCGGCGCGCCCCTCCAGCGTGAAGGGCGAGCGCTTGGGCACCTGCAGCGTCGGCACCAGGGTGGGCCGCTCGGGCCGGCCCGGCACGCCGGCCGGGCGGCTCAAGTGCAGGCCCGGCTCCAGGGCGGCGCCCTGGCCGGCGGCATCAAAGAGCTGGCGCGCGGCCAGGGATTTGCGCGCGGGTTCGGTCTCGCACAAGACCTCCAGCGCACGGGTTCGGACTTCCATTCTTACAATTGTGCCTTTGCCCGCCGGGCAGCCTGGAAAGGAAGCTTCCATCATGGCCATCTACCAGCTGGGCGAACATCGGCCCGAGATCGCGGACACGGCCTGGGTGGCCGACTCGGCCGAGGTGATTGGCCGGGTGAGTCTGGGCGAGAACGCCAGCGTGTGGTTCAAGGCCACGCTGCGCGGCGACAGCGAGCATCTGCACATCGGGCCGGGCTGCAATATCCAGGACGGCTCGGTGCTGCATGCCGACGCGGGCTTTCCGCTGCGCCTGGCCGAGAACGTGACCGTGGGTCACCAAGTCATGCTGCATGGCTGCACGGTGGGCGAGAACTCGCTGATCGGCATCGGGGCCGTGGTGCTCAATGGCGCGCGCATCGGCAAGAACTCCCTGGTGGGCGCAGGTGCTCTGGTGACCGAGGGCAAGGAGTTTCCGGATGGGGTGCTGATCGTGGGCAGCCCGGCCAAGGTGCTGCGCGAGCTCACACCCGCCCAGATAGAGGGCTTGAAAGCCAGCGCCCGCCACTACATGAACAATGCGCGTCTTTACGCGACTGAACTGAAGAAGATTGGTTGAACCCTGATGAGTGAGCTGCATAAATTCCTGTTCCAAGGCCTGCCGGTGCGCGGCATGCTGGTCCGCCTGACGGATGGCTGGCAGGAGGTGCTCAAGCGCCGCGCCAGCCGCGAGGCCTACCCGGTGGAGGTGCGCCAGCTGCTGGGCGAGATGGCGGCCGCGGGCGTGCTGATGCAGTCCAATATCAAGTTCAACGGCGCCCTGGTGCTTCAGGTCATGGGCGACGGGCCGGTGAAGCTGGCCGTGGCCGAGGTGCAGCCGGATCTGGCCTTCCGCACCACCGCCAAGGTGGTGGGCGAGGTGCCGGCCGGCGCCCAGCTGGAGGCCATGCTCAATGTGCACGGCCAGGGCCGCTGCGCCATCACCCTGGACCCCAAGGACAAGCTGCCGGGCCAGCAGCCCTACCAGGGCGTGGTGCCCCTGCATGGCGATCAGCGCGAGCCCCTGCAGAAGCTCTCCGAGGTGCTGGAGCACTACATGCTGCAGTCCGAGCAGCTGGACACCAAGCTGGTGCTGGCCGCCAATGACGAGATCGCCGCCGGTCTCTTGATCCAGCGCCTGCCCATCAAGGGCGAGGGCAATCTGGAACGCAGCGGCGCGGCCGAGCGCAATGAGGACCGTATCGGCCTGTCCGAGGACTTCAACCGCATCAGCATGCTGGCCGCCACCCTGACGGCCGAGGAACTGCTGAACCTGGATGCCGATACCATTTTGCGCCGTCTCTTCTGGGAGGAGACAGTGCAGCGCTTCGAGCCCCAGCAACCGCGCTTTGCCTGCAGCTGCTCGCGCGAGCGCGTGGGCCAGATGCTCAAGGGCCTGGGCCGCGAGGAGGTGGACTCGGTGCTGGCCGAGCGCGACGATGTGGAGGTCGGCTGCGAGTTCTGCGGCCTGTTCTACCACTTCGACGCGGTGGATGTGGGCGAGCTCTTTACCGCCCAGGTGCAGCAGCAGCCGGGCAGCGGCACGGTGCAGTAAGCCCGGTCGGGCCAGGAACAAGAAAGGGGCGCCGCGGCGCCCCTTTCCTTTTCAGACTGGTCCTCAGTTCAGTCGTTGCACGCGGTCCAGCGGGCTGGCTTGCAGCAGGGGATTGGCCTTGATGTAGGCCTCCAGTGCATCCACGTCCATCACGCCGGTCAGCAGGTTCTTGCCTTCGGTGAGCACGCGGAAGGAGTCACCGCCGCTGGCAATGAAGCTGTTGACCGTCACGCGGTAACTGGCCGCCGGATCCAGGGCCTGGCCATTGAGCTTGATGCTGCCAGCCACGACGCGCGAGCCCAGCGGGGCCTGGGCATCCCAGCTATAACTGAAGCCCTTGGAGACCTGCAGGATCTGGTCGCCCTGACCCGCGGGGCGGAACTGCTGCTCCAGCAGGCGGCGGATCTGATCGCCGGTGAGGCTCATGGTCACCAGATTGTTGGCAAAGGGCTGCACGGCAAACACATCGCCGTAGGTGACCTCGCCGTTCGGGCGCAGATTGAGTGACTCGCGCACGCCACCGATATTCATCAGCGCAATCACCGCGCCGCCCTTGTCGGGGGCGCTGCTGGCCGCCAGCTGGGCGTCGGCCACGAGCTGGCCCATGGGGCTGGCGCCGCTGGGCGCACGATCACGCGCGATGGTGGCGCCGATGCGGCCCAGCACCCGGTTGGCCAGGGGCGCGGCCAGCTTTTCGTAGGCGGCGATCAGCTCGGTCTGGGCGGGCTCCTTGGCATAGCGGTCGGTGCGCACCACCACGTTATTGGCCTGGGTGCTGAGGACGTCGCGGGTCTTGGGGTCCAGCACCACATCGATCTCGGTGATCAGGGTGCCGTACTTGTCGCCGCTGGTGACTAGGCGACCGTCGATGCGGCAGGTGTAGGCGCGGTGGGTGTGGCCGCTGACCACGAAGTCCACGGCCTTGTCCAGGCGCTTGACGATGTCGACGATGGGGCCGGAGATGTCCGGGCACTCATTGGGGCCGCCGGTCGGCACGCCGCCCTCGTGGATCAGCAGGGCGATGGCTTCGATGCCCTTGGCCTTGAGTTCGGGCACCAGCTTGTTGACGGTGTCGGCCTCATCATCGAAGCGCAAGCCGGCCACGCCGGCGGGCGTGACGATCTCGGGTGTGCCCTTGAGCGTCAGGCCGATGAAGGCCATGGGAATGCCTTGGAAGCTCTTGATGTAGTAGGGCGGCAGCACGGTCTTGCCGGTGCGCGTGTCCCAGGTGCTGGCGGCCAGATACTGGAACTTGGCACCCTTGAAGCGGGTCGGGCCCTTGCAGCCTTCCTTGGGGTGGCAGCCGCCGTACTGCTTGCGCAGCAGCTCGGCAATGCCGCCGTCAAATTCATGATTGCCCACGGCCGCCACGTCCAGGCCCATCAGGCCCAGGGACTCCACCGTGGGTTCGTCGTGGAACAGGGCGGAGAGCAGGGGGCTGCCGCCAATCAGGTCACCGGCGGCCACAAAGATGTGGTTGGGGTTCTGGGCTCGCAGCTGGGCCACGGCGGTGTGCAGATGCTCGGAGCCGCCGGCCGGCACCACCACCAGCTTGTTCGGGTCCTGCGGATCCTCGCCGCGCAGGCGGATGCCGCCAGGAGCCGGCTTGAGATTGCCGTGGAAGTCGTTGATGGCCAGGACCTTGACCTGTACCGGGCCGCTGGCCTTGGGTGTCATCTGCGTGGCACAGGCGCCCAGCAGCAGGGTGGAGGCCAGGGCCAGGATGAGGCGATGGGGCTTGCTCTTGAGGGACATGGGTTTCTCCCGAGGGGCGGGCATGCGAATCGGCGCGTGCTACGTGCTACGTAATCGGCCGCAACTATAGCGGGCAAACGTTTGCAGGCGTAGGGCGGGATCACCCTGCCCGGACGCTGTGCGCGCGGACCGGGGTCTCAGTTCAGGGGCTGGCCCGGCGCCGCAGCGCGCAGCCGCAAGGAGGCGTGTTCGCACTCGGGCACATCGCAGTCCTGGCAGAACCAGGCCTGCTCGGGCATGGCCTGCTGACGTGCCTGCAGCCGGGTGAAGAGTCCGTTGGTGCGGCCACGCAGCAGGCCGTGCCGCAGCAGCAGGGGCGTGATCGCGTTGAGTGCCGACTCCAGCCTGGCCGCGCCCTGGCCGCCCACGCTGCTCCAGCCCAGGCCGGCACCCAGCAGGGCGCGACGCAGGGCCGCATCCACCGGCTGCTGCACATGGGGGCCGTCGCGCTGCAGGCCATCGGCCACCCAGGGCAGGTCCAGGGCGGTGAGCAGGGTGAGATCGCAGCGGCGCTGAAAGTCCAGGGCCACGGGCAGCAGGCCCCCGTCGCCAAACAGCAGCTGGCTGTAGATCGCCGTCATCAGCGGCGTGGTGTCGCAGATCACGAGCTCATGGTTCTGTGCGGCCAGCACGATCTGCCGGGCCTGCTCGGCGGCGATGGCGGCCTGCTCCTCGGGGCGGGGCGTGCGGCCCTGCTGCTCGCACCAGTGGCGCAGATGCTCGGGCACCACAGCGCAGCGCAGGCCGCTGTCCTGGCGCAGGCCCTGGCCGAGCGCCTGCGCCAGCGGGCTTTTGCCTGTGCTCTCGGCGCCGATCAGGGCGATGCGCAGCATCAGGCGCGCACCGGCGCCAGCTGGCGCTGCCAGGCTCGCCAGCCCGCAATGGACATGGGGATGAAGACGGCGTAGAGCAGCACGGTGAGCCAATAGCCCTTGTAGGCAAACAGGCTCACGCTGACCGCGTTGACGATGATCCACACGCCCCAGTTCTCCTGGTATTTGCGGCCCAGCAGGTACTGGCCCAGCAGGCTGGCCACGGTGGGGAAGGCGTCCCAGTAGGGTACGGGGGAGTCGGTCTGGCGGTCCAGCAGCAGGCCCAGCATGGGCCAGGCGGCCAGCACGGCGCACAGGGCCAGCCAGCGCGCCCGCGTGCTCATCTGGCGCACGCGCAGCCTCTGGCCCTGCGCGTCACGGCCCCGTAGCCACTGCCACCAGCCCCAGACCGCCAGACTGGCGAAGACCAGCTGGAGCGAGGCCTCGCCATAGAGCTTGCCATCCCAGAACAAGAGAAAGTAGAGCAGGGAGCTGATGAGGGCCAAGGGCCAGGCCAGGGCATGGACCCGCATATTGCAGATCACCATCCAGACCGCCAGCACAAAGGCCAGTATTTCGGTCCAGGTGATGGGGCTGCCCAGCAGCTCGAAGGCGGGTGTGAACAGGGGGTGCAGCAGCTGCAGCAGGGCGTCCATCGCGGTGCTAGAAGGCTTCAGCGGCGAACTTGGACGTAGATCTCGTCGGGCTTGATCATGCCCAGCTCGAAGCGCGCCTTTTCCTCGACCATTTCCAGGCCCTCGCGCAGATCGCGTAACTCGGCGCTGAGCTGGGCATTGCGGGCGCGGGCCTGCTCGTTGCGAGCCTGGTGCTCGCTGAGCTCGGCTTTGAGCTCGGCCACGCGGGCCACACCACCCTTGCCAAACCAGAGCTGAGCCTGGATGGCAACAAGAAAGGCAGCGAGGATGAGGCCCAGAATTTTCACGCCGCCAAGTGTAGCCGCCAGAAATGAAAAACCCCCGCCGGCGTTCACCGCAGGCGAGGGGTGGGGGAGAGGCTCGCGAGCTGTGTCGCTTACTTCAGGTTGTAGAAGGCGGCGCGGCCGGGGTAGACGGCGATATCACCCAGGTCTTCCTCGATGCGCAGCAGCTGGTTGTACTTGGCCATGCGGTCCGAGCGCGAGAGCGAGCCGGTCTTGATCTGGCCGGCGTTCAGGCCCACGGCGATGTCGGAGATGGTCGAGTCCTCGGTCTCGCCCGAGCGGTGCGAGATCACGGCGGTGTAGCCGGCGCGCTTGGCCATCTCGATGGCGGCGAAGGTCTCGGTCAGGGTGCCGATCTGGTTGATCTTGATCAGGATCGAGTTGGCGATGCCGCGGTCGATGCCTTCCTTCAGGATCTTGGTGTTGGTGACGAACAGGTCGTCACCCACCAGCTGCACCTTGTCGCCCAAGCGCTCGGTGATGTGCTTCCAGCCGTCCCAGTCGCCCTCGGCCATGCCGTCTTCGATGGAGATGATGGGGTACTTGTCCACCCAGGTGGCCAGCATGTCGGTCCACTGCTCGGCGCTCAGCTTGATGCCGCCTTCGCCTTCCAGCACGTACTGGCCGTCCTTGTAGAACTCGCTGGCGGCGCAGTCCAGGCCCAGGGCGATCTGCTCGCCGGCGGTGTAGCCGGCCTTGTCGATGGCTTCCAGGATCAGCTGGATGGCAGCCTCGTGGCTTTCGACGCTGGGGGCGAAGCCGCCCTCGTCGCCCACGGCGGTGCTGATGCCCTTGTCGTGCAGGATCTTCTTGAGCGCGTGGAAGACCTCGGCGCCCCAGCGCAGGGCCTCGCGGAAGCTCGGGGCGCCCACGGGGATGATCATCAGCTCTTGCAGGTCCAGCGAGTTGTTCGCATGGGCGCCGCCGTTGATCACATTCATCATGGGCACGGGCAACTGGTTGCCGCCCATGCCGCCGAAATAGCGGTACAGGGGCAGGCCGCTCTCTTCAGCGGCGGCGCGGGCCACGGCCATGGAGACGGCCAGCATGGCATTGGCGCCCAGGCGGCTCTTGTTCTCGGTACCGTCCAGGTCGATCAGCGTCTTGTCCAGGAAGGCCTGCTCCGAGGCGTCCAGGCCCAGCACGGCCTCGCTGATCTCGGTGTTGATGTGCTCGACGGCCTTGAGCACGCCCTTGCCCAGGTAGCGGCTCTTGTCGCCGTCGCGCAGCTCGATGGCTTCGCGCGAGCCGGTGGAGGCGCCGCTCGGCACGGCGGCACGGCCCATCACGCCCGATTCCAGCAGCACGTCGCATTCCACGGTGGGGTTGCCGCGGCTGTCCAGGATCTCGCGTCCAACGATGTCAACAATGGCGCTCATTGAGAAAGTCTCCGGTAGGAAGTTGGTAACTCAGTTACGTTCGGCGCGCATGGTGCCAGCTAAAAGTTACGCGCGCTGAACAATCGTTCGGTGGGTTTCGGCCTCGTCCGGCAGCGGCGGGATCAGACCCCGTCCACGATCAGCATGCGCATGATGCCGGCCTGGGCGCGCAGGCTCTTGGCATGCTGGTAGGTCTCGGAATCGTAGAAGGCGCGGGCGCTGGCGTGGTCCGAAAACTTCAGCAGGACCAGGCGGCTGGGCTGCCAGTCCCCTTCCAGCACCTCGATGGCGCCGCCGCGCACCAGCACCTCGGCCCCATGCTCCTGCATGGCCTTGGTACTCCACTCGCGGTACTTGGCCATCTGTTCGGCGTCGGTCACGGTGACATCGGCGATGACGTAGGCGGCGTTGCTCATGGGCGGAGGGCTCGTGGGGAGGGCAAAGAAAAGCGGCGCGGCCTGCTAAGAGGATCGCGCCGCGCTAGGGGGTTAGCAGAAGAAGTCGTTTTCCAGCAGGGGCTGGGCCTTGACCACGCGGTCCAGGGCGACCAGTTGCTCCAGCAAGGCCCGCATATGCTGCAGGGGCACGGCGTTGGGGCCGTCGGACCAGGCCTCGGTCGGCCGCGGTTGGGTTTCCATGAAGAGGCCCGCCACGCCGGCGCCCACGCCGGCTCGGGCCAGCACCGGCACCATCTCGCGGGCGCCGCCGCTGGTGGCGCCCTGGCCGCCGGGCTTTTGCACCGAGTGCGTCACGTCGAACACCACGGGGGCGCCGGACTTGCGCATCTCGGCCAGGCTCGTCATATCGGCCACCAGATTGTTGTAGCCGAAGCTCACGCCACGCTCGCAGGCCAGGAAGCGGTCTTCCGACAGGCCCGCTTCGCGAGCGGCCTCACGGGCCTTGTCGATGACGTTCTTCATGTCCCAGGGCGCGAGGAACTGGCCCTTCTTGATGTTCACCGGCTTGCCGGACTTGGCCACGGCGCGGATGAAATCGGTCTGGCGGCACAGAAAGGCCGGGGTCTGCAGCACGTCCACCACGGCGGCCACATCGGCCACCTGGCTCTCGTCATGCACATCGGTCAGGATGGGCAGGCCCAGCTGGCGGCGCACCTCGTCCAGGATCTTCAGGCCGGCGTCCATGCCCACTCCGCGCTTGCTGCTGCCGGCGGAGCGGTTGGCCTTGTCGAAGGAACCCTTGTAGATCAGCGGGATGCCCAGGGCGCCGCAGGCTTCCTTGAGCCGGCCCGCCACTTCCATGGACATCTCCAGACCTTCGATCGAGCAGGTGCCCGCGATCAGGAAGAAGGGGCGGTCGATGCCGACCTCGAAGTCGCACAGCTTCATGGGCTAGATCCTCAGGCCTTCTTGTGGGTCAGCGCCGCCTTGATGAAGGCGGTGAACAGCGGGTGGCCGTCCCAGGGCGTGGACTTGAACTCGGGGTGGAACTGCACACCGACATACCACGGGTGCACCTCGCGCGGCAGCTCCACGATCTCGGTGAGCTTCTCACGCTGGGTGATGGCCGAGATCACCAGGCCGGCTTCCTGCAGCTTGTCCAGGTAATGCTCGTTGGCTTCAAACCGGTGACGGTGGCGCTCGGTGACGACCGGGCCGTAGATGTCGTAGGCCAGGGTGCCGGGCTTGACGTCCGAGCTCTGGGCGCCCAGGCGCATGGTGCCGCCCAGGTCGGAGTTGGCGTCGCGCTTCTGGATGCTGCCGTCGGCGTCCTGCCACTCGTCGATCAGGGCGATGACCTTGTGCGGGGCTTCGGGGTCGAACTCGGTGGAGTTGGCGCCGGTCAGGCCCGCCATATTGCGGGCGTACTCGATGGTGGCGACCTGCATGCCCAGGCAGATGCCCAGATAGGGCACCTTGTGTTCACGGGCGTACTGGGCAGCCAGGATCTTGCCTTCCACGCCGCGCTTGCCGAAGCCACCAGGCACCAGGATGGCGTCGTACTGGGCCAGCTGATCGATGTTGTCGCTGTTCAGCAGCTCGGAGTCCACATACTCGATCTTGACGCCGGCATGGTTGTGGATGCCGGCGTGGCGCAGAGCCTCGTTGAGCGACTTGTACGAGTCCGACAGATCGGTGTACTTGCCGCACATGGCGATGGTGACCTGCTTGGCCGGGTTCTCCACCTCGTGCACCAGGGTGTCCCAACGCTTGAGGTCGGCGGCCTTGGTGTTGAGCTGCAGCTTGGTGCAGATCAGCTGGTCCAGACCCTGCTCATGCAGCACGCGCGGCACCTTGTAGATGGTGTTCACGTCCCACATGGAGATCACGCCGTACTCGGGCACATTGGTGAACAGCGAGATCTTCTCGCGCTCATCGTCCGGAATGCGGCGGTCGGCGCGGCAGATCAGCGCGTCGGGCTGGATGCCGATCTCGCGCAGCTTCTGCACCGTGTGCTGGGTGGGCTTGGTCTTGAGCTCGCCGGCGGCGGCGATCCAGGGCACATAGGTCAGATGGACGAAGGCGACATTGGTCGGGCCCATCTTGAGGCTCATCTGGCGCGCGGCTTCCAGGAAGGGCAGTGACTCGATGTCACCCACCGTGCCGCCGATCTCGACGATGGCCACATCCACCGCGTCCGGCGTGCCGTGACCGGCGCCGCGGCGGATGAATTCCTGCATCTCGTTGGTGATGTGCGGGATCACCTGCACCGTCTTGCCGAGATAGTCACCACGACGCTCCTTCTCCAGCACCGACATATAGATCTGGCCGGTGGTGAAGTTGTTGCTCTTCTTCATCCGCGTGGTGATGAAGCGCTCGTAGTGGCCCAGGTCCAGGTCGGTCTCGGCACCGTCATCGGTGACAAAGACCTCGCCGTGCTGGAAGGGCGACATCGTGCCCGGATCCACGTTGATGTACGGGTCGAGCTTGATGAGGGTGACTTTGAGGCCGCGCGATTCGAGGATGGCAGCCAGGGAGGCCGATGCAATGCCCTTGCCAAGGGAGGACACGACACCGCCGGTGACGAAGACGTACTTGGTCATTGTCTTGCAGCGTTCCCGGTGCGCAGGAACGCTGTGGTGGTAAAGCGTGATTATAGCGAGGTCGCTGCCTCGGCGCTTTTGGCGCGCTCCTGTCGCAGGGCTTGCAGCACCTGGAGCACCAGCGCGGCGGTGTCGTCCGGGCGCTCGAAGGGGTAGAGATGGCTGCCTTCCATCCAGTGGAAGTTCTGTCGGGCCAGGGTCTTGGAGGCCATGGCGCCGGCCTGACGCAGCTCCTCGGACTGGGTGCCGGCAATGAAACCCACCGGGCAGCGCGGCCCATGGCGGCGCAGCAGGGCGTCCAGATGATGGGGCAGGGTGTTGTAGATGCGGGTCTCCACCTCGCGGGTGAAGCGCAGATGCCACTGCCCGTCCGGGCCGGGGGCGAAGCCGCAGTCCACATAGTCGGCCAGCACCCGCGGGTCCCAGCGCGCGAACTTGTGCTTGGACTCGAAGTGCGCCTGCACCGCCGCGCGGTCGGGCCAGCGGTGGCGGCGCTGGCGCGAGATCTTGCCGGGCGAGACCCGCGCGATCAGGCCCATGGCCTTGACCATGCGCACGCTGTGGGCACGCCAGCCGCTGACCACCGGGCTGTCCAGCATCAGCAGGCCTTCGACCAGCTCGGGCCGGCGGCAGGCCGTCAGCAGGCTGAGCAGGCCGCCCAGGGAATGGCCCACCAGCATCACCGGCCCCGGCGCCGCCGTCTGCGGGCGCACCTCGCGCTCGATGAAATGGATCAGCTGGTCGCGCAGATGCGGCCAGTTGCTGGTAACGGGATAGTCCGGCTCGTGGCCGAGCTGGGGCAAGGCATGGACCTGCCAGCCCGCGGCACGCCAGGCTTCGAAGAGCACGCGGTAGCAGCCGGCCGGAAAGCCGTTGGCGTGAGAAAAGACGAGGGTTCCTGCGTGCGGTGCGTTCATGTCTGCTGGCTCAGGGCCTTGAGCCGGTATAGCGCTTCCAGCGCTTCGCGGGGGCTCAGGGCATCGGGGTCCAGATCATGCAAGGCTTGCAGCGCCGCGCTGGTCGCCAGGGTGACAGCGGGCTCCTCCGGCTCGGGCGGCGCGGCGAAGAGATCGATCTGCGCCTCGCCCTCGCTGGCCTTGGCCTCCAGGGCTTCCAGCGTGGCGCGGGCCTGGCGCACCAGGCTGGCGGGCATGCCGGCCAGGCGCGCCACCTGCACGCCGTAGCTGCGGCTGGCCGGGCCGGGCTGGATCTCGTGCAGGAAGACGATGTCCTCGCCGCTCTCCACCGCCGAGACATGGTGGTTCTGCGCCTGCGGGTGCTTGGCCGGGAACTCGGTGAGCTCGAAGTAATGGGTGGCGAACAGCGTGAAGGCGCGGTTCTTGTCGTGCAGATGGCTGGCAATAGCACCGGCCAGGGCCAGACCGTCGAAGGTGGACGTTCCCCGCCCGATCTCGTCCATCAGCACCAGGGACTGCTCGGTGGCGCCGTGCAGGATGGCGGCGGCCTCGGTCATCTCCAGCATGAAGGTGGACTGGGCATTGGCCAGATCGTCCGCCGCGCCGATGCGGGTGTGGATGGCGTCCATGGGGCCCAGGCGGCAGCTGGCCGCCGGTACATAGGAGCCCACCGCCGCCAGCAGGGCGATCAGGGCCACCTGGCGCATGAAGGTGCTCTTGCCGCCCATATTGGGGCCGGTGATCACCAGCAGCTTGGTGCGGGCATCGAGCCGGCAGTCATTGGCCATGAACTCGCCGGCACCTAGCTCGCGCAGACGCATCTCCACCACCGGGTGGCGGCCGCGCTGGATGTCGATGCAGGGCTGGCTGACGAATTCGGGGCGCACCCAGTTCAGCGTGGTGGCGCGCTCGGCCAGCGCCGCCAGTGCGTCCAGGCTGGCCAGGGCTCGGCCCAGCTGCGTCAGGGGCTGCAGAGCCTCGACCAGATGGTCGATCACCATCTCGTAGAGCAGCTTTTCGCGCGCCAGCGAACGTTCCTGGGCCGAGAGCGCCTTGTCCTCGAAGGCCTTGAGCTCGGGCGTGATGTAGCGCTCGGCGTTCTTCAGAGTCTGGCGGCGCTGGTAGTCCATGGGCACCTTGTCCACCTGGCCCTGGGTGACCTCGATATAGAAGCCATGCACCTTGTTGAACTGCACGCGCAGATTGGCAATGCCGGTGCGGGCGCGCTCGCGAGCCTCCAGATCCAGCAGGAAGGCGTCGCAGTTCTGGCTGATGCCGCGCAGCTCGTCCAGCTCGGCATCGAAGCCGCTGGCGATCACGCCGCCCTCGCGCAGCAGCACGGCCGGCTCCTCGGCAATCGCGCGCTCCAGCAGCTCCAGCACATGGGGCGAGCCCGCCAGGCCCTCGGCCAGCTGGTCCAGCAGGGGCGCGCCATGGCCTGCGCCGGGCAGGGTCTCACGCAGCTCGGGCAGGGTCTGCAGGGTGGCGCGCAGGCCGGCCAGCTCGCGCGGGCGCACCTGGCGCAGGGCCACGCGCGCGGCAATGCGCTCTACGTCCGACACATGGCGCAGGGCCTCGCGCAGGGGCTCGTAGCCGGTGGCGATCAGGGCGGCCACGGCTTGGTGGCGGGCCACGGCCTCGGCGCGTTCGCGCTTGGGATGCAGCAGCCACTGGCGCAGCGCACGGCTGCCCATGCCGGTGCGGCAGCCGTCCAGCAGGGAGAGCAGGGTGGGCGCGCCGGAACCGGATTCACCCCGCAGGGTCTGGGTCAGCTCCAGATTGCGCTGGGTAGCCGGCGGCAGGTCCAGCAGCTCGCCGCCGCGCAGCACCTGCAGGCTCTTCACATGGTTCAGGGCGCGGCCCTGGGTGTGTTCGGCATAGGCCAGCAGGGCGGCGCCGGCGGCCTGGGCCGCTTCCATGAGGTCGGCATTGAAGCCCTGCAGGCTGGCCACACCCAGCTGCTCGCAGAGCTTGCGCACGCCAAGCGTGGTGTCGAACTGCCAGCCGGGGCGGTTGGTGATGGGCAGGCGCGCGGCCAGCACGGCCTGGGGCTGGCGCTCGCGGTCCACCAGCACCTCGGCCGGGCTCATGCGGGCGAGGAAGGAGGGGAATTCGGGCTCACGGCACTCGGCCAAGCCCAGCTCGCCCTTGGTGAGCGAGAGCCAGGCCAGGCCCAGGGTCTTGCCCTGCTGCACCACGGCCAGCAGCACCGAGTCCTGCTTGTCGGCCAGCAGCTCGCTGTCGGTGACCGTGCCGGGGGTGACGATGCGCACCACCTTGCGCTCCACGGGCCCTTTGGACGTGGCCACATCGCCCACCTGCTCGGCGATGGCCACCGACTCGCCCAGGCGGATCAGCTTGGCCAGGTAGGACTCCAGCGCATGCACCGGCACGCCGGCCATCACCACCGGCTGGCCGCCGCTCTGGCCACGCGTGGTCAGGGTGATGTCCAGCAGGGCATTGCACTTGCGGGCATCGTCGTAGAAGACCTCGTAAAAGTCTCCCATGCGGAAGAACACCAGCACGTCGGGGTGCTCGGCCTTGATGCGGAAATACTGCGCCATCACCGGGGTGTGGGCGCTGAAGTCCAGGGGTTCCTTGCTGCTGGAGGCTGCGGTCATCGGGCGCGGGACAAAATGAACAAAGCCCTCGGACGAGGGCTTTGCAAAAGACGGTGGAGCCGGCGCGCAGTGTAGCGCGCCGCTCGGTGGCAAGGGCTCAGACCGGGGCGTCCTCGCCGCCGGTGGCCGCATCCTTCTTGATGCGCACCGGGCCGCGTTTCTTGGCCGGCGCCGTAGCGGCGGCCACGGCATCGGCAGCGCTCGCCTGCTCGCCACCCTCGGCCGGGGCGGCGGCCTCGTCCTCAGGCTTGATCACGCGGGTGTAGGGCGCCAGGATCTGGACCAGCTGGCCGTAGATCTTGGGGCTGCCGGCCACCACCTCACGCTGGTTCAGGAAGTCGGCCTCGCCGGTGAAGTTGCCGATCAGACCACCGGCCTCGGTGATGATCAGCGAGCCGGCGGCCACGTCCCAGGGGTTCAGGCCGGTCTCGAAGAAGGCGTCGTAGTAGCCGGCGGCCACATAGCAGAGGTCCAGGGCGGCTGCACCCGGGCGGCGCAGGCCGGCGCACTGGGTCATGACCTCCTCGAACATCTTCATATAGCGCTTGAAGTTGTCGCCGCGGCGGAAGGGGAAGCCCGTGCCGATCAGGGCGTCGCTCATGCGGGTGCGCTTGGAGACGCGCAGGCGCTTGTCGTTCAGGAAGGCGCCTCGGCCCTTGGTGGCGTAGAAGAGGTCGTTGCGGCAGGGGTCGTAGACCACGGCCTGCTCGATCTTGCCGCGGAAGGCCAGGGCGATGGACACGGCGTAGACCGGGAAGCCGTGGATGAAGTTGGTCGTGCCGTCCAGCGGGTCGATGATCCAGACGTAGTCTGAGTGCTTGTTGCCATGCGCGCGGCCCGACTCCTCGGCCAGGATGCCGTGGTCGGGATAGGCTTGGAGCAGGGTTTCGATGATGACGTTCTCTGCGGCCTGGTCCACCTCGGTCACGAAGTCATTGGGCGACTTGGTGTTGATCTTCAGGATGTCGAGGTCCAGGGACGCGCGGTTGATGATGGAACCTGCTGCACGGGCCGCCTTGATGGCGACATTGAGCATGGGATGAAGTGCGGCTTGCGTCATGGTGTGGAACCTGCAAACAAGAGGGGGTGGACTGGCGAAGGCAAAGAACTGGGCGGTGTGCCCGGGCTGCATGGCCCGGCCGCGGATAATCACGCATTTTAGCCCAGAGCGCGCCCGCGCTCCCAGCCTTTTACCGTGGATTCTTCCCGCACCCGCTTCATCCTGATACAGACCAGCCATGCCGGCAATGTGGGCGCGACCGCGCGCGCGATGAAGGTGATGGGTTTTTCCGAGCTGGTGCTGGTGCGCCCGCGATTTGCCGATGTGCTCTCGCAGGAGGAGACCGTGGCCATGGCCAGCGGCGCGGCCGACATTCTGGCCCGCGCCCGCATTGTGGACAGCCTGTCCGAGGCCCTGGACGGCGTGAGCTTCGCCTGCGCCACGGCCATGACGCCGCGCGACTTTGGCCCGCCCACCCATGCGCCGCGCCCGCTCTTCGAGCAGCTGGCCGCCAGCGAGCACCGCCTGGGTCTGGTTTTCGGCTCCGAGCGCTACGGCATGAGCAATGAGGATGTGTACCGCTGCCACGCGGTGCTCTCCATTCCCACGCACCCGGACTATGGATCGCTGAATCTGGCCCAGGCCGTGCAGCTGCTGGCCTATGAGCTGCGCCAGGCCCTGGGCGGCTTCGAGGTGCAGGCCCGCACGGCCGCGCCCGAGCTGGCCGATGGCCAGGCGGTGCAGGGCCTGCTGGCGCATCTGGAGCAGGGCCTGGTGGCGATCGACTACCTGGACCCGGCCGCGCCCAAGAAGCTGATGCCGCGCCTGAATCAGCTCTTCAACCGCGCCCAGCTCACGGTGGAGGAGGTGCACATCCTGCGCGGCATGGCGCGCGCCATGCTCAAGACCCGCGACGGCAAGGGTTGAAGCCCGCGGCTAGACTCATTGCCCCTGTCCTGATTTCCCAAACACCAAAGTCCTCTCCATGTTCCAGCGCCTTCGCGAAGACATCGCCTGCATCCTCGAACGCGATCCGGCCGCCCGGTCGGCGTGGGAGGTGCTGACGTGTTATCCGGGCCTGCATGCCCTGGTGATGCACCGCCGCGCGCACTGGTGTTGGACCCATGGCCTGAAGTGGCTGGGGCGCTTCATCTCGCATGTCTCGCGCTGGCTCACCGGCATCGAGATCCATCCCGGCGCCACCATAGGCCGGCGCGTCTTCATCGACCACGGCATGGGCGTGGTGATCGGCGAGATGGCCGAGATCGGCGACGGCTGCACCATCTACCAGGGCGTGACCCTGGGTGGCACCTCCCTGGTCAAGGGCGCCAAGCGCCATCCGACCCTGGAGCCCGGCGTGATCGTGGGCGCCAATGCCTGCGTGCTGGGTGGCTTCACGGTGGGCGCGGGGGCGCGCATCGGTTCGCTGGCCGTGGTCACCAAGCCGGTGCCGGCGGGCGCCACCGCGGTGGGCAACCCGGCGCGCATCATCGAGGCCCAGGCCGATGCGCAGCGCGAGGAGGCCGCGGCCCGCATGGGCTTCTCGGCCTATGGCGTGACGCAGAGCGATGACCCGCTCTCACAGGCCTTGCGCGGCCTGATCGACAACGCCTCGGGCCAGGATCACCAGATTGCCCTGCTGTGGAAGGCGGTGGAGACCCTGTCCCGCAAGGCGGCCGCCGAGAAGGACTGCCTGCCCGCCGATGCCGCCCGCGAGGAGTGCTTCGAGGCGGCCCGGCTCAATCAGCTGATCGGCAAGTAACTCGGGCTTGGTTCGGCCCCGAGCTCGCCCGCTCGGCATTCACCGAGTGGCACCACCGATCCGGCTTGGCCGGTCGGTCGGTGCCGCTCCCTTGAGGGGGCGCGCGTCAGCGCGTAGGGGGTGGTTCAATGATGGTGGCCGTGCTCGCCATGGGCATGGCCGTGGGCGATTTCCTCGGCGCTGGCAGCGCGCACCGACACCACCTTGAGCGAGACCTTGAGAGCCACGCCGGCCAGCGGATGGTTGCCGTCCAGCAGCACCTGCGGGCCCTTGATCTTGACCACGTGGTAGCGGCGGAACTCGCCGTTCTCGCCCTCGCGGATCTCCAGCTGGCCACCGACCTTGACCCCGGGCGGGAAGTCGGCCTTGGGGATGCTGCGGGTGAGGCTCTCGTCGCGCGGGCCGAAGGCCTTGTCCACCGGCAGGTCCAGCGTGGCCTGGAAACCGGCCTCCTGGCCCATCAGGGCTTCCTCGATGGCGGGCAGGGTGTTGCCGTAGCCGCCCACCAGCAGGGCCTGTGGCTCCTTGGAGGCTTCGATCAGGCGGCCCTGGGCGTCGGCCACCTTGAGTTGCAGGGTGGCGATGGTGTCTTTGGCGATTTTCATGGGGTCTTGTTCTTCAGGGCGGATTTGGGGCGGAAGGCCTTGCAGACCTCCTCCCGGGTTTCGAGATAGGGGCCGCCGATCAGGTCGATGCAATAGGGCACGGCGGCAAAGATGCCGCTGGCCTTCTCGTGGCCGGACAGGGTTTCGGCAATGGCCTTGGGCTGGCCGGGCAGGTTGATGATGAGCGCCTTGCCGCGGATCACGGCGACCTGGCGCGAGAGGATGGCCGTGGGCACGAAGTGCAGGGAGATCTGCCGCATCTGCTCGCCGAAACCGGGCATCTCGCGATCGGCCACGTCCAGCGTGGCCTCGGGCGTGACGTCACGCGGCGCCGGACCGGTGCCGCCGGGGGTGAGCACCAGGTCGCAGCCCGCCTGGTCCACCAGCTCGCGCAGGGTGGCGGCGATGCGCTCGCGCTCGTCGGGGATCAGGCGGGGCTGGAACTCGATGGGATTGAGCAGAGCTGTGTTCAGCCAGTCCTGCAGGGCGGGCAGGCCCTTGTCTTCATAAACGCCGCTGGAGGCGCGGTCGCTGATGGAGACGATGCCAATGCGTACGCGATCAGGACTCGTCGTCATCCCCACCCTCGGTCTCCTCACCGGCCTCGCGGCTGGCGCGCTTGAGCTCGGCCTTGATGAGCTGGAAGAGCTCGCGGTAGGCGCGGCCATGGCGCTGCTCCTGGCCCTCTTGCTTGGGTGTGTTCAGGTCTTTGCGGGCCGCGCGCACCAGGCTGCGCAGCTGCTGCACGTCCACACCGGCAAACTCGCTGATGAAGGCCTGCAAAGCCTCATCGTTGTCCAGCAGGCGCTCGCGCCAGCGCTCGGCTTCGTGCAGGGCCAGGCTGTCCTGGGCATGGCCGAGCTTGAAGGCGGCCACGGCCTCGCGGATGGGTTCGGGGTCGACCTTGCGCATCAGCTTGCCGATGTACTGCAGCTGGCGACGCTTGCCTTCGAAATTGCTGATCTTCTTGGCGGCGCGTATCGCGTCGCGCAGGATCTCGGGCAGGTCCAGGGGCTCGAGCCGGCTCTCGGGCAGGGTCAGCAGATCCGCGCCCAGGGCCTGCAGATCGTGCATATCGCGCTTCTTCTGGCTCTTGCTGGGGCGCTCGTCGAAGTCGGCGTCGAAGTCTTCGGGGAATTCGCTCATAAGTATGATTGTCGCCCACTCTGAAATCTCTGTTCACGCCCCATGTCCCAAGACCTCCGCACCAGCACTTCCGCGCAATCCGGCTTCAGCTACAGCCCGGAGCGCTTTCGCGAGCTGGTGGAGACCGTGCTGGCCGAGGCCAAGCGCCTGGGCGCCAGCGAGGCTGGCGCCGAGGTGAGCGAGGGTTGCGGGCTCTCGGTCTCGGTGCGCCGCGGTCAGCTGGAAAACGTGGAGCGCAACCGCGACAAGTCCCTGGGCATCTCGGTCTATCTGGGCCAGCGCCGTGGCAATGCCAGCACCTCGGACTTCTCGCCCCAGGCCCTGAAAGACACGGTGCGTGCTGCCTATGACATCGCACGCTTCACGGCCGAGGATCCGGCCGCCGGCCTGCCCGATGAGCAAGACCTCTCGCTGGACCCCGCTGCCCGGCCCGAGCTGGACCTTTTTCACCCCTGGGCCCTGGACGCCGAAACCGCGGCCGCCCTGGCCCTGCGCTGCGAGGCGGCGGCCTTTGCCACCGACCGCCGCATCAGCAACTCCGAAGGCGCGGCGGTCTCGGCCCAGCAATCGCATTTCTACACCGGCAACACCCGCGGCTTTGGCGGCGGCTATGCCAGCTCGCGCCACAGCCTTTCGGTCGCGCCGATCGCCGGGCGCGGCGCGCAGATGGAGCGCGATGCCTGGTACAGCTCCATGCGCGCGGCCGAAGACCTGGCCTCGCCCGAGGCCGTGGGCCGCTATGCCGCCGAACGCGCGCTCTCGCGCCTGAAGGCGCGCAAGGTCAAGACGGCCGAGGTGCCGGTGCTCTTCGAGAGCACGGTGGCCGCGGGTTTGCTGGGCGCCCTGGTGCAGGCCACCAGCGGTGGGGCGCTCTACCGCCAGGCCAGCTTCCTGCTGGACAGCCTGGGGCAGAGCGTGCTGGCCTCGCACATTGATGTGGCCGAGGATCCGCATGAGATCAAGGGCAAGGGCAGCACGCCCTTTGATGACGAGGGCGTGATCACCCGGCCGCGCCAGCTGGTGCAGGGCGGCGTGCTGCAGGGCTATTTCCTATCCAGCTACTCGGCGCGCAAGCTGGGCCTGCGCACCACGGGCCACGCCGGCGGCTCGCACAATCTGCGCATGAGCAGCCGCGCCACCGCGCCCGGCGACGATCTGCCCACCATGCTGCGCCGCATGGGCCGAGGCCTCTTCGTCACGGAGCTGATGGGGCAGGGCGTCAACTACGTGACCGGTGACTACTCGCGCGGCGCCAGCGGCTTCTGGGTGGAGAACGGCGAGATCGCCTACCCGGTGCATGAGGTGACGATTGCCGGCAATCTGCGCCAGATGTTCCAGGACATCGTGGGCATCGGTGCTGACACCTACACCGTGGGCAGCAAGACCATTGGCTCGGTGCTGATCTCGCGCATGAAGCTGGCCGGTAGTTGAAGGGCCGCGTGAGGCGAAACGGCTGGGCGCAAATGCCCCTTTTGTCAGCCTCGCGAAAGCCTAGTTTTGGGGAGCTCTGCTACGCTTGCGCCGCCTCTTGAATCGCGTCTGCCGAACGCTGTTTTCGCAGGGGTTTATCCCCTCGAAAAGGGCAGATCGCGACTCCTAGAATCAAGTGGGCTTTGATCCCTTCAACCACCGAGGAGACTCTTCATGGAACGTCGTTCCTTTGTTCGTTCGGCAGGCCTGGCTGGCGTGCTGGCTGCCGGTGTCGCACCGGCGGTGCATGCCCAAGCCAATATTCGCTGGCGTCTGACTTCCGCCTTCCCCAAGGCGCTGGACACCATCTACGGTGCGGCCGATACCTTCGCCAAGTCCATCAGCGATATGAGCGGCGGCAAGTTCCAGATCTCGGTCCACCCCTCCGGCGAACTGGTGGGCGGCTTTAACCAGGTTGATGCGCTGCAGAACGGCACGGTGGAGATGTCTCACACCGCGCCGTACTACTACTTCGGCAAGGATCCGACGTTTGCCCTGGGCTGCGCCATCCCCTTCGGCCTGAACAGCCGCCAGATGAGCGCCTGGATGGTGGAAGGCAATGGCCTGAAGCTGATGCGTGAGTTCTATGCGAACTACAACATCATCAACTTCGTGGGCGGCAATACCGGCGCCCAGATGGGTGGCTGGTGGCGCAAGGAGATCAAGTCCCTGGCCGATATCAAGGGCCTGAAGTTCCGCACCGGCGGCTTCAGCGGCGTGATCTTCAACCGTCTGGGCGGCGTGGCCCAGAGCATTCCGGGCGGCGAAATCTATCAGGCTCTGGAGAAGGGCACGATCGACGCGGCCGAGTGGGTGGGTCCGTATGACGACGAGAAGCTGGGCTTCAACAAGGTGGCCCCCTTCTACGGCTATCCCGGCTTCTGGGAAGGCGGCCCGCAGCTGGACTTCTACATCAACACCAAGGCCTACAACGCCCTGCCCGCAGAGTACAAGGCCATGATCGAAGCCGCTTCCCTGGAAGCCGCCACGGTCATGCAGGCCCGTTACGACGCTCGCAATCCGGCAGCGCTGAAGAAGCTGGTGGCCGGTGGCACGAAGCTGTTCCGCTTCCCCAAGGACATGCTGGACGCAGCCTTCAAGGAGTCCATGGCCACCTATGCGGAGCTGAACGACAAGAACCCGGCCTGGAAGAAGATCTACGGCGACTACGCCAACTTCCGCCGCGATTCCAACCTCTGGTTCCGCTTCGCCGAAGCCGGCTTCGACGACTTCATGCAGCAGCAGAAGCTGTAATTCGCTGCCCTGGCCCACCACTCATCGGTGGGTTGGCAAGCAAAACGGCCCCGCAGTGCGGGGCCGTTGCCTTTTGGGCTATCGAGTTTGAGACTGCCCTTGAGTGGGCAGTGCCGGGTGTGGCAGCGTGGCCACCACACCCCGGGACGCCTACTTCTTCTCGGCGCTGCCGTCCTTCTTGACGGCTTCCAGCAGGCCGGCCATGGGATCGAAGGCCTCGCTGGCGGCCGGGGCCGGGGCCAGCGGATCGCTGGCGGCGCCGTCCGAGGACGAGGGCTCATCCTGGCGCTCATCGCGTCCGCCCAGGCCTTGCAGCTGTTCCAGCACGGCCGCGTCGTCGAGCTTCTCGGTTTTGGCGATGCCGCCAATCACCAGCTCGGGCTTGGCGATGATGACCGCCACCATGATGAGCTGCAGGATGATGAAGGCGATGGAGCCCTTGTAGATCTGCGCGGTGGTGACGGCCGGGATGGTCTTGGCCGTGACGCGATCCTTGTAGTCCTTCTTGGGCGCGACGCTGCGCAGATAGAACAGCGCAAAGCCGAAGGGCGGGGTTAGGAAGGAGGTCTGCAGGTTCATCGCGATGATCACGCCGAACCAGATCATCACGGCATCGGTGGGCACGCCGGGCAGCAGCTCAGGCAAGAGCTTCTCTGCCACCGGGGCGATCATCGGGATCACGATGAAGGCGATCTCGAAGAAGTCGATGAACATGCCCAGCACGAAGACCAGGATGTTCACCACGATCAGGAAGCCGAGCGCACCCCCGGGCAGGGACTTGAAGAGGTTTTCCACCCAGAAGTGGCCATCGGCCGCGTTGAAGGTGAAGCTGAAGACGGTGGAGCCGATCAGGATGAAGAGCACGAAGCAGGACAGACGAGCGGTGCTGTCCAGGGCCTGATTCAGGGTCTTGAGCGCCATACGGCGACGCGCGATGGCCATCAGCAGGGCGCCCACGGCACCCATGGCGCCACCCTCGGTCGGTGTGGCCACGCCCAGAAAGATGGTGCCCAGCACCAGGAAGATCAGCACCAGAGGCGGGATCAGCACAAAGGTGACGCGCTCGGCCAGCTTGGACAGCAGGCCCAGGCGCAGCGCCTGGTTCATCAAGGCCAGGCCCAGGGCCAGGAAGGAGGCCACGGTCATGGACATGATGAAGATCTCATCACCAGGAGCGGCGTTCGGGCGCTCGATCACCTTCTTGAGCATGCTGTCGTGCACGGTCGACCACAGCCAACCCACGGCGCCAGCAATCAGCAGCAGCACCAACAGGGACTTGTGGCCGCTGGCGCCATTGCTCTCGCGGTAGATGCGGGCCTCCGGCGGCAGGGCGGGAACCCAGCCCGGCTTGATGAAGGCGATGGCCACGATGAAGAGCAGATACAGGGCCACCAGCAGCAGGCCGGGCAACAGGGCGCCGGCGTACATATCGCCCACCGAGCGACCCAGCTGGTCGGCCAGCACGATCAGCACCAGGGAAGGCGGGATGGCCTGGGCCAGTGTGCCCGAGGCGGTGATGGTGCCGGTCGCAATGGTGCGGTTATAGCCATAGCGCAGCATGATGGGCAGGGAGATCAGGCCCATGGAGATCACGGCCGCAGCCACCACGCCGGTGGTGGCGGCCAGCAGGGCGCCCACCAGGATCACCGCGATGGCCAGGCCACCGCGCAGTGGACCGAACACCTGCCCCACGGTCTCCAGCAGGTCCTCGGCCATCCCTGATCTCTCAAGAATGATGCCCATCAAGGTAAAGAATGGAATGGCCAGCAGCGTGTCGTTGGACATGATGCCGAATACCCGCAGGGGCAGGGCGCCAAACATATTGGCCGGAAAGAGTCCGACCTCGATACCGATAAAGCCGAAGAGCAGGCCGGTGGCGGCCAGGCCGAAGGCGACGGGAATGCCCAGCAGCAGGAAGACGAAGAGGCCGACAAACAAGAGCGGCACAAAATTTTCAGCGATCAATGCAGTCATCTCGTGGCCTCAGCGAGCTTGGGGCTGTTTAGAAGCGTCCTGGACGGCGGTCTGCGCCTGGAGTTCTTCCAGGAGCTGCTCTTCGGCCGACTTCTCCTGCTCGACGGGGAAGGGGTGAGGGTTATGGCCGGTCAGGTAGGCGATGCGCTTGATCAGTTCCGAGGCGCTTTGCAGCATCAGCAGTGCAAAGCCGACGGGCAGCAGCAAGAGCACGGGCCAGCGGATCAGGCCGCCGGCGTTGGAGCTGACTTCGCCCGAAATCCAGGCACCGCGGAACAGCGGCCAGCTCAGCTCGACCATCATCCAGCACAGGGGGAAGATGACGAGCACGATACCCAGGATGTCGATGATGGTGTTGGTGCGCAGGGACAGGCGTGACGAGATGAAGTCGATGCGCACGTGGGCGTTCTTGAGGAACACATAGCCCGCGCCCAGCATGAAGACGCCGGCAAAGAGATACCACTGGATCTCCAGATAGGCGTTCGAGCTGATGTCGAAAGCCTTGCGCATGATCGCGTTGCCGGCGCTGATCAAGACGGCAGCCAATACCAGCCATCGAACAAACTGGCCAACCCATTCACTGAACCGGTCTACGGCTCGTGACAGACCCAAAAGGAATTGCACGGTGACTCCTCATAGCTTTTGAAAACTTGCCGCGCGGTGCCCAGGAAAAAACCTGGGTGATGCGTAGCCCGCGCGGATTCTAGGAGTCGGCTCGTGCGTCGTCGCCGGGGTCTTACCCGGTAAGTAGTTTCAACATACCTGCGGGTCGGGGCTGGGCATGTAAGGCTCAGGAAAGCTGCTGGGACGCCTGAAAGAGTCTTGTGCAACGCGCGCCGGAGCGGCAGAAGGCCAGGATGGGCTTGGGCAGGCTGTCCAGCAGATCGCGGAAGGCGGCAATCTCCTCGGGAGACTGGTAGGCGCCGCTGACCGGCAGGTGGCGGTACTCCAGTCCGGCTGCCTTGGCGGCGGCCTCGATTTCGCTGCTGCTGGGTTGATCCGGGCCGCCCTCAAAGTCGGGGCGGTTGTTGATCACGCTGCGAAAGCCCGCAGCTGCAGCTTCGGCCATGGCTGCGGCTTCCAGCTGGGGGGCGACGCAGAGTTCGGGCGTCAGGGCTTGAAGCGGAAGGCTCATATCAGTCTCCGGGAGCGGTTGATGGTGAATGGCTCAGGAGCTTAGGGCCTTCTTCACCGCGGCGGAGACTTGGCCCATATCGGCCTTGCCGGCGAGCTGGGACTTGACCGCCGCCATGACCTTGCCCATATCCGCCGGTCCCTTGGCGCCGACTTCGCCGACGATGGCGGCCACGGCGGCATCGATTTCCTCCAGCGAGAGTCGAGCCGGCAGGTAGACCTCAAGCACGGACAGCTCGGCACTTTCCTTGTCGGCAAGATCCTGACGGCCTGCGGCCGTGAACTGGCTGATGGCGTCCTTGCGCTGCTTGATCAGCTTGTCCACGATGCCGACCAGTTGCACATCGTCCACCTCAATGCGTTCGTCCACTTCCTTTTGCTTGACGGCGGCCAGCAGCAGGCGGATGGTGCCCAGGCGTTCGCTGTCCTTGGCGCGCATGGCGGCCTTCATGTCTTCGGTAATGCGCTCTTTGAGGTTCATATCGAGTTCTCGCTCGGATGACGGTGGTGTTTGGGCGGTGGTGTGTGGGGCTGTGAAAAATGCAAAAAGCCCGCGGCAGCGTCCTGCGCGGGCTTTCGAGCCAAGCTTGCCTGTGGGCTTACCGGCTGGAACCTTCGAACAGCGGTGTCGAAGATCCCTGGGTGCTGATCAGTACAGCTTCTTGGGCAGCTGCATGCTGCGCACGCGCTTGTAGTGGCGCTTGACGGCGGCGGCCTTCTTGCGCTTGCGCTCGGCAGTGGGCTTCTCGTAGAACTCGCGGGCGCGCAGGTCGGTCAGCAGGCCCAGCTTTTCGATGGTGCGCTTGAAGCGGCGCAGGGCAACATCAAACGGCTCGTTCTCTTTGACGCGAATGGTGGTCATGAAACTCTGTTTCCTTCATTAGGCGCTCGGTGTTCGCAAGGGGCTCCAAATCTGAAGAACTCAGGGTGCCCGAAGCGGAAGTATCCGGATTCCGCTTCCGAATCGACGCGCAGGGTTTGCTAGCAAAGAGGGCGAGTATAGCATTGTTTTTTTGATCAATCTAGACTCCCCCGCGCTCCGCCAGCGCCGCTGTGGCGCAGGCCGCGGCACTGGACCAGGCCCACTGAAAGTTGTAGCCGCCGAGCCAGCCGGTCACATCCACTACTTCCCCGATGAAGTGAAGCCCCGGCAGCTTCTTGCTTTCCAGGGACTGTGAGCTGAGATCCCGGGTATCCACACCGCCTCGCATCACCTCGGCCTTGCGCCAACCCTCGCTGCCGTTGGGCGAGAGCGACCAGGCCTGCAGCTTGTCGGCCAGTTCCTGAAGTTCCTTGTCCTTGGCTTCGGCGATGGGCTTGCTGGGCAGCAGGCCCAGGCGGCTGAGCCAAGCCTGGGCAAGTCGGTTGGGCAAAATGTCCGCGAGTTCATTGCCCAGTTGTTTGCGCGAGCGGGACTTGGCTTGAAGCAGGGCTTGGCCCAGATCGGTGTCCGGCGCGAGGTCAAGGCTCAAGGCCTGGCCCTCTTGCCAGTAGCTGGAGATTTGCAGGATGGCGGGCCCGCTGAGTCCACGATGGGTGAAGAGCAGGTCCTCGTGGAAACGACCGCGCTGTTTGCCGCTCCCGGTGCTGACGTAGACGGGCAGGGACAGGCCTGCCAGCTCGACGAACGGCGCCCAATCCTCTGCCGAGAAGGTCAGGGGAACCAAGGCGGGGCGTGGTGTGACGATGCGGTGCCCCAGACGTTCCGCAAGGCGCAGCCCCCAGTCACTGGCGCCGATCTTGGGTATAGAGAGCCCGCCCGTGGCAATCACCAGGCGTCGCGTTCTGAGCGTGCCGGCGCTGCTATCCAACTCGAAGTCGCCATTGCTCAGGGGGCGCACATCGGCCACGGTGCAGGGCTGCCAGCGCTGAACGCCACCAGCCTCACATTCCCTCAGCAGCATCTGGATGATCTGCTCGCTGGAGTCGTCGCAGAAGAGTTGTCCCTTGTGCTTCTCGTGAAAGCCGATGCCGTGGCGTTTGACCAGGGCGATGAAGTCCTGCGCGCTGTATCGGGCCAGGGCGGAGCGGCAGAAATGGGGATTCTCGGACAGGAAGTTGGCGGGGCTGGCCTCGCGGTTGGTGAAGTTGCAACGTCCACCGCCTGAAATGCGAATCTTCTCGGCGATCTTTTCGGCGTGATCCAGCAGCAGCACCCGCAGGCCGCCCTGGCCCGCCATGCCGGCACAAAACAGGCCCGCCGCACCGGCGCCAACCACAATGAGGTCAAAGCTCTGCATGCCCTTCGAGTCCTACTTGAGCTGCACGCCCTGGGCGTCAAAGACTTGAACGCTGACTGGGATGGCCGCTCTCACGCTTTGTGTCACGGTACAGAATTCCTCGAACTGAGCCAGAGCGCGCTCCAGGTGCGCAATATTTGCGGCTGGCACACCCAGGTGCAGCTTTGCTTGGATGGCACTCACCCTCAGGCGCCCCTGTGCATTGCGCCCCACGCTTGTCTCCAGTTCGCAACTCAGCGGCTCGGGACTTTGCTTGTATTTGCGCAAGGCGAACAGAAGTGAGTCACTCAGGCAGGTCCCGACGGCGCTGCTGAGAAGGTGCAAGGGTGAGGGGCCGGCCGATTCCCCCAGCGGGGGCGGCTCATCGCTCAGCAGGGTGGCTTCGAGCCCCTCGAAACGGGCTTGGAAGCGGAAATCGCGGTCCTGCTGCAGCTGGGTGCGAATGGTGATTTCGGCCATGGGCTTTCATTGGTCGGCAGCGGGGCGATCATTGTACGGGCGGCCCTTGCGCTGGCTGACCCACCCCAGCTGCGCGATGTGTGACCCGCGTGATCCGCTCAAGATCCGCATCGGCGGTGCCAGGGAGGCGCTGTTCTTCGCTACCATTCACTACAAGCTAGGGGGTAGCACTGAACTGGGGATATTCCGCCACTTGCGGCCAGCCGTGCATGCCTTCTACATTGCGTCAAGCCTGAGGTGCCAGGACTTGCCGTCCCCTCATCGACCCCTCTACGCCCCGCCAGGAATTCATGGACAACTCCGCCGCTCCGCACGCCGGTGCATCACCCCATAGCCGCGACGCCTGGTACGCCAGTCTGCAGTTGCCCGAGCATGAGTTGGCGACTGCGGTGCTCAGCCTGGTCGAGCCCTTGGGCTTGCTGGCGACGGTGAAGTCTTTGGCCACGGGGCGATATGTGTACGCCAGTGCCGGCATGGGTTCCCTGTTCGCGCGGGGCGAGTCCGGGCTGCTGGGGCTGTCCGACGCCGAGTTTCTGCGCAGCGAGGAGGTTCTGGCCCTGCGACGGGCCGAGCAGACGGTGATGGCGCAGCGTGCCGTTGTTCTCAGCGACCATCGTCTGGAGCTGGAAGGCCGGCGGCGGGAGTTTTCAGTCAGTCGCACGCCGCTGGGCCCGGAGCATGTGATGGCCATATGGGTTGAGCGGACCGAAGAGCGTCATCGCGAGACCCATCTGCAAAGAGCCCTCAATCAGATTGAGCAGCAGCAAAAAGCGCTGGAACAGATGCGGCGCGAGAGCCAGCAGGGCAGTGGGCGAGATGACCTTTCAGGCCTTTATCTGCGTGCTCAGTTTGATGATCAGCTGTTGCGCGAGATTGATCTTTCGACGCGCGAGCATCGGGAGTTCGCCTTGGTGCTGATCGCTCTGGACCCGGCGCCGGCCGCCATACAGGCCTTGGGCGAGGAAGCGCGGCAACGCATGCTTGAAGGCCTGGGCCGCATGCTGCGCGCCAATACCCGCGCCATGGACGCAGCCTGCCGTATTGGCGAGCACCTGTTTGCTGTGCTGCTCTCGGGCGTGGGTCTGGCCACCGCCCATGCGCGCATGGAGCAGCTGCGTCGCCAGTGCGCCGCCCAGATCGTGGTGCTCAATGGTCAGGACCTGGGTCTGTCGCTCTCCATGGGCGTGGCGAGCTTTCCGCACACGGCCTCCAAGCAGGAGGAACTGCTGCAGGCCAGTGAGACCGCCGTGCAGGAAGCCCAGCGCCGCGGTGGCAACCAGGTGGTGCTGGCGCCCATTCCCTTCGGCACGCTCTAAGCCTGGGGCTCTCAGCTGAGGCCCTTGTAGAGCATATAGGCGGCCAGCACGAAGAGCAGCAGGGCGAAGGCGCGCTTGAGCTGCTTGACGTTCATGGCGTGCGCGGCCTTGGCGCCCAGCGGGGCCTTGGTCACGCTGGCGGCGGCGATCACCGCCAGGGCCGGCAGGAAGAGGTAGCCCAGGGCGCCGGGCAGGGCGGGTGCCAGATTCCAGCCGCCGATCACATAGCCCAGGGTATTGGCCAGGGCGATGGGAAAGCCCAGGGCCGCGCGGGTGGCCACGGCAGTGTGGATGGGCACATTGCACCAGCTCATGAAGGGCACCGAGACAAAGCCGCCGCCCGCGCCCACCAGGCCCGAGAGCAGGCCGATGCCCGCACCCGCGCCGATCTGGCCGGCCGTGCCCGGCATCTGACGGCTGGGCTTGGGCTTTCTGTCGCGCAGCATCTGGAAGGCCGAGAAGCTCACGAAACCCGCAAACACCAGTGCCAGCCAGCTGCCCTTGAGCAGGGCGAAGATGCCGGCACCGGCGACCAGGCCGCCGATCAGGATGCCCGGGGCCAGACCGCGCACCAGTTCCCAGCGCACCGCGCCGCGCTTGTGGTGGGCACGCACGCTGGAGATGGAGGTGAACATGATGGTGGCCATGGAGGTGGCGATGGCCATCTTCACCGCCATATCGGCCGACACGCCCTGCTTGGACAACATCCAGGTCAGGAAGGGCACCATCAGCATGCCGCCGCCAATGCCCAGCAGGCCGGCCAGAAAGCCGGAGCACAGGCCGAGCGCGAGCAGCTCGACCAGGAGCAGGGGATCGAGGTTCATCGGGGAGAGGGGGACGCAGCGTCCAGAAGTTTCAGGATCTCTTGCCACTCCGCCGGCGTCACCGGCGTGATGGAGAGCCGGTTGCCGGGCTGCAGCAGGCGCATGCCGGCCAGGGCCGGGGCCTGGCGCAGCTCGGCCAGGGCCAGCAGGCGGGTCTTGCGCACAAAGCTCACGTCCACATGCAGCCAGCGCGGCTTGGCCCGGTCCGACTTGGGGTCGTAATAAGGGCTGGCGGGATCAAACTGCGTGGCGTCGGGGTAGGCGGCGCTGCAGACCTCCGCCAATCCTGCAATGCCGGGCTGGGGGCAGGATGAGTGGTAGAAGAGCACGCCGTCGCCCAGGGCGAAGTCGTCGCGCATGAAGTTGCGTGCCTGGTAGTTGCGCACTCCGGTCCAGGGCACTCGGCCCAGGCGGGCCAGGTCGTCGATCGAGCACTCCTCGGGCTCGGACTTCATCAACCAGTAGCTCATGCGGCGGTCTCCGTGCCTGCGATGCTCTGCGGCATTCACCGGCGAGGACTGCGGCCGCCGAGGCTTATGCGTGCTTCTTGCGCTGGGGGATAGGGTGTCCACCGCGAACCGTGAACCGCATTCCTGAACCCAGGGGGATTCAGGTGGGCGAGGTCAACCGGGCTTCGGGTTCATCTGACGCGAGACGATCACGCCCGCCGGGCATTTTCCAAGCCCTTGCTCGTAGAGCATCGGTTCAAGGAAATATAGAGCTCACGCGAACGCGATGGACCTCGCCATTCTATGCCTTCGGCCGCGTCGGCGCTGGTCACGGTGCAGCGCCGGGCGGCAGGCGCGCCTCAGAGCAGCTGGCCGTCCTGGCCCAGGGCTTCGTCCAGGCGGCGGATCAGGGCCTCGAGCTCGGGCGAGGGCACGGTGTCGCCGCCGTTGGAGCTGGCCGCAGTGGCCGCGGCGCGGTTGCTGCTCATGCTCGCGGGAGCGGGGCCCTCGGCCAGTTGGTAGGCCAGGTTCAGCGCGGCCAGCACGGCGATGCGCTCGCGCGCCTTGACCCGGCCGGCGTCGCGGATCGCGCTCATCTCGCGGTCGACCTGGGCCACGGCGCGAGACAGCAGGGCCTCGCCGCCTTCGGGGCAGCCGAGCAGATAGCTCTGGCCCATGATCGTGACTTCCATTTGCTTCATATCGATGACTACGTCTCGTTCCTGGCGGTTTCGCTCTCGACGGGAAGCCGCTCCAGCAGGGCGTCGATGCGCTGGCGGGCCGCCGACAGGCGCGAGCGCAGCTGGTCGCGCTCATGGCCCACGGCCTGCAACTGCTCCTGCAGCAGCGCATTGGTGCGCTGAAGCTCCTCATGACGCAGCAGCAGGCGCTCGACGCGGTCGAGCAGGTCGGTGATGCTAGGCATGGCTTCCCATCTCAAGAGGCATTGCCGGCCATTGTAGGGGCCGGGTTGTCGCAGAAGTCCCGCACCTGGCAGCGCTCGCACAGCGGCCGGCGTGCCTGGCAGATGTAGCGCCCATGCAGGATCAGCCAGTGGTGGGCGTCCACCAGATAGGCCGGCGGCACGCGGCGCAGCAGGGCCTGCTCCACCTCCAGCACATTCTTGCCGGGGGCCAGGCCGGTGCGGTTGCCCACGCGGAAGATATGCGTGTCCACCGCCATGGTGGGCTCACCGAAGGCCACATTGAGCACCACATTGGCGGTCTTGCGACCCACGCCAGGCAGGGCCTCCAGGGCTTCGCGCGAGCGGGGCACGCGCCCGCCATGCTGCTCCAGGATGATTTGGCAGGTCTTGTAGAGGTTCTTGGCCTTGGTGCGGTACAGACCGATGGTCTTGAGGTAGTCCGCCAGGCCGTCCTCGCCCAGGGCCAGGATCTTGGCCGGCGTGTTGGCTGCCGGGAAGAGCCGGCGGGTGGCCTTGTTCACGCCCACATCGGTGGCCTGGGCCGAGAGCAGCACGGCCGCCAGCAGCTCGAAGACGCTGGCGTACTCCAGCTCGGTCTGCGGGGAGGGGTTGGCGGCCTTCAGGGTGGCGAAGAAGCCCTCGATCGCGGTCTTGTTCATGGGCGCGATTGTGCCCGGCTGTGGGTGGCGAGGCGCCGCGGCCGGCTCACTCCGCGCGCTTGGCGCGGGCGCGGGCCAGGGCGGCCTCGATCATGGCGCGTTTGCGGTCCAGCACCACCGGATCGCTGATCTGGCTGGCGGCCGGCAAATCGGCCAGCTTGGCCTGGGCCTCGGCTTGCAGGCGGGCATCGTTCTCGCGCTTCTCGCGCGCCAGGCGTTCGCTGCGGAAGCTGTAGCGATCGAGAGCCTCGTCTGCCTGGGCGGCGCTCCAGGCCTGCCAGCCGCTGGCCTCGCCGCTGGCATTCACCAGGGAGATGCAGTCCACGGGGCAGGCGGGCACGCAGAGCTCGCAGCCCGTGCACTGGGCGGCCACGATCAGGTGCATGGCCTTGGGCGCGCCCACGATGCAGTCGGCCGGGCAGGCCTTGATGCACAGGGTGCAGCCTATGCACCAGGCCTCATCGATCACGGCCAGCTGGCGCGGTGCCTCCAGCCCGTTTTCGGGGTTGAGCGGCAGGACTGGGCGGCCGGTGAGGGCCGCGAGGCGCGCCACGCCCTCGGCCCCGCCGGGCGGGCATTGATTGATCTCGGCCTCAGCGGCGGCCAGGGCCTCGGCATAGGCCTGGCAGTCCGGGTAGCCGCAGCGCGTGCACTGGGTCTGGGGCAGGGCTGCAGCCAGGCGCTGGGCCAGAGTGGCAGCGGGGGAGAGAGTCGAGGTGCTCAAGCTTTCTTGGTCCGGCGGGCGCGGCTGGGGGGCGCGGCCACGCTCAGGGGTTGTTGGTCGTAGGTGGCGATGAATTCGCGCACCGTGGGGTAGACCTTCTCGCGCCAGCGGCGGCCCGAGAAGATACCGTAGTGGCCGGCGCCGATGGCGTCGTAGTGGCGCTGGTGCTCGCGCGGGATGCCGGCGCAAAGCTCATGGGCAGCGCGGGTCTGGCCGGCGCCGGAGATATCGTCCAGCTCGCCTTCCACGGTGAGCAGGGCGGTCTGGCGGATGTCCTGCGGACGCACCAGCTCGCCATTCACTTCCCAGGTGCCGTTGACCAGGGCGAAGTCCTGGAACACGGTCTTGATGGTGTCCAGGTAGTACTCGGCCGGCATGTCCAGCACCGCGTTGTACTCGTCGTAGAACTGGCGATGCGACTCGGCGCTGTCGTCGTCGCCGCGCACCAGATCGAGGAAATAGTCGTAGTGCGAGCTCAGATGCCGGTCCGGATTCATCGCGACAAAGCCGGTGTGCTGCAGAAAGCCGGGGTAGACCGCGCGCTGCGCCCCCGGGAAGTTGGTCGGCACCCGGTAGATCACATTGGTCTCGAACCAGCTGAAACTGCGGTTCATCGCCAGATTGTTGACGGCCGTGGGGCTCTTGCGGGCGTCGATCGGGCCGCCCATCATGGTCATGCTGCGCGGCGTGGTCTCGCCATTCGACGCCATCAGCGAGATCGCGGCCAGCACCGGCACGGTGGGCTGGCAGACCGAGATCACATGGCATTCGGCCGCACCAATATGGCGGATGAACTGCTGCACATAGGCGATGTAGTCGTCGAGATGGAAGGCGCCCTGGTCCAGCGGCACCATGCGCGCATCGGTCCAGTCGGTGATGAAGACCTTGTGGTCCTTCAGCAACTGGCGCACGGTGTCGCGCAGCAGGGTGCTGTGGTGGCCCGACAGCGGCGCCACCACCAGCACGGTGGGTTGGTCCTTCATCTTGGCCAGCACGGCCAGATCATCGGTGTAGCGCTTGAAGCGCAGCAAGCGGCAAAAGGGCAGTTCGACTGGCACCAGTTCCTGCACCGCCACCTCGACGCCATCAACCTCGATGCCGCGGATGTCGAACTGCGGCTTCTCGTATTCCTTGGCCAGGCGGTGCATCAGA
>NZ_JBKCLH010000038.1:0-65350 GCF_046300915.1 Roseateles sp. | reverse complement strand
GACAACACCCGCGCCCACCCTCCCGGTGCCCGGCGCCCCTCCTGAAGGACAGATCCCATGAAAGTCGCTCTGATCGGACCCACCGGCTATGTCGGCCGCGCCGTGCTCGATGAACTGCTGGCGCGCGGCCACGAGGTGCTGGCCCTGGCCCGCGATCCGGCCAAGCTGGCCACCCGACCCGGCCTGACGGTGCGCCAGGCCGATGTGCGCGACCCCGCCCAGGTGGCCGCCGCCCTGGCTGGCGCCGAGGCCCTGGTCAGCGCCTACAACCCGGGATGGGGCGTGGCCGAGCTCTACGACGAGTTCCTCGCCGGCACCCGCGCCATCTACGAGGGCGTCAAGGCCGCCGGCCTCAAGCGCTTGCTGGTGGTGGGCGGCGCGGGCAGCCTGTATGCCGCCCCGGGCCTGCAGCTGGTGGACTCGCCGGACTTCCCGGCCGAGTGGAAGCAGGGTGCCCTGGCCGCGCGCGAGGCCCTGAACCTGATCCAGCGGGAAAGCAGCCTGGACTGGACCTTTCTGTCGCCGGCCGTGAATCTGGAGCCGGGCGAGCGCCGCGGCCAGTACCGCGTGGCGCTGGAGCAGCCGGTGCTGGACGCGCAGGGCCAGCCCGCGCGCATCAGCACCGCCGACCTGGCCGTGGCCATCGTCGACGAGCTGGAACAGCGCCAGCACATCCGCCGACGCTTCACGGTGGGGTATTGAGCCCACCCCCTACGGCCTGCGGCCGCCCCCTCAAGGGGGCACACCCGTAGGACCGGCGGAGCCGGATCCTCGGGTGTCGCTGGGGAATACAGGGGTGGCCGAGGTCGTGCGCGGGCTTAAACGGCCTTTTGTTCCAGCACGAAGTTGGCGCTGTCGTACTGGCCCAGGCGCTCGACGAGGTAGGGCAGGCATTCCTGCAGCTCGTCGTGCAGGGTGTAGGGCGGGTTGGCGATGAACATGCCGCTGCCCAGCATGCCGTAGCCACGCTCGTCGGCCTGGGCCACGGTCAGGCGCACATGCAGCCAGCCCTTCTTGGCCGAGACGTCCGCCGTGGCCTTGAGGCGCTGGGCCAGCTGGCTGGATTCCAGCAGCTGCAGCTGCGGGTACCAGATCAGGAACACGCCCTCGGCGAACTTCTGCAGGCCCTCGCGCAGGGCAGCCAGCACCTTGGCGTAGTCGGTCTTGATCTCGTAGGGGGGGTCCATCAGCACCACGGCGCGGCGCGAAGGCGGCGGCAGCTCGCCCTTGAGGCTGGCAAAGCCGTCGCGGTCCGAGACCTGGGTGTTGGGCCGGCTCTCCAGATAGCTGGCCAGGATGCGGTGGTCGGTGGGATGCAGCTCGTAGCAGCGCAGGCGGTCATGCTCGCGCATCAGCAGATTGGCTACGGCCGGCGAGCCGGGGTACTGGCGCAGCTGGCCATCGGGGTTGAACTGGCGCACCAGGTCCACATAGGCGGCCAGGGGCGCGGGCAGGTCCTTGCGGTCGTAGAGCTTGGCGATGCCGCTGCCGTACTCGGCATTCTTCTGGGCATAGCGGCTCTCGACGGAGTAACCGCCGGCCCCGGCATGGGTGTCCACCACGGTGTAGGCCTTGTCCTTCTCGCCCATATAGCGCAGCACCTGGGCGAGCACCAGGTGTTTGAGGACATCGGCATGATTGCCGGCATGAAAGGCGTGACGATAGGCGAGCATAGGCCCGCACTGTAGCGCCTTGTGCCGTCTTCAGGGCCGCCGGCTCAGGGCTGGAAGGCTCCGGGATAGCGGGGCGGGCCGGCCAGGGCGAGCGCCTGACGCGGGTGCACATACTGATGCGTGAGGCGCGGCTGCCGCCCATCGGGCAGGGCCGCGGGCTCGATCAGCCGCCCCTGAAGCCCGCTGGCCGGACGGGGCCGAAAGTCCTCGCGCGCGGCGCGCTCGAACACATCCCAGTCCACCGCCAGGTTGTTGCGCCAGTCCCAGCCGGACTCCGTGGGCATGCGGCCGCCGCCGACCAGCAGATTGTTGTAGCCCTGCACCCGCAGCTGCCCCGCCGGCACGCGCAGATAGCTGCCACCACCGGGCCGGTTGTCCACCAGGGTGTTGTGCAGCAGATAGAGCTCGCGGCGCGGGTGATGCAGGCTCTCGGCCCCGTAGGCGATGAGGTGCGGGTTCTCGCTGCTGGCACTTTGCTGGATCAGATTCCCCAGCACCCAGGCCTGGCCCCCATCGGGAAACTCCAGCTCGTAGCTGGCGCGGCCGCCCGGCTCATCCGTCAGGCGGTTGTAGAAGATCTCGCTCAGCGCGGCCCGGCTCTTGATAAGATGGCCCACCCGCCCCTGGTGGAAGTAGCAGCCCTGCACCCGCAGCTGCGCGATGCGGCCGGCATAGAGCAGGTGGGCGGGCCGCCCACCCGGCCGCGCGGCGGCATGGCTGAATTCACAGCCCTCCAGCGTCAGGCGCGCCGTGGCGTCATTGCTGCTGAGCACGCCCATCTCGCAATCACGGAAGCTGCAGTCGCGCAGCAGCAGGCTGCCCCGCTCCAGGCGGATGCCGGCGCCATTGCCATCGGGCACGCGCGCGCCACTGAAATCCAGGCCCTGGATGCTGATGTCCTCGCCCGCGGTGACGAAGATGCCCTTGCCCTCGGCATGAGCGCCCTGGGCCGGCACCCGCACCCGGCCACCCACGGCCACGATTTGCAGGCCACGCTGGCGCCAGACGGCCGCATCGCCCGGATAGTCGCCCGCATCCACCTCGATGCGCATGCCGTCGCGCGCCACCCGAGCGGCGGCGGCCAGGCTGCGCAGCTCGCGTTGCGGCCCGACGCGCAGCACCTGGGCCTGGGCCTGGACCTGGGCCTGGGCCCGGGCGGGCAGCAGCAGGGCGGCGGCCCCCAGCCACAGCAACTGACGCCGCCCCGGCAGCACCGCGGCGGATGGGAGATCGCTCTGAAGAATCAAGGCACGCTCCATACCCATGTTTTCAACCCTGCCCGGGCGGGCGCGCGAGTCTACTGAAAACGGCGCGCCGGCCTGCGGCCCCCGGACCATAGCAAACTGCCGTGATGGGCTGTCACCGGTAGGACGGCACCGGCCCGCGCTTCCCGCTAGGCTAGCCACTCTTGCAATCCCGCATCCCCCCACCATCTGCCTGAGCCGCCCCCGCTGTTTCGGCCGTCCACCTCTTCCATGCCCAATCTCTTCGACCCCGTCCAGCTCGGCGAGCTGCAGCTTGCCAACCGCATCGTCATGGCCCCGCTGACGCGCAACCGCGCGCCCCAGCAGATTCCGGGTGCCGCCCAGGCGGAGTACTACCGCCAGCGCGCCAGTGCCGGCCTGATCATCACCGAGGCCAGCCAGATCCGCCCCGACGGCCAGGGCTACTTCGACACCCCCGGCATCCACAGCCCCGCGCAGATCGCCGGCTGGAAGACCGTGACCGAGGCGGTGCACGCGGCCGGCGGCAAGATCGTGATCCAGCTCTGGCATGTGGGCCGCATCTCGGTGAAGCGCCTGCAGCCGGGCGGCGCCGCCCCGGTCTCGTCCACCGCGCGGGCCGCCAAGACCCGCACCTATGCCGCCCACGGCGAGCTGGTGCCCACCGACACGCCGCGCGCCCTGGCCACCGAGGAGATCCCGCAGCTGATCGCCGACTACGCCCAGGCCGCCCGCAATGCCATAGCAGCCGGCTTCGATGGCGTGCAGGTGCATGCGGCCAACGGCTATCTGCTGGACCAGTTCCTGCGCGACAGCGCCAATGACCGCAGCGATGCCTACGGCGGCTCCATCGAGAACCGCGCCCGCCTGCTGATCGAGGTGATGACGGCGGTGGCCGAGGCGATTGGCCCGGGTCGCACCTCGTTGCGCCTGAGCCCGGTGACGCCCAGCAATGACATCGGCCAGGACAGCGATGCCCAGGCCCTGTTCAACCATGTGGCCGAACGCCTGGCGCCGCTGAAGCTGGCCTTTCTGGAGGTGGTGGAAGGCGCCACCGGCGGCCCGCGCGATGTGGCACCCTTCGACTACGCCGCCATGCGCGCGCGCTTCCAGGGCCCCTGGATGGTGAACAACGGCTACACCCGCGAGATGGCGATCAAGGCCGTGGCCGAGGGCCATGCGGACGCCGTGTCCATCGGGCGCGACTTCATCAGCAACCCGGACCTGGTGCGCCGCCTGCGCCTGAACGCGGCCCTGCAGCCCTATGTGCGCGAGACCTTCTACGGCGGTGGCGCCGAGGGCTACACCGACTACCCGGCGCTCGGCGCCTGAGACGATGCGCGCCGAGGGCTGAACGGCCTCAGGCGCGCGACTTGCTGCCGCCCGTCTTGGCGCGGAACAGCTCGCTGATCCCCACCTCGCGCGGGCCGGGGATCAGCTCGAAGCCCTGGCCGGCCGCGAGCCGGCCGGGCGTCTGCACCGCCAGATAGAAGCCGCACCAGGCACTTTGCGTCATCAGCTTGGCGGCCTGCTTGAAGCCCATCACGGCATTGAACTTGAAGCAGGGGTAGCGCGGCTCGCTGACCACCAGCTCGGCCTCGGGGAAGCGCAGCACATCGCCGATCCAGACCTGCTGCTCCTGCAGGCCTGCGAGGGTCAGGTTCTCGCCCAGGCTGCCCGGCGCCAGGGTCTCGCCCCAGTCGGCCACGCCAGCCTGGGCCCGCACCGTCTGCCAAAAGGCGTAGTGCTCGCTGGGATAGGCGTAGACCGCCTTGGACAGGCCGCCATGCACGCTCAGATCGGCCTGGGCATCACCCTCCAGGCCCAGTGACCCCAGCTCCACCACGCCGCTTCGGGCCCGCTTGGCGATGCCGCTGGGCACGCGGCGACCGTCGTCCAGCAGCAAATCCTGGACGAGCGAGGTGTTGAGGCTGAGCACTTTCATGGTGCGCGATTGTGCCGCGCCACCTCTGCCTGGCCCGGGCCGCGCACAAAGCCGGCCAAGTCGGCATTAGTTCATGCGGGAAATGCATGGGCACCTCATCCAGGGAGGTTACGGCGAGGTTACAGCCCGGCGACAATGAATCGACGCTTCCACAGTCTGGCGGCATTGGGTCAGGATCGCTCGGCGGGCCTGACCCAATTCCGCTTTTTAATTGATTGGGAACGTCATGAACCAACCTCTGATGGAAGGCCTGCGCCTGAATGTGCCGGCCTATGTGAAGCACCAGCGCCTGGTGGCCTGGGTGGCCGAGATCGCCGCGCTCACCGAAGCGCGCGAGGTGTACTGGTGCGACGGCTCGCAGGCCGAGTATGAGCGCCTGTGCCAGCAACTGGTCGAGGCTGGTACCTTCAAGAAACTCAATCCTGCCAAGCGTCCCAACAGCTATCTGGCCTGGAGCGATCCCAGCGATGTGGCGCGCGTGGAAGACCGCACCTATATCTGCTCGCGCAACAAGGAAGATGCCGGCCCCACCAACAACTGGATGGACCCGGCCGAAATGCGCCGCCTGCTGCAGACCGGTGAACAGGCTCTGTTCAAGGGCAGCATGCGCGGCCGCACCCTCTATGTGGTGCCCTTCAGCATGGGTCCCATCGGCTCGCCCATCGCCCACATTGGCGTGGAGCTCTCCGACAGCCCCTATGTGGCCGTGAACATGCGCATCATGACCCGCATGGGCCGTGCGGTACTGGACGTGCTGGGCGCCGAGGGCGAGTTCGTGCCCTGCGTGCACACCGTGGGCGCGCCCCTGGAGCCGGGTCAGGCCGATGTGAAGTGGCCCTGCAACAAGACCAAGTACATCGTCCACTACCCCGAGACCCGCGAGATCTGGTCCTATGGCTCGGGCTACGGCGGCAACGCCCTGCTGGGCAAGAAGTGCTTCGCGCTGCGCATCGCCTCGACCATGGGCCGTGCGGCCTCGGAGGGGCCCTCCGGTAGCCCGGGCTGGCTGGCCGAGCACATGCTGGTGCTGGGCGTGGAAAGTCCCGAGGGCAAGAAGCAACATGTGGCCGCCGCCTTCCCCAGCGCCTGCGGCAAGACCAATTTCGCCATGCTGATCCCGCCCAAGGCCTTCGCCGGCTGGAAGGTCACGACCATCGGCGACGACATCGCCTGGATCAAGCCCGGCCAGGATGGCCGCCTGTACGCCATCAACCCCGAAGCCGGCTACTTCGGCGTGGCCCCGGGCACCAACACCCTGACCAACCCGAACTGCATGGCCAGCCTGCAGCGCGATGTGATCTTTACCAATGTGGCGCTGACGGACGACGGCGATGTCTGGTGGGAAGGCATGAGCGACACGCCACCGGCTCATCTGATCGACTGGCAGGGCAATGACTGGACGCCCGAGATCGCCAAGGCCACCGGCGCCAAGGCCTCGCACCCCAATGCCCGCTTCACCGTGGCCGCCACCAACAACCCGGTGCTGGACGCCGAGTGGGACAACCCGGCCGGCGTGGCGATCGACGCCTTCATCTTCGGCGGCCGACGCTCGACGACCGTGCCCCTGGTGACCGAGGCTCGCGACTGGGTGGAGGGTGTCTATATGGCGGCCACCATGGGCTCCGAGACCACCGCCGCGGCCGCCGGCCAGCAGGGTGTGGTGCGCCGCGACCCCTTCGCCATGCTGCCCTTCATGGGCTACAACATGAGCGACTATTTCCAGCACTGGCTGGATCTGGGCGCCAAGCTGCAGGCCTCGGGCGCCACCCTGCCCAAGATCTTCTGCGTGAACTGGTTCCGCAAGGGCGCCGACGGCAAGTTCGTCTGGCCCGGCTACGGCGAGAACATGCGCGTGCTCAAGTGGATGCTGGACCGCGTGAGCGGCAACCCGTCCGGCGAGGAGCATGTCTTCGGCGTGACCCCGCGCTACGAAGATCTGAACTGGGAGGGCCTGAACTTCACGAGGGAGCAGTTCGAGGTCGCCACCCGCATCGACAAGAACGACTGGGCCGCCGAGCTGAAGCTGCACGAAGAGCTCTTCGCCCAGCTGGCACACCATCTGCCGGCCGCGCTGCCTGCCGTCAAGGCCAAGATCGAGCAGGACCTGGCTGCTGAGTAAGCACTAACCGTGCAAATGAAAAGCCCGCTCATGGAGCGGGCTTTTTTCATGCCTTGGCTTGACCGCCAGGCTCGGTACTGCCGAGGCCTGGATCTCAGCGACGGCGAGCGTTGGCGGCGCGCAGTTCGGCCGCGAAGGAAGGCATGCTGGACTCGTACTGGGCTGCCAGGGCCAGCAGCTCGCGCTCGGCGCGGCGCTCGGCGGCCAGACGGTACTGGGTCTTGATGCTGTCGATCAGGCGCAGCCAGACGCGAGCACCGATGGCGGCGAAGGAGCCGCTATGGGCCAGGCTGCGGGACAGGGGGAGACCAAAGGTGTGGGAAGCAACGCTCATGACTGAATTCCTGGATTTATTGATGCGCTTGTGGCGACGACGGGGCGAAGTATGGGGTTAACCCTAGACTTGCAGCAAATGAATCTTGTGCATTGGATATATAAACGCGGCGCATATCAGAGAACCTTCGTGACCAACTTCCGCAACCTGGACCTGAACCTGCTGAAAGTCTTTGACGCGGTGATGGCCGAACGCAGCCTGACCCGGGCCGCCGACCGCCTGGCCATGACCCAGCCGGCCGTCAGCCATGCCCTCAAGCGCCTGCGCGAAGCCCTGGGCGAGGAGCTCTTCGTGCGTCAGGCCTTCGGCATGAAGCCCACCTCGCGGGCCGAGGGTCTGTGGCCCGAGGTGCGGGCCGCCCTGGACCGCCTGCGCGGCCTGCTCGATCCGGACGACTTCCAGCCCGAACGCGACGAATACACCTTCCGCCTGGCCATGGCCGACTCCACCGCCGCCCTGCTGCTGCCGCATCTGGTGGTGCAGATGGAGGCCGCCCAGGCCCTGGCCAATGTGCATGTGCTGCCGCTGACCACCCGCGACCCGCGCAGCCTGCTGGAGCAGGGCGAGGCCGATTTCGCCCTGGGCTACTTCCCTCAGGCCGTGGCCGCCCTGCAGTCCCTGGGCAGCATGGCCGCCCTGCGCCAGCACCGGCTCTACGAGAGCGAGTACGTCTGCGTGATGCGCCGCGGCCACCCCCTGGCCGAGGGCGCACTGGATCTGGACCGCTACTGCGCCGCCCACCACCTGCTGGTCAGCTTCTCCGGTCGGCCGCATGGCTTCACCGACGAGGCCCTGGCCGCACTCGGTCGCTCGCGGCGCATCATGCTGACCGTCAACCAGTTCTTCACCGCCGGCCGTATCGTCACCCACTCCGACCTGCTCACCGTCCTGCCCGCCTCTTTTGTGGAAGCCACGGGCTACAAAGGCCAGCTGGTCGAGCGCCCCCTGCCCATGCCCCTGGCGCGGGTGCATGTGGACATGCTCTGGCATCTGCGCAACGACGGCCGCAGCGCCATGCGCTGGATGCGCGAACGCCTGATCGAGGCCGCAAAGCGCGCCACAACAGCGACAATCGGGACATGAGCACCCCGCAAACCGACCTCACCGACGCAGAGTTCGCCGAACTCGACGAACTCCTCGCCACCACGCCCGAGCCCCTGCAGCCGCTGGACGCCTCGATGCTGGACGGCTACCTCTGCGGCGTGCTGGTGCAGCCGCGCATGATCGACATCGAGGAGTGGCTGCCCAATATCTTCGACTACGACGGCGGCCTGCTGCCCGACGACGCCGACCCGGTCTGGCTGGCCCGCATCCAGGCCCTGGTGGACCGCCGCTACAAGGCCCTGAACCGCGCCATGGTGGAGAACGGCTGGTTCGATCCGGTGGTGCTGGATCTGGACGATCCCAGCAATGCCGACGTCGCCTCCGACGAAGACCCCACTTTTGCCGCGATGAGCCCCATCTCGCGCGCGTTGCTGCCCTGGGTGGCCGGTTTCCAGCATGCCTGCCTGTGCTTCCCCGAACTCTCGGAGATGCCGGACGACGCGGTGATGGCCGCCCTGGCCCGCCTGTACCGCCACCTGCCGGCCGAGACGCCGGAAGAGAAGGAAGTGGTCGCCACCCTGGACCGCGACCATCCGCTCAAGGACTTCGACGACGCCGTCGAGGAGTTGGTGGTCACCGTGGCCGATCTGCGCGACCTGACCGAAGAGCACCGCTACAAGGTGGAGACCGTGCGCCGCGACCTGCCCAAGGTCGGCCGCAACGACCCCTGCCCCTGCGGCTCGGGCCGCAAGTACAAGCAATGCCATGGCGCCAACTAAGGCTCCCCCCCTACGGCCTGCGGCCGCCCCCTCGAGGGGGCACTGCCGGCTGACCGGCAAAGCCGGATCAGCGGCAGCCGCTCGGCCAGCCGCCTGAATGCTGACGACGTGCGACTTCAGCTGATCTCGGACCTGCACCTCGAGACCGAAGACTTCCAGCCCCGGCCCGCACCCGGCGTCGAGGCCCTGGTGCTGGCCGGCGATGTGGACAGCGGCTGGCACGGTCTGCGCCGCTTTGCCGGCTGGCCGGTGCCCGTGCTCTTCGTGCCGGGCAACCATGAGTACGATGGCCGCGACTTTGACGCGGCCCGGGCCGGTCTGCACGCCCTGGCCGCCGAGCTGGGCTTCGTGATGCTGGACGACGGCGTGCATCTGATGCGCGATGCCCAGGGCCGGCGCGTGCGCTTCGTGGGCAGCACGCGCTGGTGCGATTTCGATCTCTTCGGCCCCTCGCAGCGCGAACGCGCCCTGCGTGCCGGCAGCTATTTCCAGCGGGTGATGAACAGCAGCCGCCACGGCCACCCCTTTGACGCTCCTGCCGTGCGCGAGCAGGCCCTGCGCTGCCGCGCCTGGCTGGCCGAAACCCTGGCAGCCCCGGAGAGCGGCCCCGACTGGGATGCGACCGTGGTGATCACGCATTTCGGCCCCAGCATCCACAGTGCCGACCCGCGCTACGGCCGCCAGCCCGGCACCGCGAGCTTCTGCAACAACGACGAAGACCTGCTGCCACGCGCCCGGCTGTGGCTGCATGGGCATCTGCACTGCCGCCACGACTACCGCCTGCACGGCTGCCATGTGGTCTGCAATGCGCGCGGCCACAGCCAGCGCGGCGAAGCCTTGAATTACGATGACCAGCGCTGCGTGGAGGTGTTCGCTACTTGACAAGCATCAAGCTGCATCACGACCCTCTTTGACAGACTGCATAGGCAAGACAGAGCCATTGTTGGCAAACCTAAACGAAGGAGTGGAGCATGAAGATTCTGGTCGCCGTCGATGGCAGCCCCTACACCAAGCGCATGCTGGCCTATCTGGCCGCACACGATGAGTGGCTGGGCGACCGACACCAGTACACGGTGCTGCATGCCGTGCCCGCCGTGCCGCCTCGCGCCGCCGCCGTGCTGGACAAGGAAGTGCTCAAGAGCTACTACAACGACGAGGCCGACAAGGTGCTGAAGACCCTGCGCACCTTCTTCACCAAGCAGCGCATGCAGGCCGAGTTTGTCCACAAGGTGGGCGCCGCGGCCGATGTCATCGCCGGCATCGCGGACAAGGGCAAGTTTGATCTGCTGATCATGGGCTCACACGGCCACAGCACCCTGGGCAATCTGGTCATGGGTTCGGTCGCCACCAAGGTGATGGCCCATACCAACGTGCCGACCCTGCTGGTGCGCTGAAGCAGCACTTTGCAGCGATAGCTGAACCTGGACGGTCGCCAGACCGTCCACAGCTTCAGTGCTTGCCGCTGCGCCGGCTCAACCAGGCCAGCGGCGACTCCGTCGCTGGCTGAGCAGCCATCTGCTCCGACTCCAGGGGGTATGAGCGCTGCAGCTGCGGCCCCTCGCTGGGGTCACCCTCCAGGCTGGCTTCCATGCCAAAAGCCGTACCCAGGTCGGCGGGATCATGCGCATCCCCTGGCAGCGAGTTCTTGCGGAAGAAACGCAGTGCGGGAGTGAATCGCATGATGGACCTCGCTAACTTCGCTGGTTGACTCCAGTGTGCTCGCGCACGGCGTGCGGGGAATCACCAAATTAGGGGTTCAAACCATCGCAGTTGGGAAAAACGCACGCCCTCGCCTACCGTTACAACTCGCGGTGGCACAAAGCTACCGCCAAAGGCCTACTGGCGCATTCGGTCCATCCCTCCGAGGAAGGATGTTTCGCAGGGCATAGCCCCTTTAGTCTTCGCGGCCTCGGGTTTGACCCGGCCCACAGAATCTTTATGACGCCTGCCATCCATGCTTGGCTCAGCCGAGCCATTGTCTGCACCGCCGTCCTCGGCGCTCTCATGCTGGCCCTGATCAGCCAGCATGCGGGCGCGCCGCCAGCCCCGAGGCTTGACCTGGCCAAGGGCAAGGCGACAGCTCAACAGACCCAGGTCCTGCTCGCCGAGCAGCAGACCAGCGCCAAGTAAAGTAAACAGCGCACCTGCCTTGCCTCTCAGCGCCGGCTAGGGCAGCGGGGCCAGGGCCTGACGGGCCCCCAATGCCAGAGCTTGGCCCACCTGATCCAGCAGGGCCGCACGTGCAGGGGCCGCTTCCAGCTCCGCCACCAGCTTCCACTGGTGCCAGTACAAGCCCACATCCACGCTGATTTCGGGACGCAGGGCCACCAGCTCCCCACTGTCCAGCAGGGGCCGCAGCTGCAGCTCCGGAGCCACCCCCACACCCCAACCCAGACAAACCGCCCGGGCATAGGCCTCACTGGAGGGCACAAAGCGTTCGCGCAGCCTCGGCGAGCGCAGACCGAAGGCCTTGGAGACCCAGAGCGACTGGGTGTCGTCCTTGCGATTGAAGACCAGGAACGGCGTCTGGGCAAAATTGGCCGCCGTCAGCCCTTGAGGCAGATGCCGAGCCACAAAGGCCGGGCTGGCCACCGCCACATAGCGCATCACGCCCAGGGCTTGAACCGCACAGCCACGCAGGGCCTGACGCACGGTACTCACGCAGCCCAGCACCTCGCCCTGGCGCAAGCGGTCATGGGTGAAGTCCTGGTCATCGACCACCAGCTCCAGACCAAAACCTTCGCTCAGGCCGCGCTGGACCATGCCGTCCAATGCCGGCAGCACCCAGGTCGCCAGGCTGTCGGCATTCACCGCAATGGCCAGGCGCTCGTGGGGCGCCAGGCCCGCACCCAGCTCCCGCAGAACATCGGCTCGCAATGCCTGCAGCTGGCGCGCATAGCGCAGCAGCAATTTGCCGGGCTCCGTCAGGCGCAAGGGGCGCGATCGCACCACCAGCAACTGACCCACCTGGGCTTCCAGGCTGCGCAGTCGCTGCGAAACCGCGCTCTGCGTGATGCTGAGCACCTTGGCGGCACGCTCAAAGCTGTGCTCATCGGCCAGTGCGGCCAGGCAGTCCAGTCCGGCTGAGTCCAGGTCTTTCATAAGTGATGCTAATGTACTCCGAGAAATATGAATGACACTTCATCAATTCATCGGCTCTGAGCACAATCCGGCCCACCCTTGCCCGGTCGCGTGCGACCACCCCGACGGGATATGTCCCCGCGTAGACCAGGCCCGGGTCCGAGAGTCATACTGAGCCCCCATGGTCGGGCCGGACACGCTATGAGGAGGCCGTCATGAAGGTTGTCGTTTTGGGCGCGGGCATCATCGGTGTCAGCACCGCCTGGTATCTGCTGGAGCAGGGTCACGAGGTGATCGTGGTCGACCGCCAGCCCGACGCCGCGCTGGAAACCAGCTACGCCAATGGCGCGCAGATCTCGGTCTGCTTCTGCGAGCCCTGGGCCAATGCCGGCGCGCCACTCAAGGTGGCCAAATGGCTGCTCAAGGACGACTCGCCCCTGCTCTTCCGCCCGCGGCTGGACCCGGCTCAATGGCGCTGGGGTCTGAGCTTCCTGGGCCAATGCACCACCGCCGCTTTCGAGCGCAATGTGGAGCAACTCATCCAGCTGGGTCGCTACAGCCACGCCTCCATGAAGGAGTTGGTGGCCAGCACCGGCATCGAGTACGACCGACTGGAGCGCGGCATCCTGCACTTCTTCTCCAGCCAGGCCGACTTCGATGCCGGCGCCGGCGCCGCCGAGATCATGCAGCGTCATGGCGTGGATCGCCGCGTCCTCAATCGCGAAGAAGTGCTCGCCGTGGAGCCTGCGCTGCGCAGTTTCGAGCAGGGCGTGTTCGGCGGCACCTACACCCCCAGCGACGAATCCGGCGATGCCCGCGTCTTCACCCAGAAGCTGGCCCAGCTCTGTGCCCAGCGTGGCGCCACCTTTCTCTGGGAGCATGATGTGCTGGGCCTGGAAACGGCGGGCGGCACCATAAGCGGCGCCGTGGTGGCCTCGCGTCTGAGCGGCCGCAAGACCAGCCTCAGCGCCGACGCCTATGTGGTGGCCCTGGCTTCCTACGCACCCGCCCTGCTCAAGCCCCTGGGCGAACATCTCAACATCTACCCCGCCAAGGGCTACTCGGCCACGCTGCGCCTCAAGCGCCCGGAAGCGGCCAGCGTGGTCAGCCTGCTGGACGACGGGCGCAAGCTCGCCATCTCGCGCCTGGGCGACCATATCCGCATCGCCGGCACGGCCGAGCTGGCCGGCTTCGACCTCAGCCTCGACAACCCGACGGCACGCGCGCGCTGCGCCGCTCTGGTGCGTCGTTATGAGGAGCTCTTCCCCGGCGTGGCCGACACCAGCGAGCCCAACTACTGGACCGGCCTACGCCCCAGCACCCCCACCAATATTCCCTATATCGGCCGCAGCAAGAAGGCCAGCAACCTCTGGCTCAACACCGGCCACGGCACCCTGGGCTGGACCCATGGCGCCGGCTCGGGCCGCGCCCTGGCCGAGCTGATGGCCGGTCAGGCCCCGGAGATGGCCTTCGGTTTCTACGGCGACGCCCTGCCCGCCCGCCGCGTGGCCACGGTCTGATTGGATCCGGGCTCAGCCCGGCGGGCTTGGGCGGTCCGCCCCTGGCCACTACAATCCGCGACCCCATTTTTGCGGTGTGCGAGCCATGATGAGCCCCTCCTTCTGCGCGATCGACTTCGGCACGTCCAACTCCGCGATCGCCATTCCCTGCAGCGCGCCCGATGCGCCGCAGGGCAGCACCCGCCTCGTGGAGCTGGAGCCCGGCCAGCTCACCATGCCCACGGCGGTCTTCTACTACGCCGAGGGCCCGCATGATGCCGACGGCCCGCCGCGCGCCTTCGGCCGCGCCGCTCTGGCCGCCTATGTGGAGGGCGTGGAAGGCCGGCTGATGCGCTCCATGAAGAGCATCCTGGGCTCCAGCCTCATCGAGCAGAGCACCGATGTGGGCGGCGGCCGCGGCGTGCGCTACTTCGACATGCTGGCCGGCTACCTCAAGCGCCTGCGTCGCCAGGCCCAGGCCGCGGGCGCGCCGGAAGACCTGCACCGCGTGGTGCTGGGCCGCCCGGTCTTCTTCGTGGACGAGGAGCCCGCACGCGACGCCGCGGCCCAGGCCTCGCTGGAGGCGGCCGCGCATGCCGTGGGCTTCAGTGAGGTGCATTTCCAGTACGAGCCCATCGCCGCGGCCTTCGACTACGAGCGCCAGACCACGCGCGAGCGCCTGGTGCTGGTGGCCGATATCGGCGGCGGCACCTCCGACTTCTCGGTGGTGCGCGTGGGCCCTGAGCGCATGGCACGCCTGGACCGCCGCGAGGACATCCTGGCCAACCACGGCGTGCACATCGCCGGCACCGACTTCGACCGCCATATCGAGCTGGCCTCCATCCTGCGCGAGCTGGGCTACCGCTCCCTGGGCCCCGAGCGTCCCGGCCAGCCCGCGCGCGAGGTGCCCAGCGGCATCTATTTCGACCTCGCCACCTGGCATCTGATCAACACCGTCTACAGCCCGCAGCGCGTGGCCGAGCTGCGCGGCATGCGCAGCTTCTACGGCAACCCTCAGCACCACGCCCGCCTGATGACGGTGCTGGAAGACCATCTGGGCCATGAGCTGGCGGGCCGCGCCGAAGACGCCAAGATCGCCGTGTCCGGCGGCGGCAGCACCGAGATCGACCTGGGCCTCGTGGAAAGCGGCCTGCGCGTGCCCCTGGGCGAGAGCCAGGCCCTGGAGGCCCTGGACAGCGATGTGGAGCGCATCGTGCAGGCCGGGCGCGACACCGTGCGGCAGGCCGGCCTGCGGATTGACCAAGTGGATGCGCTCTACTTCACCGGCGGCTCCACCGGCCTGCGCCTGCTGGCCGAGCGCATTGCCGCCGCCTTCCCGGCGGCCGAGGCGGTGCGCGGCGACCGCTTCGCCTCGGTGGCCACCGGCCTGGGCCTGCACGCCGCGCGCCTTTTCGGCGCGGCGCGCTGAGCAAAAGCTCAGCGGGGCTTGCGCGGGCCGCGGCCGCCGGGTGCCGCACCCGGGCGCGGCGGCGTGCGACGGCCGGCACCCGGCCTGGCCGGCGCGGCCCGCGGCGCCTGGGCCTGAGGGCGGGTGATGTCGGCCAGCATCAGACAGGCAGCGACCAGGCTTTCCACCGCCTCCTCCAGATCGGCGGCGGGCTCCAGGCTTTCGATCTCCTCCAGCAGATCATCGGCGTCCTCCAGATCGTCCGGATCCAGATGGCGGTAGATCGCGGCCAGGGGCTCCAGCAGCTGGCTGGCCTCCTGGCGCATCAGATCGGGAAAGATCTCGGTGGCCAGGGCCAAGCCGGCCACCCCGGGCAGCAGCACCTCGGAGGGATCGCTGTCGAATTCGTCCTCATCGTCCCCATCCTCATCGCCCAGCTCGAAGACCCAGGGGTCGAACCACTGGCGCTCCGCAATGGCGCGGTTGAGCTGCTGATGGCGGCGCTTGCACAGGGCCAGGATGGGCTCGGTCTGCAGGCCCGGGGGCAGCTCGCGACCCTCGCTGTCCAGGATGGGACGCAGCCACTGATGCGCCGGCACGGCCTTGGGCTGCAGCAGCACACCGACCAGGTAACCGTCCAGCATGCTGATGTCCAGGGGCTCCAGCGGCGCCGGCAGGGCGTCCAGCAGGTCCTGCAGTCGCTCCATCTCGGCCTCGCTGAGGGGCTGGGTTGCGGGCTTGCTGGGGGTCGTCATCGTGCTCATGCCTCGATTGTCTCGCCACTATCGCGCCACGATGCGCTCCCGCCACGTCCTTTTTCTCACATCAGCCGCCGCACCATGGCCCTGAACCTGCGGATACAGGCGCTTGCACATTTCCGCTGGCATCCCCTAAGGGTGGGATGGGCGGCGCCCCAAGCCCGCGGCTACATTGCAAGCACGCCCGGTTCAGGCCGGGCACCGATCCCAACGACGTCCTTGCCTCCAAGGACTTGCACCGCCCGCCCGGCTTGCCGGTCGGGCGTTTTTTTATCCGCCGCCTCGGGCGCCCTCGAAGCCCGCCGCCAGCGCCGCCTTCAGATGCTCGGTGAAGAGCCGCACCGGCCGCGGCGTGCTGCTGCTCCAGGGGTGGATGGCATAGATGCCGTCGCCGAAGAAGCCGGCTGGGCGCCAGTCCGGCAGCAGCTCGCGCAGCCGCCCGGCGCGCACCGCGGGTGCGGCACTGAAATCGGGCAGCAGGGCGATGCCCAGACCGGCCAGCGCAGCCTCGCGCAGCACCTCGCTATTGCCGGCGCGCAAGGGTCCCTGCACCGGCACCTTGAGCCGCTCCCCGCCCGCGGCGCCGCGCCGCTCGAAGAGCCAGACCGCTGGCCCCGGGCGCAGATAGGGCAGACATTGATGCTGGCCCAGCTCGGCCGGATGCGCGGGCGCGCCCTGGCGCCGCAGATAGGCACCGCTGGCCACCAGCAGGGCACGCGAGGCGCAGAGCTTGACCGCCACATGGGTGTCCGGCGGGCTGCTGGTGTGGCGTATGGCCAGGTCGTAGCCCTCCTGGGCCAGGGGCACCAGGCGGTCCGAGAGGTCCAGCTCGATGCGGATCTCCGGGTAGCGGCGGAAGAAGCTCTCCAGCTGCGGCGCCACATGCTGGCGGCCCAAGGCCACGGGCGCGGTCACGCGCAGCAGGCCGCGCGGCTGGCCGGCGGCGTCGCGCGCCTCGGCCAGGCTGCGGGTGATCTGGGCGAAGCTGGCCTCGGTCTCCTCCACCAGGCGCTGGCCGGCCTCGCTCAGGCGCACCGAGCGCGTGGTGCGCGCCACCAGCTGCTGGCCCATGGCCCGCTCCAGATCGGCAATGCGCTGACTCACCGCGGCCTTGGACAGGGCCAGGCGCTGGGCCGCCTTGGTGAAGCTGCCCAGCTGGGCGATCACCAGCAGGGCATGCAGCTGGCCCCAAAGCAGCTCATTGCGCAGCTCGGGCAGGGCGGGAGGCTTGGGGTGCTCGTCGCGGGCGTCCATTGTTCGGATTATTGAACAATCAAATCACTGCCAGCCGATTGGCAGGCGCGGGGGCGCGGCCTAGACTGCGCCGCAACAAGTCCTCACCCGGAGACCGCCATGGCCCTCGCCCCCGTGCCCGCCTACACCGATTCGCGCGACATCACCCACTTCATCGCCGGTGCGCCGGCCGAGGCCACGGCCGGCCGCAATCAGGCGGTCTACAACCCCGCCACCGGCCAGGTGGCGCGCCAGCTGCAGCTGGGCAGCGTGGCCGATGTGGAGCGCGCGGTGGCCGCTGCCCAGGCCGCCTTCGGTCCTTGGGCCGATGCGCCCCCGCTGCGCCGCGCCCGCGTGATGTTCAAGTTCCTGGAGCTGCTGAACCAGCACAAGGACGAGCTGGCCGCCATGATCACGGCCGAGCATGGCAAGGTCTTCACCGACGCCCAGGGCGAGGTGAGCCGCGGCATCGACATCGTGGAGTTCGCCTGCGGCGTGCCCCAGCTGCTCAAGGGCGACTACACCGAGCAGGTCTCCACCGGCATCGACAACTGGACGATGCGCCAGCCCCTGGGCGTGGTGGCCGGCATCACGCCCTTCAACTTCCCCTTCATGGTGCCCATGTGGATGGCGCCCGTGGCCATTGCCACCGGCAATGCCTTCATCCTCAAGCCCAGCGAGCGCGATCCCTCGCCCAGCCTCTTCATCGCCGAACTCTTCAAGCGGGCCGGCCTGCCCGACGGTGTCTTCAATGTGGTGCAGGGTGACAAGGTGGTGGTGGACGCCCTGCTGAACCATCCGCACGTCAAGGCCCTGTCCTTCGTGGGCTCCACGCCCATCGCCCAGTACATCTACGAGACCGGCGCCCGCCTGGGCAAGCGCGTCCAGGCCCTGGGCGGTGCCAAGAACCATATGGTGGTGATGCCCGACGCCGACATCGATCAGGCCGTGGACGCCCTGATCGGCGCCGCCTACGGCTCGGCCGGCGAGCGCTGCATGGCCATCTCGGTGGCGGTGCTGGTGGGCGATGTAGCCGACAAGATCATCCCGAAGCTGGCCGAGCGCGCCCGCGCGCTCAAGATCATGAACGGCATGGAGCTGGAGGCCGAGATGGGCCCCATCGTCACCCGCGAGGCGCGCGAGCGGATCGAAGGCTATATCCAGCTGGGCGTGGAGGAAGGTGCCGCCCTGCTGGTGGACGGGCGAGGCCACCAGGTGGCTGGCCATGAGGGCGGCTTCTTCACCGGCGGCACCCTGTTCGACCATGTGACGCCCGCCATGCGCATCTACAAGGAAGAGATCTTCGGCCCGGTGCTGGCCTGCGTGCGCGTGCCGGACTTCGGCGAGGCGGTGGACCTGGTCAACGCCCATGAGTTCGGCAACGGCGTGGCCTGCTTCACCAGCGACGGCCATGTGGCGCGCGAGTTCGCCCGCCGCATCCAGGTGGGCATGGTGGGCATCAATGTGCCCATCCCCGTGCCCATGGCCTGGCATGGCTTTGGCGGCTGGAAGAAGAGCCTGTTCGGCGATATGCATGCCTATGGCGAGGAAGGCGTGCGCTTCTACACCAAGCAGAAGAGCGTGATGCAGCGCTGGCCCGCCAGCATTGGCAAGGGCGCCGAGTTCGTGATGCCGACCAGCCGCTGAGCACTGCGCCCGACTGGGCGCTCCGCGCACAAATTGTCGGAAGGGCGCAGGCCCCGCGGCAGGCTGCGGCTACGCTCATGCTCTTGTGACACGATGTAAAAAAGCACCCATGTCCGATGCCCTCAGTCCCGAGGTCCAGCATGCCGATGCCCTGAGCCATTGCCTCGCCGAGGCCCGGCAGGCCCAGGCTCAATCGCGCCTGGACGAGGGTCTGACCCTGGCACAGCGCGCCTGGGATCTGGCCCGGGAACAGCGGCTGCTGGCCGAGCAGATTGAGGCCGGCCGCCTGCGCGCCTTCTTTCTCTACCGACGGGGTGATCTGCATGCCTTGCTCCGAGCTGGCGAAGCCTTGCTGCCGCTCATGCAGGCCCAGGGGCCCAGCATCGAACTCGGCGAGCTGCTGCGCTGGATGACCCTGGCCGGCTTTGAGACCGGCGACTTCGAGACCGCCATGCGCTGTGCCAACGAGGGTTACGCGGTGGCACAGGAGCTGGGCGACAGCCGCCTGGTCGCCCTGGCACTGAACGCCCTGGGCGCCACCTTCGAGCGCATGGGCGACCCCTGGCAGGCCGAGCGCCTGATGATGGAAGCGGCGGTGCTGGTGCGCGAGCAGCCCTCCCTGCATGAGCGTGTGGTCACGCTGAACAATCTCTGCGGCGTGGCGCTGGGCGCCTTCTATCTGCTGCGTGACAGCGGCCATGACGCCGCCTGCGCCGATGCGCTGGAGCGTGCGCTGCGCTACGCCCAAGAGGTACGTCCGCACGCCGAGGCCTATGGCGATCCCTTTGCCCGGGTCATGACCGAGGGCAATCTGGGCGAGGCCCTGCTTCACAGCGGCCATCTGGACGCGGCCAAGGCCCTGCTGGAACAAACCCTGGACCAGGCGCGTGCTCACGGCTTCGAGGCTCAGGCCTGGCGGCTGCGCTGCTCCCTGGCCGAGCTGCAACTGCAGTGCGACCAAGCGGAGCACGCCTATGCGGACCTGCACCTGCTGATGCGTGAGGCCGGCGAACGCGCGCCCGCCGCCACGGCCTTGCGCGCCCACCATGCGCTGTACCGCGCGGCGCGCCGGCTGGGTCTGTTCGAGGAAGCCCTGCTGCAGTTCGAGCGCTACCAGCACATCGAGCGCCGCCGCGCCACGGCCCAGCTGATGGCACAGTCGCGCTTCTTCGTGACGCGGCTGGAGGCAGAGCAATCCCGCCAGCGCGCCGAGCATCAGGAGGCCCGCGCCGCGACTCTGGAGGCCCATCTGGAGCTGGATCCGCTCACCGGTCTGGGCAACCGCCGCTGCATGGAGTCGCGCATGCCCGCCCTGCTGCGTGCCGCCGAAGCGGCCGACCAGGTCCTGACCCTGGCGCTGATCGACGCCGACCACTTCAAGCTCATCAATGACCAGCTGGGCCACACGGTGGGCGACCGGGTGCTGCAGCAGCTGGCCCAGATGCTGCGCGACAACACCCGCGGCAGCGACCTGCTGCTGCGCTACGGCGGCGAGGAGTTCCTGGTGCTCTTCCCCGACACCGTGCCCGACCGCGCCTTCGAGGTCTGCGAGCGCCTGCGCCAGTGCGTCGAGTCCTTCCCCTGGGACGGCATCGCCCCGGGCCTGCAGGTGACGCTGTCCATCGGCCTGGCCAGCAGCCCGCCCTATGCCACCGATCTGCTGATCTCGCGCGCCGACAGCGCCATGTACCGGGCCAAGCATCTGGGACGCAACCGCGTGGCCCTGGCCTGAGCCATTCAGCGCCTATCATCCAGCGCATCCCGGCCAGCAACCGCGCTGCGATGAAACCTGCCCCGCTCACCCTGATCACCGGAGCCAGCCGCGGCATCGGCGCCGCCACCGCCCGGCTGCTCGCCGCGCACGGGCATGACCTGGCCCTCAACTACGCACGCGACGCTGCCAGCGCCCAGGCCCTGGAGGCCGAGCTGCGCGCCGCCCACCCGGGTCAGCGCTTTCTGGCCCTGCAGGCCGATGTGGCGGACGAGGCCCAGGTGCTGGCCATGTTCACCCGCATCGACGCCGCGCTGGGCCGCCTGAGCGGCCTGGTGAACAACGCCGGCATCGTGGTGCCGGCCCAGCGTCTGGCCCAGATGGACATGGCGCGCTGGCAGCGCCTGTTCGCGGTAAATGTCTTCGGCACCCTGCTGTGCAGCCGCGAGGCCGCGCGGCGCATGAGCACGCGCCAGGGCGGCGCGGGCGGGGCCATCGTCAACCTCAGCTCGCGCGCCGCCCAGCTGGGCTCACCGGGCATCTATGCCGACTACGCGGCCAGCAAGGGCGCGGTGGACAGCCTCACCGTGAGCCTGGGCCGGGAGCTGATCGGCGAGGGCATTCGCGTCAACGGCGTGCGCCCGGGCATCATCGAGACCGAGATCCATGCCGACAGCGGCACCACGGAGCTGCTGCCCGCGGCCACCGCCGGCATTCCCATCCAGCGCCTGGGCCGGGCCGAGGAGGTGGCCGAGGCGATTGCCTGGCTGCTCTCGGATGCCGCCAGCTACACCGTGGCGACCACCCTTGATGTGGCGGGAGGTCGCTGAACAGCCAGTCGGCCGGCGGCCGCGGGGCCGATGCGGCTTGGCCCCGCGCGTGACATCTTCACGACATGGACGAACGGAAAACCAAGACAGACCCGGGCGTCGGACCTACATTGAAGCTGAAAGTGCTTTGCACGCGGAGGTATAGCGATGTACGGACTTGTCAATCGCGCGGTTCGAGACTTGGTGATATCCCTGCGCGGGGAACCCGGCTGGCAGAGGATTCGCGAGCGCGCCAGCTACCCGGACGATGAGTTTCTCTCCATGCAGACCTACCCGGACGAGCTCACCTACAAGCTGGTCGGCGCCGCCAGCGAGGAGCTGGGCCTGCCGGCCACCGAGGTGTTGCACGCTTTCGGCGAGCACTGGATCCTGTTCACGGCACAAAAGGGCTACGGCGACTTGCTGGACGGCTTCGGTCACAGCACCCGGGAGTTCCTTTCGCGGCTCAACGATATGCATGGGCGCGTCGAGACCGTGTTCAGCGAAATGTCCATGCCCTACTTCGAGCTGCAGGACCATCCCAGCGGAGAGCCTGACCGATTCGTCCTGCTCTACCAATCTCAGCGACCAGGGCTCTCGGCCTTTGTGGAGGGTCTCCTGCATGGTCTTGCCAAGCGTTTTGGCGAAACCATCGAGGTCAGCCAGACCGACGACCGGTCGCAGGGCGCTGCAGCCGATCGTTTCGAGATACGCATCCAGCCCGCCTGAAGCGGGCAGGCCGCCATGTCCGAGCAGCCCGCGCCCAGCCTCAGCGGCGACCGTCTCGCGGCTGCCTTTCCCTTTTTTCTACACGTCGACCCCCAGGGCCGCTTGATCAGTTGTGGCGCCAGCTTGCTGCACCTGATACCAGGGCTGCGACCAGGCAGCACGATCCATGAGCACATCGAGATCCGACGCCCACGGGGACTGGATCCACAGAACGCCGACTGGGCGCGCTACGAGGGCAGCCTGTGTGTGCTGCGCACCCAGCACAAGCCACCTGTGATGCTGCGCGGCAGTGTACTGAGCCAGTCGGACGGCACTGCGCTGCTGCTGTGTGCGGCCATCATCACCGAGCAGTCACAACTCCGCACCCACGGCCTGGGCTTCGAGCATTTCGCCCTGCACGATGCGCTGGGCGACATGCTGATGATTCATCAGACCATGAAGATGTCCCTGGACGATGCGGTCCAGCAGGCGGCGCGCCTGCGCCAGCGCAGCGCAGAGCTGGAAACCGTGCTGGCGCTCAGCCCCCAGGGCATCGCGTACTTCGACGCCAATGCCGTGCTCAAGATCGCCAATCAGGCCCTGGCCGATCTGCTCGTGCTGCCGCGCAGTGAGCTGCTGGGTCTAGATCTCCAGCAGGTTGCCGAGCTCTGCCAGGCTCGCCTGTCCGGGCAGGAGAGCCGGCGGATCGAAGCCGCAGCCCTGCGGGCCCAGCCCAGCCCCTTGCAGGGTCAGGTCCTGCGCTTTACGGGTCAACGCATGGTGCGGCTCGACTTGCAACCCGCTCCGGACTCCGGCCTGGTGCTGCGCCTGCAGGATGTGACGCAGGAATTCGAGATCGACCGCATGAAGAGCGAGTTTCTGAGCACCGCCGCGCATGAGCTACGCACGCCCATGACCAGTGTGCACGGCTTTGTCGAGCTGCTCTTGTGTGGCCGCTACAAAGCCGAACGCCAGCAGGAAATGTTCCAGGCCATCCACCGCCAGACCGGTCGCCTCATCGAGATGGTCAGCCAGCTGCTCGATCTGGCGCGGATCGAAGCCCGCCAAGGCGAGGACCTGGAGATTCGCAGTCTGGACCCGCAGCGGCTGTTGCAGGATGCCGCACAGGCCTTCTGCTCCCCCGATGAACGCGCACCCACTCTGCAGAGTCTGAGCGCGCAAGACACAGCGGATGGTCCGGCGAGACTGCTGGGCGACGAGCGAAAGATCCTGCAGGCCCTGAGCAATCTGCTGTCCAACGCCTTCAAGTATTCACCGCAGGGCGGGGAGGTGCTTCTCGACGCCCGGCGCGGACTGCTCAAGGACGGTCGGGAAGCCTGGGGCCTGCGCGTGAGCGACCAGGGAATTGGCATGAACGAGAGCCAGCTCAGCCGGGTCTTTGAGCGCTTCTACCGCGCCGACCCCAGCGGCACCATCCTGGGAACAGGCCTGGGCATGTGCCTGGTCAAGGAGCTGATTGAGCTGCAGGGGGGCGACGTGGAGGTCTGCAGCCAGATCGGCCGGGGGACCCGAGTCACGCTCTGGCTGCCCCTGCGTCTGCAGCCCCGGGGCCGTGACAGCCGGAGCCTGGGTCTGGAGGCCGAACACCCTGGCAAGCCCTGAGTCGCGTATCACCGGCTCGCTGCCGGACGTCACGATTTCAGGCTACCCTGCGCGCCTTGTTCGTCCCCCTCGCGACCATGAAGACAGCTATTCCCCCTGGTCTCAGCACCGCCGCCCTGGCTCGCTGCATTCCCTTCGCCCTCTTCATGGCACTGCTGATGCTGCGCGGCTCGCTGCCAGATGGAGGCGCGCTCGATCCGCGCTGGGTCTACGGCCTGAGTGTGCTCATCGTGGGCGGCGCCCTGCTCTGGTTCTGGAAGGATTACGGCGAATTGGCTCGCCAGAACCTCCCGGACCTTCAACAGACGCTGTGGAGCGTGGGCGTGGGCCTGGCCGTGTTCGGTCTGTGGATTCAGCTTGATGCCCCCTGGATGCAGCTGGGCGAGGCGACGGCCAGCTTCGTGCCCCTGGACGCACAGGGCCGGCTCGACTGGCCCCTGATCGCCATGCGCTGGGTGGGCGCGGCCCTGCTGGTGCCGGTGATGGAGGAGCTGTTCTGGCGCAGCTTCCTGATGCGCTGGATCGCCCACCCGCAGTTCGAGCGCGTGGACCCACGCCAAGCAGGCTTGCGCGCCATCGTGCTCTCCACCTTTGTCTTCATGCTGGCCCACACCCTGTGGCTGGCCGCCATCGTGGCCGGCCTAGCCTATGCCTGGCTCTATGTGCGCAGCGGCAAGCTCTGGACGGCCGTGATCGCCCATGCGGTGACCAATGGCGCCCTGGGTCTGTGGGTGATCAAGACCGGGCGCTGGGAGTTCTGGTGAGCAAAGACCTGCAAGACCAAGGGTCCGCCGGACATCCCAGCCAGTTCGCCCTGCTGGGCCAACGCCGCTTCGCGCCCTTCTTCTGGACCCAGTTCCTGGGCGCGGCCAATGACAATCTCTTCAAGTTCGCGCTCACGGTCATGCTGACCTACCAGCTGCAGCTCAGCTGGCTGCAGCCGGCCCAGGCGGGTCTGGTGATCGGCGCGCTCTTCATCCTGCCCTTCGTGCTCTTCTCGGCCACCAGCGGCCAGCTGGCGGACAAGCACGACAAGGCCTCGCTGATGCGCCTGATCAAGAGCCTGGAGATCCTCATCATGGCCCTGGCCGCCTGGGGCTTCTGGACCACCCAGGTGCCGGTCCTGCTGGCCTGCGTCTTTCTGATGGGTCTGCACTCCACCCTGTTCGGCCCGGTGAAGTACGCCTACCTGCCCCAGCAGCTCAACGAGCGCGAGCTCACCGGCGGCAACGGCATGGTGGAGATGGGTACCTTTGTGGCCATCCTGCTGGGCAATGTGGCCGGCGGCCTGCTGATCGCCACGCCGGAAGTCGGCGCCCGCCATGTGGCCCTGGGCGGCCTGCTGCTGGCCCTGGCCGGTCGCGCCACGGCCCAGGCCATTCCCGCCAGCCCCGCCACCGACCCCGAGCTGCGCATCAACTGGAACCCGGTGAGCGAGACCTGGCGCAATCTGAAACTGGCCCATGGCCAGCTGGCGGTGTTCCGCTCCCTGCTAGGCATTTCCTGGATGTGGTTCTTCGGCGCCGTCTTCCTGTCCAATTTCCCGGCCTTCGCCAAGGAGGTGCTCCAGGGCAATGAACAGGTGGCCTCGCTGCTGCTGGTGGTCTTCTCGGTGGGCATAGGCATAGGCTCGCTCTTGTGCGAGATGCTGTCCAAACGCCATGTGGAGATCGGCCTGGTGCCGCTGGGCGCCATCGGCATGAGCGTGTTCGCCATCGATCTGTACTTCGCCTCGCGCGCCCTGCCCCCGGTGAGCCAGGCGCTGAGCCTGAGCGCTTTTCTGGCCCAGGCCGCGCACTGGCGGGTGCTGGCCGATCTGGCCCTGCTGGCCCTCTTCGCCGGCCTGTACAGCGTACCGATGTATGCGCTGATCCAGCTGCGGGCTCAGCCCACGCACCGCGCGCGCATCATCGCGGCCAACAACATCCTGAACGCCCTGTTCATGATCGCCAGCTCGCTGCTGGCCGGGGCCCTGCTGGGCGCGGGCCTGAGCATCCCCCAGCTCTTCGGCCTGCTGGGCCTGGCCAATGCGGTGGTGGCGGCCTACATCTTTCTGGTGGTGCCCGAGTACCTGCTGCGCTTCGTGGCCTTCATCGCCTCGCGTTGCATCTACCGCTTTCGCCTCAGCGGTGAGCAACACATTCCGGCCCAGGGCGCGGCCGTGCTGGTCTGCAACCATGTGAGCTTTGTGGATGCGGTGCTGCTGATGGCCGCCAGCCCGCGGCCCATACGCTTCATCATGGACCACCGCATCTTCCGCATTCCGGTGCTGGGCTGGCTGTTCCGCCTGGCCAAGGCCATTCCCATCGCGCCTCAGAAGCAGGATCCAGCCACCTATGAAGCCGCCTTTGCCCGCGCCCGCGAGGTGCTGGACGAGGGCGAGCTGCTGTGCATCTTCCCCGAGGGCGGCATCACCCGCGACGGCCAGCTCCAGCCCTTCCGGGGCGGCGTGATGAAGATCATCGAGGACCGGCCCGAGCTGCCGGTGGTGCCGCTGGCGCTGACGAATCTCTGGGGCTCCTTCTTCTCGCGCGTGGAGCAGGGACAGGCCATGGTGCGCCCCTTCCGACGCGGCATCTTCAGCCGCGTGGGCCTGGTGGCCGGCCCGCCCCTGATCGCCGCCGAGGTCAGCCCCGAGGGCCTGCAGCAACGCGTGGGGCAGCTGCTGGCGGCGCAGGCCTGAGCGCGACATGGCACAGCGCTACAGTCAAACTCTCTGTGCCACCCAACAAGCTCCTGCCTTATGAAGCAAGCCGCCGACAACACCGTCCTGGACCTGGCCTTCCGCCAGGCCCGCACCTTCAACAAGTTCAGCGACAAGCCCGTCAGCGAGGTCACGCTGCGCGAGATCGTGACCCTGGCCCAGTGGGGCCCCACGGCCATGAACAGCCAGCCGGTGCGCTATGTCTTCGTGCAGAGCGCCGAAGCCAAGCAACGCCTGGCCCCCACTCTGTCACCGGGCAATCTGGCCAAGACCCTGGCAGCGCCGGTGACGGTGATCGTGGCGGCCGACAGCCGCTTCTACGAGCATCTGCCCACCCAGTTCCCCTCCTTCCCCGGCGCCCATGACATGTTCGCGGGCAATGCCACGGCGGCGGCCGGCACGGCGGGCCTGAACAGCCATCTGCAAGGTGCCTACTTCATCCTCGCCGCCCGCCTGCTGGGCCTGGATTGCGGCCCCATGGCCGGCTTCGACACCGCCAAGGTCAATGCCGAGTTCTTCCCCGACGGCCGCTACCAGGCGCAGTTCCTGATCAATCTGGGCTATGGCGACGCCAGCGGCAACCACCCGCGCGGCCCGCGTCTGGGCTTCGAGCAGATCGCGAGCCTGATATAGGGCCTCAGACCCCGCGCGCCCGGTCCGCGGCGAACTTCTTCTGGAAGCCCGCGAAGTCGCCCGCGTCCAGGGCCTCGCGCACTTCCTTCATCAGGTTCAGGTAGTAGTGCAGGTTGTGGATGCTGGTGAGCATGGGGCCCAGCATCTCGCCGCAGCGGTCCAGGTGGTGCAGATAGGCGCGGCTGAAGCCGCCGCTGACCGTGCCGTCGGCATTCGTCACGCCCTTGCAGGTGTAGCAGGTGCAGGTCTCGTCGACGGGGCGCTCGTCGGCCTTGTAGCGGCTGTTGCGCAGGCGCAGATCACCATAGCGGGTGAAGAGGTGGCCGTTGCGCGCATTGCGGGTGGGCATCACGCAGTCGAACATGTCCACGCCCTGGGCCACGCCTTCCACCAGATCTTCCGGCGTGCCCACGCCCATCAGATAGCGCGGCTTGTGGGCCGGCAGCTGGTGGCCGATATGGGCCAGCACGCGCTGCATATCCGCCTTGGGCTCACCCACCGAGAGGCCGCCGATGGCATAGCCGGGCAGGTCCAGCGCGGCCAAGCCGGCCAGGGAGTGGTCGCGCAGGTTTTCGAACATGCCACCCTGCACGATGCCGAACAGGGCGTTGGGGTTTTGCAGGCGGGCGAACTCGTCCTGGCAGCGCTTGGCCCAGCGCAGGCTCATCTCCATGGACTTGCGCGCCTCGATCTCGGTGGTGATGTGGCCCTTGGTCTCGTAGGGCGTGCACTCGTCGAACTGCATGACGATGTCGGAGTTCAGCACCGTCTGGATCTGCATGGAGATCTCGGGCGTGAGGAAGAGCTTGTCGCCGTTCACGGGGCTGGCGAACTTGACGCCCTCCTCGCTGATCTTGCGCATCTCGCCCAGGCTCCAGACCTGGAAGCCGCCGCTGTCGGTCAGGATGGGCTTGTTCCAGCGCTCGAACTGATGCAGACCGCCGAACTGCTTCATGATGTCCAGGCCCGGCCGCATCCAGAGGTGGAAGGTATTGCCCAGGATGATCTGGGCGCCCATCTCTTCGAGCGAGCGCGGCATCACGCCCTTGACCGTGCCATAGGTGCCTACCGGCATGAAGATGGGGGTCTGCACCACGCCATGGTTGAGCGTGAGCACGCCGCGACGCGCGCGGCCTTCGGTCTTGAGCAGGTCGAACTTCAGCATGATGGGCGCGATTGTCGCAGCGTGCCGAGCCGGCACCAAACCATGACGGCGACAATCCGGCCCATGCCCCTGAACCTCGCCGCCCCCGCACACCATGAACTGCTGATCAAGAAGAGCCGCTTCATCGCCTGTGTGGAGCCCTGCGCCGGTCGCGAGGCGGCCCTGGCCAGAGTCGCGGAACTTCGTGCGCAGCATGTCGGTGCCGCGCATGTGTGCTGGGCCCTGCTGGCCGGTGGCCAGAGCGCGGCCAACGACGATGGCGAACCCGGCGGCACGGCGGGCCGCCCCATGCTGGAGGTGCTGCGCCACCAGGACCTGGAGGGCGTGCTGGCCACGGTGGTGCGCTACTTCGGCGGTGTGAAGCTGGGCGCGGGCGGCCTGGTGCGCGCCTACACCGATGCCGTGGCCCAGGCCCTGCTTGGCGCCGAGAAAGTGCCCCAGTTGCGCCTGAGCCGGCTGCGCTGCACCCTGCCCTATGCGCTGGAGGGCCTGGTGCGCCGCGAGCTGGAGCTGCACGGTGCCCAGCTGCTGGCCGTGCAGCACGGCACCCTGGTCGAGATGAGCCTGGCCCTGCCCGAGCAGGCCGCCGGCGCGCTGCTCGCCCGGCTGAACGAGGCCGGCCAGGGCCGGATCGGCTGGTTGCGGCCCGACGCCTAGAATAGGCGGCTGTTTCCCCTGCCCTCACTCCCCCTTTCAGCGCAAGAGAAGAGAGAAGTCCCGTGGCCGCAACCATCCTCCAAAAGATTCCCGCTGGCGAACGCGTCGGCATCGCCTTCTCCGGCGGCCTGGACACCAGCGCCGCCGTGCACTGGATGCGCGCCAAGGGCGCCGTGCCCTGCGCCTACACGGCCAATCTGGGCCAGCCCGACGAGAGCGACTACGAAGAGATCCCGCGCAAGGCCAAGGCCTACGGCGCCGAGATCGCCCGCCTGATCGACTGCCGCGCCCAGCTGGTGGCCGAAGGCATTGCCGCCATCCAGTGCGGCGCCTTCCACATCAAGAGCGGTGGCGCCACCTACTTCAACACCACCCCGCTGGGCCGCGCCGTGACCGGCACCGCCCTGGTGGTGGCCATGCGCGACGACGGCGTCAATATCTGGGGCGATGGCTCGACCTACAAGGGCAATGACATCGAGCGCTTCTACCGCTACGGCCTGCTGGCCAACCCGGCGCTGAAGATCTACAAGCCCTGGCTGGACCAGAGCTTCATCGACGAGCTGGGCGGCCGCAAGGAGATGAGCGAGTACCTCATCGCCAACGGCTTCGACTACAAGATGAGCGTGGAGAAGGCCTACAGCACCGACTCGAACATGCTGGGCGCCACCCATGAGGCCAAGGACCTGGAGTTCCTGAACGCCGGCATGAACATCGTCAAGCCCATCATGGGCGTGGCCTTCTGGCGCGAGGACGTGGTCGTCAAGCCCGAGACCGTGAGCGTGCGCTTCGAGGAAGGCGTGCCCGTGGCCCTGAATGGCCGCACTTTTGCCAACGCGGTGGAGCTGTTTGCCGAGGCCAATGCCATCGGCGGCCGCCACGGCCTGGGCATGTGCGACCAGATCGAGAACCGCATCATCGAGGCCAAGAGCCGCGGCATCTACGAAGCCCCCGGCATGGCCCTGCTGCACATCGCCTACGAGCGCCTGGTGACCGGCATCCACAACGAGGACACCATCGAGCAGTACCGCATGAACGGCATGAAGCTGGGCCGTCTGCTGTACCAGGGCCGCTGGTTCGACCCGCAATGCCTGATGCTGCGCGAAACCGCCCAGCGCTGGGTGGCCCGCGCCATCACCGGCGAGGTGACCCTGGAGCTGCGCCGCGGCAATGACTACAGCATCATGGACACCGTCAGCCCCAACCTGACCTACGCGCCCGAGCGCCTGTCCATGGAGAAGGTGGAAGACGCCGCCTTCACCCCGGCCGACCGCATCGGTCAGCTGACCATGCGCAATCTGGACATCACCGACACCCGCCAGAAGCTGGGCATCTACACCCAGACCGGCCTGCTGGGCCACCAGAGCGAAGGCAGCGTGCAGCTGCTGACGGGCGAGGGCGACAGCCGCAAGGGCTGAGCCCCGCGACCGACGACTGCCTGACGAACGGCCACCTTCGGGTGGCCGTTTTCCTTTACACCGACGATCACGCTCCCACTCATGGGGGAAGCGGCTGTTCCAGCCAGCAAGCCGGGGCCATCCGACGCGACACTGCGCCGCCCGCCTCGATACGATCGCCGAACACACCAGAGCCGCCACAATGGATTTACTTATGCGCGAGTGGACAGACATCATGATTGGCTATGCAGTGGCCGCCATACTGATCACAGCCTCCGGCCTCGGCCTCGCAGCACCGGCCTACAAGTGCATGGTCGACGGGCAGCTCAGCTATCAGCAAAGCCCATGTCCCAGTGGCCAACAGCGCAAGCAGCAGTCGCTGGAGGAGCTCAATGCCGAGGAATGGCGCCGCCGTGCAGCATCGGCAGCCACCCCAGCCAAGGCCCCGGCGCCACACACCGGCACGCCCGGACCGACGATCCTCCCGAAGGAGACTTCCACCTACCGTTGCGATGGTCGCCGGCACTGCTCGCAGATGAGTTCCTGCGCCGAGGCCAAGTTCTTCCTCGCCAACTGTCCTGGGGTGGAGATGGATGGCGACAGGGACGGTATTCCCTGCGAACAACAGCACTGCCACTGAGCGAGCAACGCCATGAGCCCCGCCTTCGCCCCCGACGAACACCACCACCACCGCCAGGACCTGACCCTGCTGCTGTCCCAGCTGCCGGACGCGGCCCTGATGGCTCATCTGCGTGCCGGGCAGCTCAGCGAGGCGGGCTATGCCCTGGCCGTGGCCGAGGCGCAGCGGCGTGATCTGCCACTGCCGGATCCGGCCGAGGAACAGCCCTCACCCGCCGCGCTGTGCCAGGAACCCTATTTGGGCGACTGGACCCTGCTGGAGCGCAATCTCACGCCCACCGAGGCGCATCTGCTCAGCGCCTGCCTGCAATCGGCCGGGCTGCAGGCCGAGGCGGGCGATGTAAACATGGTGCAGGCGAACGCGCTGCTCTCGGTGGCCGTGGGCGGGGCCAGCGTGCGCGTGCCGCAGGCCCAGCTGGCAGAGGCGCAGGCGGTGCTGGCGGCTTTTCGCCGCGGCGAGTTCACGCTGGGCGATGACTTCGATCCGCGCCAGCCCGGGGTGGCCGACTGAGTTCCCGGCCGCCCGAGTCAGCCCCGTTTTGACCATGAGCCCTGCATGAACAAGAAGCAGCCCACAGCCACACTGGCCGAACTACCCAATCTCGGCCCCAAGTCCGCGCAATGGCTGCAGGCCGTGGGCATCGAGGACGCAGCACAGCTGCGCGCCATGGGCGCCGTGGCGGCCTTTGTGCGGGTGAGGCGCAGCGGTGTGGCGGCCAGCCTCAATCTGCTCTGGGCGCTTGAAGGCGCGATCTGTGAGCAGCCCTGGCAAACCGTGGCGCGCAGCGAGCGCACGCGGCTGTTGATGGCCCTGGAAGACCATGAGCGCAATGCCCTACACCCTGCTGCTGGCCGATAGCGAGCTGGCCAGCATCGAGCGCGTGCCCCAGGGCCTGCGGCTGCGCCTGGCGGCGGCCCATGCGCTGCGCTCGGCAGGCCCACACGAGGCGCGGGCCACGCCCGGCTACTTCGCCGGTGGCGTGGTGGTGCTGCTGCTAGAGGGCGCCCGGCTGCCGCCGGACGTCGAGGCAGGCGCCTTGCTGGGCCGGGTGCAGGAAGCGCGGCTGCGCTGCGGCCCGGACCAGGCCTGGCGCCAGGCCCGTCTGCCCCTGCCCGGTCGCGTCCCCGGCAAGGGCCAGGACGAGGCGATTGGCCTGGAGCTGCAGCTGCACGGAGCCCCCTTGCTGCTGCTGCAGGGCTGGGCCCTGCAATGCAGCGTGGCGCTCACGGACCTGGACGCGGCCTTCCGCGAGTCCCTGGCCTGCTAGCGGGCGCAGGCCTTCAGCCCGCGCGCCGCTCCAGCAGCATGGCGTCGCCATAGCTGAAGAAGCGGTAGCCCTGGGCAATGGCGTGGCGGTAGAGCGCCATGATGGGCTCGTAGCCCGCGAAGGCGCTCACCAGCATCATCAGGGTGCTCTTGGGCAGGTGGAAGTTGGTGATCAGGCGGTCCACCACCCGGAACTGGAAGCCCGGGGTGATGAAGATATCGGTCTCGCGGGCACCGGCCTGCAGGCTGCCACCCAGGGCGGCGGATTCGAGCGCGCGCAGCGTGGTGGTGCCCACGGCCACGACCTTGCCACCGCGGGCCTTGCAGGCGGCGATGGCGTCCACAGTGGCAGGGCTCACCTCGAACCACTCGCTGTGCATCTTGTGCTCGCTGATCTTGTCCACCCGCACCGGCTGGAAGGTGCCCGCGCCCACATGCAGGGTCACATGGGCCGTGGCCACGCCGCGGGCCGCCAGGGCGGCCAGCACGCCTTCGTCAAAGTGCAGAGCCGCCGTGGGTGCGGCCACCGCGCCGGGTTCCTTGGCGAACACGGTCTGGTAGCGCCGCACATCGTCCTCGGAGTCGGCATGCTCGATATAGGGCGGCAAGGGCACATGGCCGTGACGCTCCAGCAGTTCGAAGGCATCACCCGAGAGGCGCAGATGAAAGAGCCCGTTGTCCGGCCCGCAGCGGCCCAGCACCTCGGCCTCGAAGGCGCCGTCGGCAAAGCTGACCCGGGCGCCCGGCTTGGGGCTCTTGCTGGCGCGCATATGGGCCCAGACCTCGTCGGACAGGCCGCCTGCGGCCGCGGGCAGCACACGCTCCACCAGGGCCTCTACAGCGCCGCCGCTGGCCTTCTGGCCATAGAGACGGGCCTTGATGACCTTGGTGTTGTTGAAGACCAGCAGGTCCCCGGGGTTCAGCAGCTGGGGCAGCTCGCGAAAGATGCGATCCACCGGGGGGCTGCCGCGGCCGTCCAGCAGGCGCGAGGCGCTGCGCTCGGCGGCCGGCGTCTGGGCGATCAGCTCGGGGGGGAGTTCAAAGTCGAAGTCGGCGACGCTGTAGTCGCGCTGCGAGGCCGCAGCAGAGGAGTGGGCGGTATCGGACATGGTGGTGTTGAGGGCCGGACGGACCCGTTCCAAACAGGCCCGCATTGTCCCATGGGGCCGCACGCAGCTTGATGCGCATCAACGCCCGCCGGGGCCAGCGGTGACAGCATGGGAACCAGTCAGCCAGGAGTTCACCCCCATGAGCACCCTTCTCACCGCCGGGCAAAGGGCCCAGCTCCAAAGCACGCTGTTGCTGCAGCGACGCGAGTTGGAGCGTGAATTCAATCTGCAGCTGGGCGAGGACACCAGCCGCGTCGAGCATGCGAGCGCCGCCCTGGCCAGCCAGGAAGACGAGCCCGCCCACCGCGCCGACCGCGATGTGGACCTGGCCCGCAGCGACCTCACCCTGCAGAGCCTGCGCGCCATCGATGCCGCGCTGGAGCGGCTGGAGCAACCGGACTACGGCTTCTGCCAGGACTGCGGCCAGCCCATCGCCTTTGACCGCCTGCGCCTGAATCCCCAGTCCCTGTGCTGCACGGGCTGTCAGACCGAGCGCGAGCAGCAAGGCGCCGGCCAGGCCCAGCGCCACACGCTCTGAGTCTGCGGCAGCGCCGGCCACCTGTTTCTTTCATTCACCCCACCAACGGAGTCACCATGAGTCTCTTTCACGCCGTGGTCTGGCTGGACCATCACAGCGCCCAGATCCTTCAATTCGATGCCGAGCATGTGCAGGCCGAGAAGGTCAAGGCCAGCAGCCGCCACAGCAAGCAGCATGGCAGCGCCGTGCGCACCGAGCATGAGTTCTACGCCGAGGTCTGCGAGGCCCTGCAGGGCATCAGCGAAATCCTGATCACCGGCTCCAAGACCGCCCAGGCCGACTTCAAGCACTATCTGGAAAAGCACCGCCCGGCCCAGGTGAGCAGCGTGGTGGGCTACGAGACCGTGGACCACCCCAGCGACAAGCAGCTGGTGGCCCTGGCCCGCCAGTTCTTCCTCAAGCACGACCGCATGGCGGGTGTGCCCACCCCCATGTGATGGGCGGGCGGCTCGGCCGCCCTTGCCTGCCTGAGCTTTAGTAGCGCCGCGGCGCCTGCAGCATTTCCAGGTCGTACTGGCTGCGCAGGCGCCGCTGCGCATAGTCCAGCTCGCGCAGCTGGGCGCGCAGGCGCTTGCGCTCCTCGTCGGTCTTGGCGTTCGCCAGTTCGCGCTCCAGGCGCTGGACCTCGCGATAGTTGCGGTCGAGCTGCTGCGTCAGTTCGTGGATGCGCCGGCCCGCCTCGTACAGGCGCTGGAATTGATCGCCATCAGGGCGCTCGTCGCAGGCGCCGCGATCAAACTCGCCCCGCAGGCCCACGCGCCAGCCGTTCTCGGGCATGCAGTACTGGGCGATGCCCTGCTCCCAGCCCTGGCGCCAACGTTCGGCATCGGGCTGCACGCCCACCTTGCCGCAGGCCTTGGCATGCTCATCCACCCGGTCAGCGGGCATGCCGCTGCGGCCATCGCGCAGCCCGTAGCGCTGCCAGTCCGCCTTCAGGCACTCGCTTTCGCTGAGGCTGGCGCAGCCCGAAAGACCCAGGGCGGCCAGCGCAAGCATGAGGCCGGAACCATGGCACCGGAGCTGGTGCAGTGAGACACGAAAGCTGATCATGGGCGGGGTCGGGTAGCGGCGCAGGCCGCGGGCTGAAGACAGCCACCATTGTCTATGGCCACGCAGCGCGCCCGCATCTTGGCAGGATGCCGCCCATGCCTGAGGTTTCCAGAGCACCTTGACACCCGCCAAGGATGACTCGACAGAATCTGCCAGCTGGTGGCGTGCCACCAGCTAGCCGGCAGGGCTACCGGTGCTGTGCCTCGCTCAGCACAGCCCCTGGCAAAGCACCTTAGAAACGGAACTCAGAAACCGCCAGTTCCGGTAGCCAGCAGGGTCCCATCTGCGCCACTGATCCAGGCACTCCGGCCATCTACGGCAAAGACACGCTGAAGTGCCTTTTGCGTGCCGGCGTTCTGCGGCACCCAGGTCTGGCCACCGTCGCGGGTGAACAGCACCGTACCGCCTTCGCCAACGATCCAACCCTGCTGTGCATCAATGAAGCGGATGCTGTTCAGGCGCTGCGTGGCGCCGACATTGACGCGGCTCCAGGTCTGGCCGGCATCCACCGACTTGAGCACCGTACCGGCTCCGCCCAGGACCCAGACCGTGCTGGCGTCGCTGAACAGGACCCGATTCAAGTCGGCCGAGGTGCCGCTGAAGCGCGCCACCCAGGTCTTACCGCCGTCATCGGTGGCCATGATGCGACCGCCATAGCCCACGATCACGCCCTTCTTGTCGCTGCCGAACTGAAGGGCAGCCCCTAGAGTGCTGAGCTCGGCGCGCTCGCTCCAGCTCGCACCGCCATCGCTGCTGACCAGCAACCAGGACTTGCTGCTGGCTGGGTCATAGGCCTGGGCGAAGCCGTTGCTCTCGTCCACAAAGTGGAAGGCGCTGATGGTGTAGCGGCCCATCAGCGGCGTGGCCCAGCTGGCGCCACCATCTGTGCTGCGGTAAATCTTGCCGTCGCCGGCGAGCAGCCAGCCCTTGCTGCCCTTGGCTAGAAACTGAAATTCGCTCCCGCCATAGCCGGTGGCTGCAAGGTTCTTGATCTTGGTCGTCCAGACCAAGCCGCCGTTGCTGGTTTCCTGCAACTCGCCGCTGGCGTTCAGGGTCAGGCCGCGCTTGGCGTCAAAGAACCAAGCCGCCACCAAAGAGCGTTGGGCGACATCGCTGCTCACGCCCCCCACCTGGGTCCAGCTCTGCATACCGTCCAAGCTGAGATAGGCCTGATCACCCTTGACCCACAGCCAGCTCTTCGCGCCCAGTCGACGCGGGCGGTACTCGTACAGGCCCTCGCTGGTCGGGGCGGTGATGCGCTGCCAGCTGTTGCCCCCGTCTTCGCTGGTGAAATGATCCCTGCCGTTGTAGGCATTGGCGGTGCGGTAGAGCACGCCTCCTGCCAGCACCCGGGCGTTACTGTAGGTCCAGTTGCCCGTGCTTGGCACGCCAAGCTTGGTCCAGTTGCGACCACCGTCGATAGTGCGATAAATCGCCGCGCTGGCGACCAAAAAGCCCCGGTCGGCATCCTGGAAGAGCACCTCACCTGGGCCGCTGAAATTCAGATCGGCATCGATCAGCCCCTGGGCTTCATAGCTCGTCCAGCTGGCGCCACCGTCCGTGCTGCGGCGCAGGGTCAGCTTGTGGACATAGCGGGAGTTGGCGCTGTCCCAGGTGACGCTGAAGTTGCGCAGAAACAGCAGCTGCGGGCTAAGAAGCTGGAAACGGTCGCTGAAATTGCCGCCCGTGTAAAGCGTGGTGCTGGTAGCACCGCCGTCAGCGGACTTTTTCAGCGTATTGCCATCAAAGCTCCACAGCGTGCCATCGGTCCCCACCGCGGCCGGTGCGAAGCTGGCCTCGGTCCAAGTCTTGCCGCCGTCCGTCGTGCGGCGGACACGGCTATTGCCGTAACCGGCATAGACCACGGCGGAATTGGCGTCGATCACGCGCAGGCTCAGACCCAAGTCGCTCAAGCCCACGGCCTGCTGGCTCCAGGTCTTGCCGCCGTCGGTGCTGCGAAGCACGGCGCCAAACTCGCCCACTGCCCAGCCGCTGTTCGCGTCGGCGAAGGCGATGGCGAGCAAACGGGTGCGCAAGCCACTGTCCTGGCGGGTCCAGCTGGTGCCGCCATCGACCGTCTTGAAGATTTCGCCGTTGTCCCCCACCGACCAGCCTGTCTGGGCATCCAGGAAGAAATAGTCCTCGCGGCTGGTGCCGGTGGGCCGGGGCTGCTGCCAGCACCAGCCACTGTCGTTGGCGCTGGAGCAGACCAGGCCGCGCACATGTGCGCGGTTATTGACGCTAAGCTTGAACTTGACTTCCGTGCTGGCGCCGGCGCTGTTCGGCACCCGCAGCGATACTTCATAGTCACCCACCTTGGCATAGTCGTGCTTGGGGCTGACTTCGCCGCTGGTACTGCCGTCACCAAAGGTCCAGAGATGGCTCAGGCCGCTCAGGGCCGCGGCATTGCTGGTGAATGCCGTGCCGGACATCACATCGCTCAGGGCCGTGGCACTGATGCTGAGCTCGCTCGGGATGGCCGTGGGGGCCTCCACCACCGGGGCAGGCCCACCGTCCCCGCCGCCGCCGCAGGCGCTCAGCAGCGCCGCCGAGATCAAGAGCGCGCCGGTCCATCCGGCACGTGCGTGAGTATTCCGGTTCATCCGAACCCTCCCCTTCTGCATCTGTTCTGTCGGTCTTGTGAGATCGCCACCTAGGCGGCGCGGCCGGGATTGTGCCTGTTTGTAAAGCTCACTCATGCGCACTGCCCCTATACGGGGGATACCGGTTCGCCCTGACGGCACAATCGCGCCCATGCCTGAGGTTTCATCCAGTCCCGTCACGCCCGCCAAGGCCAGCAAATCCGCGCCGCAAAAGGCCATGGAAAAGCTGGGGCTGAAGCGCGACATCGACCTGGCCCTGCACCTGCCCCTGCGCTACGAGGACGAGACCCGGCTGACCCCCATAGCCCAGGCGCGCGAAGGCGAGACGGTGCAGTGCGAGGGCGTGGTGATCGAGAACCGCGTCGAGCTGCGCGGCAGGCGCCAGCTGATCGTGAAGATGGAGGGCGACGACGGCGCGCTGCTGCTGCTGCGCTTTCTTCACTTCTACCCCTCGCACCAGAAGAGCATGGCCGAGGGCCAGCGCCTGCGCGTGCGCGGCGAGCTGCGCGGCGGCTTCTTCGGACGCGAGATGGTGCACCCCGCTTTCCGCGCCGTGGACGCCGACACGCCGCTGGCGCAAAGCCTGACCCCCGTCTACCCGGCCGGCGCCAACCTGCCCCAGGCTTATCTGCGCCGCGCCGTGGCCACCGGCCTGAGGCGCGCCGACCTGGCCGAGGTGCTGCCGCCCGGCAGCGTGCCGCGCCAGCTGCCCACGCTGCGCGAGGCCCTGGACTTTCTGCACCACCCGCCGCCGCGGGTGAGCCTGGCCACGCTGGAGGACCACAGCCACCCGGCCTGGCAGCGCCTGAAGTTCGAGGAGCTGCTGGCCCAGCAGCTCAGCCAGATGCGCGCCCAGCGCGAACGCGCCCAGCTGCGCGCGCCGGCCCTGCGCGCCGGCCCCGGCGGCCTGCACGAGCAGCTGCTGGCCGCCCTGCCCTTTGCCCTGACCGGTGCCCAGCAGCGCGTGGCCGAGGAGATCGCGCAAGACCTGGCCCTGGCGCAACCGATGCATCGACTGCTGCAGGGCGATGTGGGATCGGGCAAGACCGTGGTGGCGGCCCTGGCCGCCGCGGTGTGCATGGACGCCGGCTGGCAATGCGCCCTGATGGCGCCCACCGAAATTCTGGCCGAGCAGCACTTCCGCAAGCTGATTGGCTGGCTGGAGCCCCTGGGCATCAAGGTGGCATGGCTCACGGGCAGCATCAAGGGCAAAGCGCGCCAGAAGATGCTCGATGCGGTGGCCGATGGCAGCGCCGGCCTGGTGGTGGGCACGCATGCGGTGATCGAGGACAAGGTGCAGTTCAAGCAGCTGGGCCTGGCCATCGTCGACGAGCAGCACCGCTTCGGCGTGGCGCAGCGCCTGGCTCTGCGCAAGAAGCTCGAAGCCCAGGCCTCACGCGGCCGCGGTCAGAGCATGGAGCCGCATATGCTGATGATGAGCGCCACGCCCATTCCGCGGACCTTGGCGATGACCTACTTCGCCGATCTGGCCGTCTCTACCCTCGACGAGCTGCCGCCGGGCCGCAGCCCCATTGTCACCAAGGTGTTTGCCGACACCAAGCGTCTGGAGGTGATCGCCAAGATCGCCGACGCGGTGGAAAACGGGCAGCAGGTCTACTGGGTCTGCCCGCTGATCGAGGAGTCTGAGACCCTGGATCTGAAGAACGCCACCGAGACCCATGCCGAGCTCAGCGCCGCCCTGGCCGGCCAGGGCGTGGGCCTGCTGCATGGCCGCATGCCGCCGGCCGAGAAGGCGGCGGTGATGGCGGAGTTCAGTGCCAACCGCCTCAGCGTGCTGGTGGCGACCACGGTGATCGAGGTGGGTGTGGACGTGCCCAATGCCAGCCTGATGGTGATCGAGCATGCCGAGCGCTTCGGTCTGTCGCAGCTGCACCAGCTGCGCGGCCGCGTGGGCCGTGGCGCGGTGGCGAGCGTGTGTGTGCTGCTCTACACCGGCCCCCTGTCCATCACCGGCAAGGACCGGCTGCGTGCCATGGCCGAGACCACCGACGGCTTCGAGATCGCGCGCCGCGATCTGGACATCCGCGGCCCCGGCGAATTCATGGGCGCGCGCCAGAGCGGGTCCGAGCTGCTGCGATTCGCCGATCTGCAGGAGGACGCGCCCCTGCTCAAGGCCGCCCGGCAGCTCGCCCCGCGCCTGCTGGACGAGCATGCCGAGGCCGCCCTGCGCCATGTGGAGCGCTGGCTGGGCGGCAAGGCGGAGTTCCTCAAGGCCTGAGTGCGCCGCCACGAGACCTGCGCGCCCTGCGCCCGACCGCCCCTGGCGGCGTGGCTACACTGCGCGCTTTCGCGGCGCCGATGGGCCCGCATCTGAAAAATTTTTCCTGAGCATCCGCAGACCATGACTTCCGCCGCTTCCCGCCGTCGCCTTCTCCTCACAATCGGCAGCGCCGCCTTGCTGGGCCTGAGCGCCTGCGGGGGTGGCGGTGGGGGTGGCAATGGCGAGATCGGCGTCAGCTGGGCCGAAGTCTCGGGATCCAACACCGTCACGGCGCTCAAGACCACGGACACCCTGGCCGGCACAGGCGCCGAAGCCAGCAATGGCAAGCGACTCACCGTGCACTACACCGGCTGGCTCTACGACCAGCGCGTGGCCGGCACCCAGAAGGGCGCGCAGTTCGACAGCTCCGTCGGCTAGACGCCGTTTGGCTTCACGCTGGGCGCCGGCCAGGTCATCAAGGGCTGGGACCAGGGCTTCAACGGCATGAAGGTGGGCGGCAAGCGCACCCTGCTGATCCCGGCCTCGCTGGGCTATGGTGCCCAGGGCGCAGGCGCTGCCATCCCGGCCAATGCCGCCCTCATCTTTGAGGTCGAGCTGGTCTCGGTGCAGTAAAACCGGCGCTCAGCAAACCTGGGGCTCAGAACTCCAGGTTGTCGATCAGGCGGGTGTTGCCCAGGCGGGCCGCGCCCAAAGCCACCAGGCCCTCGCCCTCGCCCTCGCCGGGCGCGCCCAGGTCCAGGCGGCGGCGCAGCACCAGGTAGTCGGGCGCCCAGCCCGCGGCGCGCAAGGCCGCCTCGGCCTCGCCCTCGATGGCAGCCAGATCGCGCTCGCCGGCCTGCCAGCGCGCGATCATGGCCTTGAGCGTGGCGGACAGGCGCAGGGCCTCGGCCAGCTCGGACTCGCTGAGATAGCCGTTGCGCGAGGACAGGGCCAGGCCGCCCGCATTGCGCGTGGTCTCGCCGGCCAGGATCTCGATGGGCAGGGCCATCTGGGCCACCATGCGGCGTATCACCATCAGCTGCTGATAGTCCTTCTTGCCGAACACGGCCCAGCGCGGCTGCACGATATTGAAGAGCTTGTGCACCACGGTGCACACGCCGGTGAAGAAGCCGGGGCGGAAGTGGCCTTCCAGGATGTCGGCCAGCGCCGCCGGCGGCTGTACCTTGTAACCCTGGGGCTCGGGGTAGAGCTCCTCCTCGGCCGGGGCGAACACATAGTCGCAGCCGGCGCCGGCCAGCAACTCGGCGTCGCGCGCCAGGGTGCGGGGATAGCGGTCGAAATCCTCATGCGGCGCGAACTGCAGGCGGTTCACGAAGATGCTGGCCACGACCGGCCCCGTGCCCGCGGCCGCGCGGGCCTGGCGCACCAGGCTCAGATGGCCCTCGTGCAGATTGCCCATGGTGGGCACAAAGGCGCAGGCCTGGCCGGCCAGAGCGGCGCGCAGCTCGGCGATGGTGTGTATGACTTGCATGGACGGACGGGCGCTTCAGTAGCTGTGCAGGGCGTTGTCGGGGAAGGTCTGGGCCTTGACCTCGGCCACATAGCGGCGCACCGCATCCTGGACCGAGGACGCGCCCTGCATGAAGTTCTTGACGAAGCGGGGTCGGCGCCCCGGGGTCACGTCCAGCATGTCGTGCAGCACCAGAACCTGGCCCGAGGTGCCCACGCCGGCGCCGATGCCGATCACCGGGATGCCCAGGCTCTGCGTCAGCTCGGCCGCCAGGGGCGCCGGCACCATCTCCAGCACCAGCATCTGGGCACCGGCCTCGACCAGCTCGCGGGCCTCGCGGCGCAGCTTGTCGGCGGCCGCCTCGTCGCGGCCCTGGACCTTGTAGCCACCCAGCATGGTGACGGTCTGGGGCGTCAGGCCCAGATGGGCGCAAACGGGGATGCCGCGCTCCACCAGAAAGCGCACCAGGGGCGCGGTCCAGCCGCCGCCCTCCAGCTTGACCATCTGGGCGCCGGCCTTGACCAGGGCGGCGGCGCTCTTCCAGGCCTCCTCGGTGCTGGCCTGGTAGCTGTCGAAGGGCAGATCGCCGACCACCCAGGCGCTGCGGCGGCCACGGGCCACGCAGCGGGTGTGATAGACCATGTCCTGCAGGCTCACGGGCACGGTGCTGGCCTCGCCCTGCAGCACCATGCCCAGGGAGTCGCCCACCAGCAGCACGTCCACGCCCGCCTCGTCCAGCACCGAGGCAAAGGCCGCGTCGTAGCAGGTCAGCATGGCGATCTTCTCGCCGGTGGCGTGCATTTCCTGCAGGCGCTGCAGGCTCAGGGCTTTGCGTTCGGTACTCATCATGGATGGGCGGTCGGGAGGTGGCGGACGCCGGGCCGAAGCACGGCGTGCGAATAGCGGAACGCCGCGAACCGCGGCGGGGCGCAGTGTAGCGGGGCCTGGCCAACCCTGATTTTGAGGCCGACAATCCCCCTTCCAGCTTCGATAGGACGACTCGATGACCCTGACCGAACTCCGCTACATCGTGGCCGTGGCCCGCGAGCGCCATTTCGGGCGCGCGGCCGAGGCCTGCTATGTCTCCCAGCCCACGCTCAGCGTGGCCATCAAGAAGCTGGAGGAAGAGCTGGAGGTGAAGATCTTCGAGCGCGGCGGCAGCGAGGTGAGCGTCACGCCCCTGGGCGAGGACATCGTGCGCCAGGCCCAGTCGGTGATCGAGCAGGCCAATGCCATCAAGGAGATTGCCAAGCGCGGCAAGGACCCGCTGGCCGGTCCGCTGCGTCTGGGCATCATCTACACCATCGGGCCCTATCTGCTGCCCGAACTGGTGAAGCACAGCATCGAGCACTACCCACAGATGCCCCTGATCCTGCAGGAGCACTTCACCGTGAAGCTGCTGGAGATGCTGCGCACCGGCGAGCTGGACTGCGCCATCATGGCCGAGCCCTTTCCGGACACCGGCCTGGCCATTGCGCCCCTGTATGACGAGCCCTTTGTGGTGGCCGCCCCGGCCAGCCACCCCTTCGCCCAGCGCGAGCAGATCAGCGCGGCCGAGCTCAAGAGCGAGACCATGCTGCTGCTGGGTACCGGCCACTGCTTCCGCGACCATGTGCTGGAGGTCTGCCCCGAGTTCGCGCGCTTCTCCAGCGACGCCGAGGGCATACGCAAGAGCTTCGAGGGCAGCTCGCTGGAGACCATCAAGCATATGGTGGCCTCGGGCATGGGCGTGACCGTGGTGCCGGCCCTCTCGGTGCCCAAGGAGCCCCAGGCCCATCTGCGCTTCGTGCCCTTCGAGCCCCCGGTGCCCAGCCGCCGCGTGGTGCTGGCCTGGCGGCGCAGCTTCACACGCTATGAGGCGATTGCGGCCCTGCGCAATGCCATCTACGCCTGCAGCCTGCCCGAGATCACCCGCCTGAGCTGAAGGGCCTATTTCGCCGAGGCGCCGGCCCCGCTATGCTGGGCCCATGAGCCGACACGAGGTCAGGGAGACTTTGCCGGAGCATGGGCTGCAGCGCCGAACCTGCCTGCTGCTGCCCCTGCTGTGCGCCCCCATGGCCCTGGGGGCCCAGGCGCGCGAGTTGCGCATGGCCTTTGGCGAGCACATCCCGCCCTTCTGCTTTCCGCAGACCGCCTCGGGCATCGAGGTGGACGTGTTTCGCGAGGCGCTGGCCCAGCGCGGCATCCAGCTCAAGCCCCAGTTCTATCCCTTCGCTCGTGTACCGCGCGCCTTCCGCGAAGGCCTGGTGGACGCCACCATGACCGATCTGGGTGAGGACCTGGGCAGCACCGGCGGCCACTACGGCGAAACCGCGGTCATGTACGACAACGTGCTCATCAGCCTGCAGGCCCGAGCCCTGCGCATACGCCAGCCCTCGGACCTCGACGGGCTGACCGTGATCGCCTTCCAGGGCGCCCACAAGCGCTTCCCCGACTGGCTAGGCGCGCTGCAACGCAGCGGGCGGCTGACCGAGGTCAATGATCAGGCCCAGCAGGTCCGCACCCTGATGCGCGGGCGCTACGACCTGGTGCTGGCCGACCGCAGCATCTTCCGCTACTTCAGCCAGCAGATCGCCCGGCAGGGCGAGAGGCTGCTGCCGGTGAGCGAGCATGCCTTCACCAGCCCCAACCCACGCGACTACCGCCCGGTGTTCCGCTCGCCGCAAATGCGCGACGAGTTCAACGAGGGCCTGCGCTGGCTGCGCAGCAGCGGGCGCTTGCGCGCCATCTACGAGCGCTATCTGGGCGAGGGTCAGGCGCCCGCGGCCAGGTAGGGCCTGGCTATGGTTTAGATTGAACTATTCAAATAGATCAATCAATAGATGTTTCCTAAAGTCTTGCCACGCCGGTCCCCCGACCGGCACCGTGTCTCACGCTGCTGATGCCGGCAGCCCCACCCAAGGAGAATGACCGTGACAAGCCAAGCCAAGTGCCCCTTCCATCACGCTGCCGGCGGCGGCACCAGCAAGGACTGGTGGCCCAATCAGCTGCGGGTGGACCTGCTGAACCGGCACTCCGAGAAATCCAATCCCCTGGGCGAGCATTTCAGCTATGCCGAGGCCTTCAAGAAGCTGGACTACCACGCGCTCAAGGCCGATCTGGTCAAGCTCATGACCGACAGCCAGCCCTGGTGGCCGGCCGACTTCGGCCACTACGGCCCGCAGATGGTGCGCATGGCCTGGCACAGCGCCGGCACCTACCGCACCCTGGACGGTCGCGGCGGCGGCGGGCGCGGGCAGCAGCGTTTTGCGCCGCTCAACAGCTGGCCGGACAACGTCAATATCGACAAGAGCCGCCGCCTGCTCTGGCCCATCAAGCAGAAGTACGGCCAGAGCATCTCCTGGGCCGACCTCTTCATCCTGGCCGGCAATGTGGCGCTGGAGAGCATGGGCTTTCGCACCTTCGGCTTCGCCGGCGGCCGCCAGGACGTGTGGGAACCCGACCAGGACGTGAACTGGGGCGCCGAAACCAAATGGCTGGCCGATGACAAGCGCTTCCACGGTCAGCGCGAGCTGGACCACAACCTGGCCGCCACCCATATGGGCCTGATCTATGTGAATCCGGAAGGCCCCAATGCCAGCGGCGACTACCTGGCCGCCGCACACGACATCCGCGCCACCTTCTACCGCATGGCCATGGATGACGAGGAGATCGTCGCCCTTATCGCCGGCGGCCACCCCTTGGGCAAGGCCCACGGCGCCGCGCCCGAATCGCACAAGGGCCCCGAGCCCGAGGGCGCTCGCATCGAGGAGCAAGGCCTGGGCTGGACCAGCAACTACGGCCAGGGCCATGGCAAGGACACCGTCTCCAGCGGCCTGGAAGTAACCTGGACCACCACGCCCGCGCAGTGGGGCAACAACTTCTTCGAGAACCTCTTCAAGTACGAGTGGGAGCTGGAGCACAGCCCCGCCGGCGCCAAGCAATGGGTGGCCAAGAACGCGCCCGAGATCATTCCCGACGCGCACATCCCGGGCAAGTTCCACAAGCCCAAGATGCTGACCACCGACCTCACCCTGCGCTTCGACCCCGAGTTCGGCAAGATTTCCAAGCGCTTCCACGAGAACCCGCAAGCCTTCGCCGACGCCTTTGCCCGCGCCTGGTTCAAGCTGACCCACCGCGATATGGGCCCCAAGGCTCGCTACCTGGGTCCCGAGGTGCCGGCCGAAGAGCTGCTGTGGCAAGACCCCCTGCCCGCCGCCACGCACCAACCCACGGCGGCCGACATCGCCGATCTCAAGGCCAGGATCGCAGCCGCCGGCCTCTCGGTCAGCGAGCTGGTTTCGGTGGCCTGGGCCTCGGCCTCCAGCTTCCGCGGCGGTGATATGCGCGGCGGTGCCAACGGCGCCCGCCTGGCCCTGAGCCCGCAAAAGGACTGGGCCGTCAACCAAGGCGCGGTCCAGGTGCTGCCCAAGCTGGTGGACATCCAGAAGGCCTCGGGCAAGGCCTCGCTGGCCGATGTGATCGTGCTGGCCGGCGTGGTCGGTGTGGAGCAGGCGGCCAAGGCGGCCGGCGTCACGGTGGACGTGCCCTTCGCCCCCGGCCGCGTCGATGCCCGCCAGGACCAGACCGATGTGAAATCCTTCGCCGTGCTGGAGCCCGTGGCCGACGGCTTCCGTAACTACCGCAAGTCGCCGCTGGGCGCGCCCACCGAGGCCCTGCTGATCGACCGGGCCCAGCAACTCACGCTCACCGCGCCGGAGCTCACGGCCCTGATCGGCGGACTGCGCGTGCTGGGCGCCAACTTCGATGGCAGCGCCCATGGCGTATTCACCGATCGCGTGGGCGTGCTCAGCAATGACTTCTTCGTGAAGCTGCTGGACATGGGCACGGTCTGGGCCGCCACCGATGCCAGTGCCGAGCTCTTCGAGGGCCGCGACCGCAGCAGCGGCGCGCTCAGGCACACGGCGACCCGCGCCGATCTGGTCTTCGGCTCCAACTCGGTGCTGCGCGCCTATGCCGAGGTCTATGCCAGCGCCGACGGCCAGGCCAAGCTCGTGCGTGACTTTGTGGCCGCCTGGACCAAGGTCATGAACCTGGACCGTTTCGATCTGGCCTGAGCCCCACCCCAAGGCGGCCCGGCCCCGCCGGGCCGCTTTCTTTTTGAGGAGGAGAACCCCATGCATGCCAAGACCTGCCGTCGCCTATTGGGCCTGGCCCTGGTGCTCGCCGGCGCGGGCCTGAATGCCGACTACCTGATCAGCTGGATGAGGCACAGCCAGATCTGAAAGCGCAAGCGTCGATCCCAACCGTCACTGAAAACTAGGGGGGGTCGGGTCTTGCCCATTGAGGTTGGATCTGCGTCAATGGGGCGTACAGATTCGCGGCTACCCCCCGACGCGACACACTCCCACGGGGCCCGTGGGTCTGGCAATACGCGCCAGTCCGGGCTCGCTTCTGGACGAGCGCGCTTGCTCAACTGTCCAGGAGTTCACCATGAAGCATGCCCCCGTCGATCTGCTGCCCTACGAGCAGTTCAATTGCGACGTTCCCGAGGACCACTTCCCGAAGCAGGGCATGGCGCCTAAAGCCGCAGAAGCGCTGGTCAATAGCGAGGCCTGGACCGACGCGAACCCCATGCTCAATCTATCGTCCTTCGTGACGACCTTCATTGAACCCGAGGCAATGGAGCTGGCGCACAGGCATCTGCTGAAGAACTACATCGACCACGATATGTATCCGCAGCTGTTCGCCATGGAACAGCGCATGGTGCGTTGGCTGCACCAGCTCTGGAACGGACCTCGCGATGTGGAGCCCTATGGCACGGCCACGGTGGGATCCTCAGAGGCCTGCATGCTGGCCGGTCTGGCTCACAAATGGAACTGGCGACAGGCACGCGAAAAGGCCGGCAAGCCTACTGACCGTCCCAATATGGTGACAGGCGGCAATGTGCAGATCGTCTGGAAGAAGTTCCTGCGCTACTTCGACGTGGAACCCCGCATCGTGCCGCTCAAGCCGGGCAACTACCGCCTCACGGCCGAACACCTCGATGAGTTCGTGGATGAAAACACCATCGCTGTGGTGGCGATTGCGGGTCAGACTTTCACGGGCGAAGACGATGACATCCAGGAGATTCACGACTGGCTGGATGCCTACGAAAAGCGCACCGGCCACTCGGTGCCCATGCATATCGACGGTGCTTCCGGGGGCTTCGTCAACCCGTTTCTCTACCCCGACTACAAATGGGATTTCCGCCTGCCCCGGGTGCAGTCCATCAACGCCTCGGGTCACAAGTACGGCCTGGTGCCGCCGGGTCTGGGCTGGGTGATCTTCCGCGAGCGCAGCATCTTCAACGAAGACCTGATGTTCTACGTGAACTATCTGGGTGGGGAGATGCCAACAGCCACCCTCAACTTCAGCCGCAACAGTTTCCAGATTGCGCTGCAGTACTACCAGTTCCTGCGCCTGGGCTTTGAGGGCTATCGCCAGATCATGCAGCACACCGTGGAGAACGCCCAGTTCATCCGCGACAAGCTGGTGGCCAGCGGCTACTTCACGATCATGAACGAGACGCAGCGAATTCCTGTCGTGGCCTTGACGCTCAACAAGGACAAGGCCGGCAACTTCAACGAGTTCGACGTCTCCAACAAGGTTCGCGAGCGCGGCTGGGTGCTGTCGGCCTACCAGATGCCACCCAATGCCCAGAGCGTGAACAGCCTGCGCATCGTGGTGCGTGCGCACATGAACCACAACGTGTGCGGAATCCTCGTCAAGGACATCATCCAGGCCTGCGACTACCTGTCTGGCGTTGGCGGCAACGCGCGCCCGCCCGCCTTGCACGATACGCACAAGGTCGCCACCAGCAAGTGCTGATCCTGCTGCCCCTGAACGGGGCTGCCGCGCCCCGGCCAGAAGGGCCGGGTCAGCTCCGCTTTCCATGAGGACTTTGCCATGCAGGCACTGATGCAATATCTGGCGGCCAACCCCTACGTGCTGCTCTTTCTCACCATCGGCCTGGCCGTCTGGGCCGGCCGTTTCAGCATCAAGGGTTACGGACTGGGATCGGTGGCCGCAGCCATCATCGTGGGATGCGCCCTGGCCACGATGGGCGCGGCCTACGGACAGACCTTCCACCTCGATGACTTTGCCAAGTCGCTTCTCTACTACCTCTTCATGTACGGCGTCGGACTGCGCGTCGGCCCGTCGTTCCTGAACGCGCTGTCGCGCGAATCCATCAAGTACGCGGTCCTGGCCATCATCGCTCCGGTGCTGGGCCTGCTCATCGTGGTGATTGGCTGCAAGCTGCTGGACATGCCCGTGGGCGCTGCAGGCGGCATTCTGGCAGGCTCGCAAACCATGTCCGCAGCCATCGGCTCGGCGGAGCAAGCCGTCAGCGGCGGCATGGTCCCAGCGGGGGCCGACCGGGAGAGCATCTCGGCCATGATCGCTCTGTCCTACGGCATCACCTATATCTGGGGCACAGTAGGCATCATCTTGATGTGCAAGTACCTACCGCGCATCTGGGGCGTGGACGCCAAGGCCGCGGCCAAGGAATTCGAAGCCAGCCATGGCGTGCCGAATGTGGACGAGGTTGGTCTCTCGGGATTCAGGCCTTTCGGTCTGCGCGCCTACCGGCTCGAAAATCCGCAGCTGGCCGGACAGACCATTGCAGCCTTCCTCGCCCGCTACCCGGAATACCGCATTGCCAATGTGGAGCGGGGTCAGGACTTGCTGGGCAATGATCCCTCGCTCCAGCTGCAGCTCGGTGACATCATTGCTCTGGGTGGCCGCCTTGAGGCGCTCACTGACCACATGGGCTTGATCGGTCCCGAAGTGGCCGATGCCCGCGCGCTCTCGGTGTCCTTGGATCAGGCCGAGATCCTGGTGACGCGCAAGGACGCTATCGGCAAGGCCCTGCGGGAATTCAATACCCTGCCCTTTGCCGGCCAGCTCCAGATCACCCGCATTGAGCGTGCAGGCGAACCCATCCCCGTGGGTCTAGATACCCGTCTGGCACGCCGGGACGTGGTGTTCCTGGTCGGCGCCAAGCAGGCGGTGGATGCCGCGGGCGCCATGTTCGGCCGGGTGGCCCGACACAATACAGCCACCGATCTGCTCACCCTCTCCCTGGGCATGATCCTGGGCTTCCTGATCGGCGCCATTGAGTTCCCGGCCTTCGGCTCCAGCGTTGGCCTGGGCAATGCCGGCGGCCTGCTGCTCTCGGGCATCGTGGTGTCCTCGCTGTCCTCGCGGCTGCGTTTCTTTGGCGACACGCCCAATGCCGCACGCAATGTGCTGGAGGATCTGGGCCTGATCGGTTTCGTGGCCATCGTCGGCATCAATGCGGGCGCTGGCTTGCTGACGCAACTGACCGGCGCCATCGCGCTCAAGATCTTCGTGATCGGCTTCGCCGCCTCCTCGATCCCTCCCATCGTGGTCTGGGCGATTGGTTACCACATCATGAAGATCAACCCCGCCGTGCTGATGGGCGCCACCGCGGGCGCCCGCAGCCACTCGGGGCCGGCACGTGAGGCAGCCAAGGAGGTGGGCTCCTCGGTGCCGTGGCTCGGTTTCCCTGTCGGCTACGCAGTGTCTGGCGTGCTGCTGACCGTGGGGGGCTACTTCGCGATGGTGCTGGCACGCTGAGTGCAAGCGGTTCAGCGAAATTCGAAGGCCTCCTGATGGAAATCGGCGGCATGCAAACCCTGGGCGGACAGGCCTTCGCGCAGGGCCTGTCCGAAGCGGGCCGGTCCACAGAACCAGATGCTGGCCTCGCGCCAATGGGGCGCAAGGTCCATCAGGCGTTGCGCGCTGAGCTGTCCCTGGGTCGCGGTCTCCAGCACGTGTAGCCGCACGCCCGCCGCCTGCGCCAGCTCATGCAGGGCCTGGGTGATCTCGGGATCGCCCCTGCGCGTGCAATAGAAGAGCTCCAGCTGCTGCGTCTGCAACTGGGTCGGGTCGGCACTGCGGGCCTGAGCCAGCTCTTGCAGGCGCGCCACGAAGGGCGTCATGCCGATGCCCCCACCCACCCAGATCTGCCGGGGTTTGGCATCCGCGAAGACAAAGCGCCCGTAAGGGCCTTCCACCCAGGCACGATCACCTGGCGCCACGAGTTCGGGCAGGCGGCGGGTGTAGTCGCCCAGAGCCTTGATGGCGAATCGCAGCTCGCCATCACCCTTCCAACTGGAGGCAATCGTGAAGGGGTGCGCACCCTCCCGGGTGTCCAGCGTCAGCAGCCCGAACTGCCCGCTCTCATGCCCCGGCCAACCGGGTGCGAGGCGCAGGCGGATCTCCAGCACGTCCAAAGGCAGACTTCTCACCTCGATCACCTCGCCCGCATGGCGGCGACTCCGGCCCACCCGACCGACCAAGGACATGATGGCCGCGAGGCCACCCAGCAGCATCAGGAGCATCAGCAAGCCGGAGCCCAGCAGGCCCCAGCCCCCCCAGTAACCCTTGGGCAGGAAGACCACGCTGTGATAGGCCACAGCCAGAAAGGCCAGCGGCATGAGGCGGTGCGCCAGGGCGAACCAGCGGTAAGGCAGGCGTCGCCACAAGGCGAGCAATACCAGGGCGATGGCCAGATACAGCCCCCATTCCGCCAAGTCCTTGGCCGAACCGTGCAGCGGCCGCAGCAGCTCCAAGGCCCAGGAGGGCGCATCCTGAGGCTTGCTCATCAAGCCCGCATGGCGCAACTCCTTGACCAACTGCCGCAGCAGGTAGTGAAACAAGCCCAGCCCCGTGCCCCATAGCGCCAGCTGGCGATGCACCTGATAGGCCCGATCAAGACCGCCCAACCGCCGATTCAGGGACGGCCAGCGCATGGCCAGCAACATGGCCAAGGACATCAGCCCGACGGCCATGTAGCCACTGAGATAAAGGACGTTCATGTAGAGCGTCCAGCGCTGCAAGTCCACGGACCCCTCCGTGGACCAGGCTGGCAAGCCGAGCAGGCCGGCAAGCAGCAAGATCAGCAGCGCCAAGCCGGTCGCAGGTTTCACGATCTCTCCTTGTGTTGATCGGTATGCAAGACCCGGCACCATATTGCCACCACAGCGGCCCTGTATCGCATGCCGGCTCCCCCTAAGGCTGCATCCCGTCGTAGGCCGATACGGATGGAAGGCCTATAGTCGGGGCAGGCAATCCATCTCACCTTGAGGTACCTCATGAGCAAGAAGAAGGCTGCCGCGACCCCGGGTCCGGCCATCAATATCGGCATCAGCGACAAGGATCGCAGCGCCATCGCGCAAGGCCTCTCGCGCCTGCTGGCCGATACCTACACCCTCTACCTGACCACCCACAACTTCCACTGGAACGTGACCGGCCCCATGTTCAACTCGCTGCACGCGATGTTCATGGCCCAGTACACCGAGCTCTGGAACGCGGTGGACCCCATCGCCGAGCGCATCCGCTCCCTGGGCCATGCGGCACCCGGCTCCTACGCCCAGTTCGCCAAGCTCAGCTCCCTGCCCGATGCCCCGACCGAGCCGCCCAAGGCCCTGGAGATGGTGCGCATCCTGATGGAAGGTCATGAGGGCGCGGCCCGCACCGCACGCAGCCTCTTCCCCCTGGTGGACAAGGCCAGCGACGAACCCAGCGCCGATCTGCTCACCCAGCGCCTGACGGTGCATGAGCAGACCGCCTGGATGCTGCGCAGCCTGCTGGAAGACTGAGCGCTTGCATCGACTCCTCATCAGTCTGTTCTGGGGGCTGGGCCTGGCCCCGGCCCTGGCCCAGCCCGTCTCGCTGAGCTGGGACGAGGCCGCCGCCCAGCTGCGCCAGGGCTCCGACCGCCTGGCCGCCGCCCGGGCCCAGCTGGAACAGCGCGAGGCCCAGGCCGAGGGCATACGCCATCTGGGCGGCCCCAGCGTCAGCGTGCTGGCCGCAGCCTACCGCTACCAGGCCAGCCTGGATCTGGACCTGGATCCGCTCAAGTCGCGCCTGGACCAGGTCCTGGGCAATCTGCTGCCGCCCAGCATCGGCGCCATCCTGCCGCCCCTGCCCCAGCTGCCGCACAGCTACACCCTGGAGCGCAGCAAGAGCGGCCAGCTGGCCATGCTCAGCGGCATCTGGCCCATCTATATGGGCGGCGCCGCCGATGCGGCCCGGGGACTGGTCCAGGCCCAGGGTCAGGAAGCCCGTGCCGAGCTGGGTGCCAGCGAGGAGGAAGCCCTGGCCCAGCTGGCGCAGCGCTACTTCCTGACTCAGCTGGCCGCCCGTGCCGCCGCCCTGCGCGAGGCCGCGGCCGACACCATTGCCCAGCACGATGCGGCGGCCGAGAAGATGCTCAAGGCCGGTCTGGCCTCCCAGCTGGAGCGGCTGCAAGCCCAGGCTGCCCTGGCGGACGCATGCCAGCAGGCCCGCAAGGCGCGCAGCGATGCCGAGCTGGCGGCCAGCGCCCTGGCGCGAAGCTTGAAACTGAGCGAGGGCGTGCGCCCCAGCAGCCCCCTGGCCCTGTCCAGCCAGCCCCTGGCGCCGCTGGGCGACTTCATACAGCAGGCCCTGCTGCAACACCCCGGCCTGGCCAAGGTGGCGGCTAAGAAGAGTCAGGCCGAGCAGCTGCGCGAAGCCAGCAAGGCCATCAACCGGCCCCAGCTCTTTGCCTTTGGCCAGCGCCAGATCGGCGAGCGCGGCGACTGGGTGGCGGGCCTGGGCCTGCGCATCAATCTCTGGGACTCGCTGGACCATGAGGCCCTGGAGCGCGGCCATGCGCGCCAGATCGCCCAGGCCCAGGCCAGCGACGCCCAGGCCCGCAGCGATATCGCCCTGCTGGTGGAACAGCAATGGCGCGCCACCGAGAACGCCCGCGAGCGCTACCAGGCCATGGCCGCCCAAGAGGCCCTGGGGCTGGAGCTGCTGCGCCTGCGTCAGGCGGGTCTGCGCCAGGGAACCGGCACGGCCCTGGAGCTGATCGATGCCGAACTCAATCTGGCCAAGCTGCGCACCGAGCGCGCCCAGCTGGCCTACGACTATCTGATGTCCCTGACCCAGCTGCTCGCGGCCAGCGGTCAGATCGGGCGGCTGGGCGAGTACCTAGCCCGCGCCGACCTGCGTCTGGAGTGATCCGAGATGAATGCCAAGAAGGCCCTGATCCCCGCCGCCGTGCTGCTGCTCGCAGCCCTGGGCGTCTATGCGCTGTGGAGCGCCGGCCGCGGCCCGGCGCAGGCCCCGCTGCAGGGCATGATGGAAGCCCAGGAAACCGATATCGCGCCCAAGCTCACCGGCCGCATTGCCGAGGTGGCGGTGCAAGAAGGTCAGACCATTGCCGCCGGCGCCCTGCTGCTGCGCATTGACTCGCCCGAGGTTCAGGCCAAGCTGGCCCAGGCCAGCAGCGCTGAGGCCGCCGCCTCGGCCGTGGCCCTCAAGGCCCGCAACGGCGCGCGCCCCCAGGAGATCCGCATGGCCCAGGCCAGCTACGAGCGCGCCCGCGCCGGGGCCGATCTGGCACGCAAGAGCTTCGAGCGGGTGGACAGCCTGTTCAAGGACGGCCTGATTGCCGCCCAGAAGCGCGACGAGGCCGAAACCAACTGGCGCGCCAGCGAGCGCCAGGCCGAGGCCGCCAAGGCCCAGTGGGAGATGGCCCAGGCCGGCGCCCGCGCCGAGGACCTGCTGGCGGCCGCTGCCCAGGCGCGCCAGGTGGCGGGCCTGGTGCAGGAGGTGGAAGCCGCCCGCGCCGAGACCCAGCTCAAGTCCCCCGTGGCCGGCGAGGTGGCCAAGGTGCTGGCCAAGGTGGGCGAGCTCTCGCCCGCGGGCGTGCCCGTGGTCACGGTGGTGGACCTGCAGAACCAGTGGGCCTTGTTCAATGTGCGCGAGGACCAGCTGGCCCGCTATGCCGTGGGCCAGGAATTCAGCGCCCGCCTGCCCGCCCTGCCGGATCTGGGGCCGCAGCGCTTCAAGGTGGTGGCCAGCCAGGTGCTGCCCGACTTCGCCACCTGGCGTGCCACCCGCGGCAACCAGGGTTATGACCTGCGCACCTTTGAGGTCAAGGCCCGGCCCCTGCAGCCCGTGGCCGGCGCGCGACCGGGCATGAGCGTGATTGTTGAATGAGTGCTGCGCCGGGCCCCGCCATGAGCGCCTGGTTGGGCAGCTGGCGGCGCGAATGGGCACGCCTGCGCGCCTCGCCCCTGGACCTGCTGCTGATCAGCCTCTTCCCCCTGGCCCTGGGCCTGCTCATGCTCTGGAGCTTTGCGGCCGGCCAGGCCACGCAGCTGCCCATCGCCGTGCTGGACCAGGACCACAGCGGCCTCTCGCGCCAGCTGCAGCGCATGCTGGACGCCGCGCCGGGCCTGCGCCTGGCCGAGCCCGCCAGCGATGAGGCCCAGGCCCGCGAGGCCCTGCGCGCCGGGCGGGTCTATGCCCTGCTCGTCATTCCCCAGGGCCTGGCCCGCGAGCTCAAGAGCGGCCGCGCCGCCCATGTGAGCCTGCTGCACAACGCCCAGTTCAGCACCCACTCGGGCCTGATCCAGAAGGACGTGCGCAGCGTGGTGGGCACGCTCTCGGCCGGCATCGAGATCCTGGCGCGCGAGAAACGCGGCCAGCCCGCCCTGGCGGCGGCCGGCGGCTTCGAGCCCCTGCGGGCCGGCCTGGGCTCGGCCTACAACCCCGGGCTCAACTACCAGCAGTTCCTGGCCACGGCCCTGATGCCGGCCCTGCTGCATCTGCTGGCCATGGTGGCCGGTGCCTGGAGCGTGGGCCGCGAGCTGCGCGAGGCCACGGTGAACGCCTGGCTGGCCCAGGCCCGGGGCCAGGCCTGGCCGGCCCTGCTGGGCAAGCTGGCACCGGCCTGGCTGCTGCTGCTGGGCGTGGACCTGCTGATCCTGCAGGCCCTGGCGCAGCAGGGGCTGATGCATCAGGGCCCGGCCCTGTTGGCCCTGCACGGGCTGATGCTGGCGCTGTATCTGGCCCTGGGCGCGGCCGCGGCCCTGCTGGCCCGCTCGCTGCGCCTGGCGCTCTCGGCCGCCGGTTTCATCACCGCGCCGGCCTTTGCATTCTCCGGCATCGGCTTTCCCCTGATGGCCATGCCCGAGGGCGCCCGACTCTGGGCCGAGGCCCTGCCCCTGACCTGGGTGATGCAAGCCCAGGTGGGCCTGCTGCAGCAGGGCTGGCCCGCCACGCGCGCCCTGCCCCTGATGAGCCTGCTGGCCGCCGCCAGCCTGGCCCTGCTGGCCCTGGGCGCCTGGCGCCTGCCTGCGGTGGCCGCCGACCCGCGAGCCTGGGGCCGGCGATGAGCAGAAGCTGGCTGCAGGAGATCGTCGCCACCTGGCGCGCCGTGCTGGGCGATGCCGGCGTGCTGCTGATGCTGATCATCGCGCCCCTGATCTATTCCTTCTTCTACCCCTGGCCCTACAGCAGCGAGCAGCTGCAGCGCGTGCCCGTGGCCCTGGTGGATCAGGACCACAGCGCGCTCTCGCGCCAGATCCAGCGCTTTGTGCAGGCCAGCCCGCGCCTGGAGCTGCGCCTGCTCACCGCCGACGAGGGCGCGGCACGCGCGGCCCTGGCAGCGGGCGAGATCCGCGGCTATGCCCTGCTGCCGGCAGGCCTCAAGCGCGAGGCCGGGCTGGGGCGGGGTCAGGTCGTGCCCGTGCTGGCCGACGGCGCCTACTTCCTGCCCAACAAGATCGTGCTGCAGGGCTTTGCCGAGGTGCTGGGCACGGTGTCCGCCGGCATCGAGCTGCGCCAGCTGCAGGCCGGCGGCCAGTCACCCCTGCAGGCCCAGGCCAGCCGCAACCCGCTGAATGTAGAGCTGGCGGCCCTATACAACCCGCATGAGGGCTATGGCAGCGCCGTGGTGCCGGCGGTGGCCGTGCTCATCATCCAGCAGCTGCTGCTGATCGGCGTGGCCATGTGGGTGGGTCAGCGCTTCGAGTGCCCCGCCCCTGCGGAGCGCTTGAGCCTGTGGAGCGCGCGTCTGACGGCTCTGGCCAGCCTGGGCGGGCTGAGCGCGGCCTGGTTCTATGCGCTGATCTTTCCTTTCTTTGGCTACGCCCATGGCGGCAACCCGGCCGGCAGCGCCCTGGCCCTGGGCCTGCTGGTGTGGGCCAGCTGCGCCGCCGGCATGGCCCTGGGCGCCCTGCTGGCCGATCGCGAACGCGCCATGGCCCTGAGGCTGGCCACCTCCCTGCCCATGGCCTTTCGGGCCGGCTTCTCCTGGCCGCGCGAGGCCCTGCCGGTGCCGCTGTGGTGGCTGGGCGAGGCCCTGCCCGCCGTCACAGGCATCCAGGCCCTGCTGCGCCTGAACCAGATGGACGCGCCGCTGCAGGCGGTACAGCCCCAGCTGCTGGCCCTGGCCCTGCAGGCCCTGGGCTACAGCCTGCTGGCCGCCTGGGCCATCCGGCACCGCCAGCGTCACCCTGCGCCCAAGGAGTGGTCAATATGCCCAACGACAACAGCAGCGCCAGCACCGCAAGGCCCCGCCGCAAGCCGCCCCTGAGCCACTATGTGCTCACGCGCGCGCGCAGCGGCTTCAGCCTGACCGCCTACGACCCCGCCGCCAAGCCCTGCGGCAACGGCAATGGCAAGGCCGAGGACAAGGCCGCCGTCGAGGCACTGGCCCAGGAGCTGGATGCGCTGCAGAACCTCTTCTATGCCGACCGCCGCTACAAGCTGCTGGTGGTGCTGCAGGGCATGGACACCAGCGGCAAGGACGGCACCCTGCGCGGCGTGTTCGGGCGCATGAGCCCGCTGGGCGTGCACACCGTGGGCTGGAAGGCGCCCAGCGCCGAGGAGCGCGAGCATGACTACCTCTGGCGCATCCACCGCCGGGTGCCGGGCGCGGGCGAGATCATGGTCTTCAACCGCAGCCACTACGAAGACGTGCTGGTGCCAGTGGTGGAAGGCTGGATCGATGAGCACCAGACCGCCCAGCGCTATACCCATATCCGCGACTTCGAGCGCATGCTGGCCGAGACCGGCACCGTGATCCTCAAGTTCATGCTGCACATCTCCAAGGAGGAGCAGCGCCAGCGCCTGCAGGAGCGCGTGGACGACCCCGCCAAGCACTGGAAGTTCCAGACCTCGGACCTGGAGACCCGCAAGCGCTGGGACGAGTATCAGGCCGCCTACGAGCGCGCCATCGCGGCCACCGCCGCGCCCTGGGCGCCCTGGCATATCGTGCCGGCCGACTCCAAGATCCACCGCAATCTGATGATTGCGCAGCGGCTCAAGGAAACGCTCTTGGGGCTGGACCTGCGCTATCCCACGGGCGATCCGGCGCTGATGGGCGTCAAGGTCGAGTAGTCGGGCCAATCAGCGCCGACCCACCGGGGTGACGCTGGGCCCGACCTGACGGCGCCGCCGCTGGCGCAGCCCCGCCCAGGCCAGGCCGAGCAGCCAGGCCAGCATGATCAGCAGCGTCAGGTTCTCGGGCAGGGACATCCAGCCCGAGCTGCGCCAGGCGGCCGGGAAGATCACCGCGCCCGGTCCGGTGAACAAGGAGCCGGCCGCAATGAACAAGGCCAGGCACATACGCCACAGATGCCGCGCCATCCGGTGTCGGCCCTGCGCCGGCCCCTTGACCAGCTGGCGCAGGTCCGGAGCGCCCGCCAAGGCCACCAATACGCCAAAGAGACAGGCGGCAGCCGGGGTGCCGGCGGCACCTCGCCGGATCAGACGGTGCGCTTCCAGATCGGCGCCACAATTCGCCCGCGCCGATGCGCCATCACCAGCATCACGATGCCGGTCGTGGTGCACAGCACCAGCGCCAGCACGGAGGACTCGACGCCAAAGTCGCCTCCGGTCAGGTAGTCGGGGCCCTTGATGGTGGACCGAATCAATCCTGGTGCCGCATCGTTGCCGGACACGATGCCGGAGAAGATGGCCTGTTGCGTGTAGTTCCAAGCCATATGAAAGCCAATGCTCAGCCACAGCCGGCGCGTCAGCATGAGGGCAGCGCCCAGCAGGATGCCAGCCTCAACGGCAATGAACAGCGCGCCCTCGAGCGTTGCCTGCGGATTGACCAGATGGGTCAGACCGAACACCAGGGAAGACACTGCCAGCGCCACCCAGCTGCCAAACCACCGCTCTATCGACAAGAAGAGCACGCCGCGGAACAACAGCTCCTCGAAGACACTGGAGCTGATGGCCATCGCAATGGCCGGGAGCATATAGCTCCAGGGATTCAGTCCCTCGATGCGGTAGATGCCCAGGACCATCAGCACGCCCTCGCAGGCGGCGTAAAGGGCAGCGCCGATGAGCAGCCCTGTCCCGAGCTCCCGGCCCAGGCCCGTCGTGCCGAGCTCGGTGGCGGAACGCCGCTCGACAAAATGCGCATAGCCGAGATAGACGGCAAAGCCGGCGATGGCCATGGCGATGATGTGCAGAGCGGCCTTGAGTGGCTCGGCGCCGTAGCTGCTCATCAGGTCGCCGTTCAATGCCATCAACACCAACAAGAGGGCCCCGAGCAACACGATGCGCAGAGGCGGCGCGGCGAGCACGCGGCGTGCCTGCGCGGCTGACATGGAAAGGAGGGGGCTTGTCATCGTCACCGTCTCTTCTTCGTATCAATGCCGGAGTTCAGGGGCTGAGGCCTGGCAGCGTGCCTTGAAGGTGTTCAGGAGCCTCGATGGTGCGCAGCCATTTCACCGAGCCCACCGCCCACTTGGGATCCAACTTGCGCAAGGCTGCCACAAGACCGGGCAGATGCGCCGCCCCATAAGTGATGAAGATCTTGTCGTCTGGGGCCTGCATGATCTGCTGAGCGAGGGCACGATTGCGGAAATCCAGGATCACCGGCGCCATCGGGCTTGGCGTGCTGGACGCAGCGCTCTGGTTGAGCGTGAACAGCCCCCGGCAAACAATGCCGCCCAGCGTCTTTTGTGACTCACTGCCGCGCTTCAGCCACTCGATTACCCGCTGCAAGAAAGCTGTGTCGTTGGCCGCGGGCACAGAACGAAAGTCCTGTGAATGCGCCTTCGCAAAGGCCGGATCCTCCCGCTTCAGGCGCTCGTACTCTGCCTTGAGCTCAAGGGCATCGACGTCGGCGATGACATGTCGCTCGGGATGTTCGGCCTTGTCCGCCTCCAGCAGCGCAAAGAAGTCGAGCTGGAACTTCATGCCGCACACCTCGCCGATCGACTTGTAGGTGCCACTCAGATCGCTCCCGCCCACCAGCTCCCGCGACAGCCTCTCGAAGAAGGCCTGCGACGCCGGGCTGCTCGTCTGCACGCCCTCGTAATAGGCAACGTAACCCTCCGACAAGGCCTTCTCGATGTCATAGATGACGGCCTTGTAGAAATGCTCGGAGCCGATGTGCTGCATACCTTGGAAAATCACGCGCTTCGAGCCATTGCTCAGGGCCACCTGGGAGACCGTAGCCGGCCGGACCTCAGTGAGCACCATCAGGTAGTAGACCGGCGCAGCCAGCAGCACCCCAAGGGCCAGGATCCAGCCTAGGACTGCACGGGACCAGACCTTGGCAAACGGTCGCCCCGCCGCGGTGGGGGAGAGCCGTCGGAACAGCCAGGCGGTCGCGAGCGACAGAATCGCCGCGACGAGCAACAGCAGGGCCATCAGGCCGTAGCCCCAGCCCAGGAGCACGGGGAGCCCGAGCACAAAAGCCGTCAGCAGCACAAACCAGGCAATCGCCTGGATGCGAACACGCCAGAGTGCCGGCGGCAGTGACGCGGAGGGGCCGAGTGACGGTCGGGTGCCTGGCGCTGGACTCATGCTTCGGAAATCCCTTGAGGATGGACCGGCAGGCATCGAGGATGCTCGGGCTTGATGACGACTTGCCGTTTCATGCGCGTCACGCAGTTTCCTCAGAGCGCGCGCTGGCTGTCAAACGGTTCGAACTCGGCCAGCGCAAAGGGCGGGAAAGCCAGCTGGCGGGTGCTCGCCGTTTCCAGCTCACCCGTGCGGCGGCAGCGCGGCGTGCGGGTGTTTGTGGCGGGCGCCAAGGCGGCGTCGGCAGGAACTGCCCGGCCCGGTCGCCACATGGCGGTCAGACTGAGCACAAGGAATAGGCGGCGGATGTCGGGCCGGCCCATATGAGGATTGGGGGCTTGAGGCATGTGACTCGGAGAGAGGATAAGGCGAGTCGGGCTAGCTAGGGACTGCCGCGAGATAGCGACTTACGTCTTCCTCCGTTAGCAAGCGGAGCTTCTTCCCGGGAAATCCATCGAACAGCTTCCCATGTCCACGACGCGACATCGCATCGTCGCGAAGGTCATAACTGGCCGCCCAGCTCACAAGCGCCGCGAGTCCTTGGCTCGACTGCGCGCGCGACATATGCAGCTCGCTCGCAGCGCTTCGAGCGTGAAGGCGGCGCTCACAGATGTGCCAGTCCAAATCCAGCCAGATCAGGGTCTGGGCGTCTTCAAGAAATGGGGCCGCGAGCTGACCATAGACGCCTTCGACAATCCAGCTTGCCTGCGCCCGCGTGGACGCGATCATCCTGGCTCGCTCGGCTTGCGGGCGCTTGTGCTCAAAGCCGCCCGGCATCCAGAACAGATCGTCCAGATGCACCACGGGCACCGAGTGAAGTCGGGAGAGTCTTTCCGCGAGCCAGGTCTTGCCGCTGCCGCTGTTGCCAAGGAGGACGGTCTTCATCGCACGCAGTGTAGGAAAGGGAAAGCGCAAGGCTGGGCCTGGGCTTTAGACTTCAACCCGGCCCCGGTCCGCCGCCCCCATCCTTCAGCATACGTTCGAAAGCTCACTACCCATGGCCTGGATTCCCATTGCCCTCTTCACGTTCAAGATCCTGGTGTTTGGAACGGGCATGTACTTCGCGATCAAGTGGCACTACGACAAGGGCCGCAAGCGCAAGCAAGCGCTGCAGGAACAGCAGAAAGCCGCTCAGGTCCAAACCGGCGGGGCTTGAGCGCCTGAGGCTGGCTGCGGGTCGGCTGCGATAATCCGCAGCTTGCCCGTATCACCCGCCTGCCTGCGTGCGCGCCGGCTCCCTTGTGGAGCCCTGGCCCGCGCGGCGGGCCCTGCCTGAGCCCCTCTCATGTCCGCCGACAGTCCCATCGCCTCGCGCATCGACAGCGAAGTCCGCCGCCGCCGCACCTTCGCCATCATTTCCCACCCTGACGCGGGCAAGACCACGCTGACCGAGAAGCTGCTGCTGTTCTCGGGCGCGATCCAGATCGCCGGCTCGGTGAAGGCGCGCAAGGCCTCGCGCCATGCGACCTCGGACTGGATGGAGATCGAGAAGCAGCGCGGCATCTCGGTGGCGTCGTCGGTGATGCAGATGGAGTACCGCGACTGCGTGATCAATCTGCTGGACACCCCGGGCCACCAGGACTTCTCGGAAGACACCTACCGCGTGCTGACCGCGGTGGACGCGGCGCTCATGGTGATCGACGCGGCCAACGGCGTGGAGCCGCAGACGCGGCGCCTGCTGCAGGTCTGCCGCGCGCGCAACACGCCCATCCTCACCTTCGTCAACAAGATGGACCGCGAGGTGAAAGACCCGCTGGCCCTGATGGACGAGATCGAGCAGGAGCTGGGCATGACCGTCGTGCCCTTCACCTGGCCGGTGGGCATGGGCAAGCATTTCCATGGCGTGATGGACCTGCGCCAAGAGCGCATGCGCGTGTTCTCGCCCGGCGAGGACCGCGTGGCCGGCACCGAGGAAGTGCTGGAAGGCCTGGACAACCCCGCCTATGCCGAGCGCTTCGGCATGCAATACGAAAACGCCCAGGGCGAGATCGAACTGGTGCGCGAGGCCGCGCCGGCCTTCGAGCTGGATGACTTCCTGGGCGGCAAGCAGACGCCCATGTTCTTCGGCTCCGCGGTCAACAACTTCGGCGTGCAGGAGGTGCTGGACGCCCTGGTGGAGCTGGCCCCGGCCCCAGCCGAGCGCGCGGCCATGCAGCGCGTGGTCAAGCCCGAGGAGCCCAAGTTCAGCGGCGTGGTCTTCAAGATCCAGGCCAATATGGACCCGGCCCACCGCGACCGCATCGCCTTCCTGCGCGTGGCCTCGGGCCACTTCGAGCGCGGCATGCGGCTCAAGGTGGTGCGCAGCGGCAAGGAGCTGCGGCCCAACACCGTGGTGAGCTTCCTCTCGCAGCGCCGCGAGCTGCTGGACGAGGCCTTTGCCGGCGACATCATCGGCATTCCCAACCATGGCGTGCTGCAGCTGGGCGACACCATCACCGAGGGCGAGGCCCTGCAGTTCACCGGCCTGCCCTTCTTCGCGCCGGAAATGTTCCGCAGCGTGGAAGTGGCCGACCCGCTCAAGACCAAGCAGCTGCGCGAGGGCCTGCGCCAGCTGGGCGAGGAAGGCGCGATCCAGGTCTTCCGCCCCGAGGCCGGCAGCGTGCTGCTGCTGGGCGCCGTGGGCCAGCTGCAGTTCGAGGTGGTGGCCCACCGCCTGGAGCATGAGTACGGCGTCAAGGCCCGCATCACCGCGGCGCGCTACAACGTGGCGCGCTGGGTCACCTGCGACGAAGCCGATGGCGGCGAGAAGGAGCTGCGCCGCTTCATCGACCACAACGCCCACCGCGTGGCCTGGGACGCGGTGAACGCGCCCACCGTGCTGCTGGAGTACGCCGGTGAACTGCGCGCCATGCAGGAGAACTGGCCCAAGATCAAGTTCCATGCCCTGCGCGAGCACGCGGGCCTGGTGTTCCAGCAGAAGATCGACGGCTGAGCGGTTGAGCAGCCGAACGACCGGGGGCCGCGGGGCCGGGTGTTGGCACGTGCAGCGCGCTGACGGACTGTCCGGCGCTGCGCAAGTCTGTACCACCGCGGCGGCACTTCGTCGCGCCCGGCTGGCCGGCGCGGGTCTCGCAGCGTAGGCTTGCGCCTGTGTTCAATCCACTCCCCTCGGGAGCACGACATGTCCGATAGCGAAGAACTGGGCCGTCTGGCCGATCTGCATCAGCGCGGCGCCCTGAGCGACGAGGAGTTTGCGCGTGCCAAGGCGCGGGTGCTGGATGGACGACAGGGCAGCGGCGCCCCGGAGGGTGCAGCCAAGGGACTGGCCCTGAACCGCCTGCGCCGCAGCCGCGACGACCGCTGGCTGGGCGGTGTCTGCGGCGGCCTGGCCCGTTTCACCGGTCTGGAAGCCTGGGCCGTGCGCCTGCTCTTTGCGCTGGCCCTGCTGTTCGCCGGCACCGGCGCCCTGATCTATCTGCTGCTCTGGATCTTCGTGCCCCAGGAGTGAGCCGCCGGGCTGAAAGCGAGGCGGCTGCTGACACAATGGCGGGCGTGAATTCCGAGCCCCTGTCCCCGGCGGCCACCGGCCGCAACCGCCTGTCCCTCTACCTGGACCTGATCCGCTGGAACCGCCCCGCGGGCTGGTTGCTGCTGCTCTGGCCCACGCTCAGCGCGCTGTGGATCGCGGCCGACGGCTGGCCGGGCTGGCATCTGCTGATCGTCTTCACGCTGGGCACCATCCTGATGCGCTCGGCCGGCTGCTGCGTCAACGATGTGGCCGACCGCGATTTCGACCGCCATGTGAAGCGCACCGCCCAGCGCCCGGTCACCAGCGGCGCGGTGTCGGTCAAGCAGGCCCTGCTGCTGGGCGCCGCCCTGGCCCTGCTGGCCTTCCTGCTGGTGCTGACCACCAATGCGCCCACCATCGCCCTGTCCTTCGCGGCCCTGCTGGTGGCGATTGCCTACCCCTATGCCAAGCGCGTGGTGGCCATGCCCCAGGCGGTGCTGGGCGTGGCCTTCAGCTTCGGTATTCCCATGGCTTTTGCCGCCACCCTGGGCAGCCATGACTGGAGCTGGCCGGCCCTGCGCGGTGCGGTGCCGCTGGCGGCCTGGGCCCTGCTGATCTCCAACCTGTTCTGGGTGCTGGCCTATGACACCGAGTACGCCATGGTGGACCGCGATGACGATATCAAGATCGGCATCAAGACCTCGGCCCTGACCCTGGGCCGCTGGGATGTGGCCGGCGTGATGGCCTTCTACGCCCTCTTCCTGGCCAGCTGGGCGGCCCTGGGCCTGCAGCTGGGTCTGGGCGGGGTCTTCCTGCTGGGCATCGCCGTGGCGGCGGCCCAGGTGGTCTGGCATTACCGCCTGATCAAGGACCGCACGCGCGAGGGCTGCTTCCGCGCCTTCCGCGAGAACCACTGGCTGGGCTTCACCCTGTTTGTGGCGACGGTCCTGGACCTGAGCCTGCAGGGCTGAAGGCCGCCGCCGCGCCAAATAGCGCCAGGCCCAGGGCCACGCAGGCACCGCTGGGCGCGTCCAGGCCCCACGACAAACCCAGCCCCAGACCCACGGCCGCGAGGGCACCGCCCAGGGCCAGCCCCCAGCCATGGGCGGCCCGCCGCCACAGGGCCGGCGCGATCAGGGCGGCAAAGACCACGAAGAGGCCCAGCACCGGCACGGCCAGGCTGGCCACCCCGGCAAAGAGCGGGAAGAACAGCGCGTTGTGCGCCAGCCAGGGGCGCAGCAGCAAGACGGCCGCCGCGGCCACGGCCAGCACGCCCACCTGGAACCAGCCCGCCCACAGCACATCGGCCGCCAGCAGCTCGGCCAAGCGCTCGCGCCCATGCGGGTCCAGGCGCGCAGCCAGCAGGGCCGCGCAGGCGGCAGCCACGTAGAGCAGGCCGATCAAGGCCCCGCGCTGAGCCGGCCAGCGCCGCGCCAGACCGGCCACCAGGGCCGCGCTGAGCAGGGCCCCGGCCGCCGCCGCCGCCTGGGTCTGCCACCAGCCGGGATGGTCTATCAGGGTGGCTGCGGCCAGAGCCGCGGCCGCCGCCGCCTGAGCCACGGCCAGGTCGATGAAGACCACGCCGCGGCGCAGCACCTGCTCGCCCAAGGGCGCCAGAGCCAGCAGGCCCAAGGCCAAGGCGGCCGCGGGGGCCAGGAACCAGAACTCGCTCAAGAACCCCATGGCTCAGCGTCCCGGCACGGCCAGCAGCTTCTGCAGCAGGCCATCCATCCACTGCGCCAGCTCGGGCGCGGCGGCATCCTCGCCCACGGTGGCGGGCAGCACCAGGAGGGGCGTGCCGTTCAGCTGGCCACTGAGCCAGCGCCCCGGGCGCGGGTCCTGGTAGCTGCTGATCACCACGGCCGCGGGCGGCTGGCTGCGCAGGCGCTCCAGCAGCTGCTGCAGGTGGCCGGGCGTGGGCGCCATGCCGGGCTTGGGCTCCAGATCGGCCACCGGGCGCAGGCCCAGCCAGGCAAAGAGATAGCCAAAGCTGCTGTGCTGGGCCGCCACCGCACGACCGCGCAGCGGCGCGGCCTGACGCTCCCAGACGGCGATGCGGCCACGCCAGTCTTGCTGGAAGGCCGCCAGGCGCTGGGCCACGGCCGGGCGCTCGGCCGCAGGCAGCAGGGCCTGCAGCTGTTCGGCCAGGCCGGCGGCCACCTCCAGCAGGCGGCGCGGATCGGTGTGGATGTGCGGGTTGCCTTCGGCATGCACATCGCCGCTCCAGGGCGTGGCGCGCGCGCCGGGCTGGGCATCGATC
>NZ_JBKCLH010000037.1:0-13138 GCF_046300915.1 Roseateles sp. | reverse complement strand
TTGCCGAGGGTCAGTCGGATGGCCTGGAGGAAGACGGACTGCCCCACGCGAGGCGATGGCGTGAGCAATTGCAGCGATTGCCCAACTTGGCGGACACGCTTTACGCCTGGGCACGGGAGAACCCGTAGAACGATCTTTCTGACCCGCTAGAATCGAAGGCTTTGCGCCAGCGACGCCCCAAACTGCGTGGGGACAGACCGCCGCCAGCGCGCCCACCCGAAGGCATCCCCCATGAAAATCGCCCAGGAAATCCGCGCCGGCAACGTCATCATGCATGGCAAAGACCCGATGGTCGTGCTGAAGACCGAATACAGCCGCGGTGGCCGCAATGCCGCCACCGTGCGCATGAAGCTCAAGAGCCTGCTGAACAACCAGGGCACCGAGACCGTGTTCAAGGCCGACGACAAGATGGACCAGATCGTGCTGGACAAGAAGGAGTGCACCTACTCCTACTTTGCCGACCCGATGTATGTGTTCATGGACACCGAGTACAACCAGTACGAAGTCGAGTCCGAGAACATGGGTGACGCCCTGTCCTACCTGGAAGACAGCATGCCCGTGGAAGTGACCTTCTACGACGGCAAGGCCATCTCGGTCGAACTGCCCACCAGCGTGGTGCGCGAGATCGAGACCGAGCCGGCCGTCAAGGGCGACACCTCGGGCAAGGTCATGAAGCCCGCCCGCATCGTCGGCACCGGCTTCGAGATCCCCGTGCCCCTGTTCGTGGAAAACGGCGACAAGATCGAAATCGACACCCGTACCCACGAGTACCGCAAGCGCGTCTGAGCGACACCCGCTGCAAGCACGAAGGCGCCCTCGGGCGCCTTTTGTTTTGCCGAGTCGCCCGACTGCCTCTTCAGGCGGGCCGGTAGTCGTAGGGCCGCTCTTCCCCCAGCCAGATCTCGTTCTGCGCCGCGCCTGCCGGCATCATGGGGAAGCAGTTCTCCTCGGCCTGCACCACCACATCCAGGAAGAAGGGGCCGTCGCTGTCCAGGCATTCGGCCAGGGCTGCGTCCAGCTCCTCGCGCCGCTCCACGCGCCGCGCCGACCAGCCAAAGGCGCGCGCCAGGGCCACGAAGTCCGGCAGGGCCTCGGTATAGCTGTGGCTCAGGCGGTTGCCATGGATGAGCTGCTGCCACTGGCGCACCATGCCCATGCGCCCGTTATTGCACAGCACCAGCTTGACCGGGCAACGGTGTTGCACGGCGGTGGAAAGCTCCTGGATGTTCATCAGCACCGAGGCGTCGCCGCTCACGCACACCACCAGGTCCTGCGGATGCGCGATCTGGGCGCCGATGGCAGCCGGCAGGCCATAGCCCATGGTGCCCGCCCCGCCCGAGCTCAGCCAGCGCCCCGGCCGGCGCTGGCGCAGATGCTGGGCGGCCCACATCTGGTGCTGGCCCACATCGGTGGCCACGATGGCGTCGCGGCCGGCCAGGCGCGCGTCGAGGCTGCGCATCAGCGCCTGGGGCAGGATGAGGTCGGCACGGTCCTCGAAGTCCAGGCAGCGCTGGGCGCGCCAGCCCGCAATGCGCGCCCACCAGGCCGAGCGATCGGGCACCGCGCCCAGGCCGCGACGCAGCGCCCGCAAGCTGGCGCCGCAGTCGCCCAGCAGGGCCACCTCGGCCCGGCGCACCTTGCCGATGGAGCGCGGGTCGATGTCCAGGTGGATGACTTTGGCGCTGGGGCAGAAACCGTCCAGCCGCCCCGTGACCCGGTCATCAAAGCGCGCGCCCACGCAGACCACCAGATCGGCCTCATGCATGGCCAGATTGGCTTCCAGCGTGCCGTGCATGCCCAGCATGCCCAGGAACTGCTCATCCTCGGCCGGATAGGCGCCCAGGCCCATCAGCGTCAGCGTGCAGGGCGCACGGCAGGCGCGCACCAGGGCTGTGAACTCCGCACAGGCGGCGGGGCCGGCATTGATCAGGCCGCCGCCGCCATAGAACACCGGTCGGCGCGCCTGGGCGAGCAGGGTCAGGGCAGCCGCCACGCGCTCGGCCGGCGGCTCGGCCGGCGCCACGAGCGCCGGGCGCGGCGCCAGCCAGGGCTCGGCCAGGGGTGCCAGCTGAAGATCCTTGGGAAAGTCCAGCAGCACCGGTCCGGGCCGCCCCTCGCGGCAGCGTCGCAGGGCCTCAAGCAGCAGGGGCAGCAGCTCGGTGCTGTGGCGCACCTGGGCATTCCATTTGGTGACCGGTCGGGAGATGCCCAGGGCATCGCACTCCTGAAAGGCATCGGTGCCAATCGCCGTGGTCGCCACCTGACCGCTGATGCACAGCACGGGAATCGAGTCGCACAAGGCGTCCAGCAGGCCCGTGGTGGTATTGCTCATGCCCGGGCCCGAGGTCACGAAAACCACGCCCACGCGGCCCGTGGTGCGCGCATAGCCCTGGGCGGCATGCACCGCCGCCTGCTCGTGGCGCACCAGCACATGGCGCAGGCGCGGCTCGCCATGCAGGGCGTCGTAGAGCGGCAGCACCGCACCGCCGGGGTAGCCGAAGACGGTGTCCACGCCCAGGGCCAGCAGACCGGCAATCAGGGCCTCGGCCCCGTTACGCGGCACGCGGGCCGGCTCGGTCTGCATCAGGGCGGCGGCGGCCGCAGGGCGCTGTAGGGCTTCGACGGAGGCATTCATGCCCTCACTGTGCCCGGGATGGCGCAGCAAAGGCTGCTGAAATTTCCGACTCATGGCGCAGAATCAGGAAAATTTACTGAGGCACAGCCTAGCGGCAGCATGAAACTGGACAAATTCGATATCGCCATCCTGGAAGCCCTGCAGCAGGACGCGCGCATCAGCCTGCAGGCCCTGAGCGAGCGCGTGGGTCTGACCAGCTCGCCCTGCTGGACGCGCATCAAGCGCATGGAGGAGGCGGGCGTGATCGAGGGCTACTCGGTGCGGGTCAATGCCGCGCAGATCGGCCTGGCGGACACGGTGATCGTGCAGGTGACCCTGAACGACCATTCAGACGCGGCCCTGTTCGAGTTCGGCCAGGCCCTGGAGCAGATCCCCGAAGTGCTGGAGGCCTTTCTGGTCTCGGGCGACTACGACTACTACGTGCGCATCGCCGTGGCCGACACGCGCGACTACGAGCGCCTGCTGCGCGAGCGGCTCTACAAGATTCCCGGCATCCGGCACAGCAAGAGCAGCTTTGTGCTGCGCCAGCTCAAGCAGAGCCAGCTGCCGCTGCGCCGCTGAAAGGGCCCGACACGGCCTCAGCTCACGCTGGACGGGTGCCCGGTGCCCAGGGTGGACAGGAGCAGCTCACGAAAACGCCGTGTGGCGGGATAGGCACGGAATTCCTGTTGCAGCCGGACGGCGTTCTGACGGCAGGCGTCGCCAGACACCTGCACCAGCGCCTGCGCCAGGCGCGCCGGGCTGCATTCTCCGGCCCGCAGCAGCACACCGGCACCCTGATCACGCACGCCACGCATGGCCAGTACTTGGTCCAGATTGCTGCAGATCCCCAACACGGGCCGGCCCTGCTCCAAAGCCTGGTAGCTGCTCGGGCTACCGCCATTGCAGATCACCACATCCGCGGCTGCCGCCGCCGCACTGCCCGGCAGATAGCTGCTCACAAACACATCCGGTTCGGCCGCGGCGAAATCCATCCGCCCAGCCGTCGCCACGATGCAGACCCAGCCCAGCGCGCGGCAGGCTGCCACCAAAGCGGGCAAAAGCACCGTGCTGCCCGTGGAGCCCAGATTGATATAGACCCGAGTCCGGTGCTGTTGCGCCGTCACCTTGTCCCACCATAGAGGCAGGGGCAGGCTGGGCGACCAGGTCAGCGGCCCCAGGAAGTGATGAGAGGGCGGCAGAGGATGGCAGGGGACCAGACTGGGCGTGTCGGCATACATCACGACATCGCCGCCGCAGTAGTAGTCCCCCAGCGATGCAAGAGGCGGAAGGCCCTGCTCCACACGCAGGCGATTGGGTACGCTGAGGTGATGGCGGCTTGCCAGCGGCCAGCTGAGCCTGAAGAGCGGATCGAAGAGCTTGTGCCCCAACAGGCGTGCGGGCGGCAGATCCGGGGCCAGATCGGGCGCCTGGCGCGCATAGGGGCTCCAGTAGGCATTGCTCAGGCTCATGAGCGGTACGCCCTGGCGAGCGGCTGCGATGGGCAAGGTGAGCCGGAAGTCCGAGACCACGACATCGGGGCGAAGCTCGCGCAGCATGCGCTCGTCGGCCTCGACATAAGCGCGGAGCTCGTCGAGGGTGTAAACCGGCCGCCCGACGGCCAGCCTTTGCATAAAGGTCTCCGGCGACAGGCTTTGCAAGGCGTAGGACTGCAGGGGCAGGCCTTGCGAGGCGATGGCGTACTGACCATTGCTGGCAAAGACCGGCTCGCAGTCACCCAGCAGGCTGCCGGCAAGCAAGGCCGGTCGTGCCACATGGGCCAAGGACACGGCCTCGGCGACGAAGAGGATCTTCTTGGCACTCAAGCTCATGAGCCTGCCTCCGGTATTGTCACAGCCCGCTCTCGCCAGCCTCAGACCCGCAGCGGCGCTGCGCGCCCCGGCGCTTCAAGCCCTCACTCACCCCCTCAGAGCGAGGCGCGCAGCTTGCTCACCTCGGCATGGTTGGGGAACTTCAGCCCCAGCCCCGCCAGACGATTCAACTCCGCCCGCGCCTCATCCTTGCGCCCCGCTGCCACATAGTACTTGGCCAGATGCAGGCGGTGCTGATGCAAGTCGGGAGCCAGCGCAACGGCCGCCTTCTGGATGTCGATGGCCTTGGCCAACTGCCCCTGGGTGACCAGGACCTCGGCCAAGGTGTCCATGAACGCCGGCCGTCCGGGCGCCAGCTTGTTGGCCTTCTCGGCCAGTTCCAGGGCATCGCGCTGACCCGCCCGGTTGCGCAGCCAGGCCAGATTGTTCAGCGCCAGTGCGCTGTCCGGCTGCAGCCGCGCCACCTCCTGGTAGGCGGTCTCAGCGGCAGCATAGTTCTGCACAGCAAGGGCACGGTCGGCCAGGTAGAGCAGGAAGCTGGCGTCCTTGGGCTGCTGCGACTTCCACTGCGCCGCGAACTGCTCCGCCTCAGCCGCACGTCCGGCGCCGGCCAGCAAGGCATGGAGCTTGACGGCAACCTCGGTCCCCGCCCCCTTGGCGAGTGCGGCCCGGTAAGCCGTGGCCGAGACCGGCACATTCTTCTGCGCCTGCTCCAGGTCCCCTTCCATGACATAAGCCGTGGGGTCCGCGGGCTTGCTCTTCTGCAGGCTCTTGGCGATCTGGCGAGCCTCCGCAAAACGACCTGACATGAGCTCAAGCCCGAACTGGGCACGCAGTGCAGGCATGTAGTCGGCGCGGATCGCCAGCGCCTTCTTGACACTCTGTGCGGCACCGGCCTTATCGTCGCTGCGCATCTGGACCTCGGCCAGGCGCAGATAGGGCACGGGCGAATCGGGCTGCAAGGCCACCAGGCGCTTGTAAGTGCTCATGGCCTGGTTCAAGTCACCGCTACCCAGGAGCACCTGACCCAGCGCATCGAGCACGTCGGTGCTCGTCGGCAGGGCAATGCTGGCCTCACGGGCATAGTTCTGTGCGACCTTGGGGTCACCACGCTGCATCTCAAGGCGTATCAGGGCCAGACGCAGAGACGGCTCCGTCGGATGATCCTTGATGCCGCGCTTGAGATGCTCCACAAGCTCATCCTTGCTCGCGCCCGTGCTGGACTTCAGGGCCACGAGACCCAGCCGAGCCTGGAGGCTCTTGGGATCCTTTTCCAGCAGCTTGGCAAATCGGGCCTCGGCCTCCTGCGGCTTGTTGTCCTGCAAGTCCATGGCAGCCAGCCCGGCAACGGCCGGGTAAAACTGAGCATCTATGGCTTGAGCAGCCGCGAAGTTGCGCCGGGCGGCTTCGCGGTCGCCACGCATCAGCTCAATGCGGGCACGCAGATTCGGCGTCGCAGCCTTGCCAGGCTGCTTGCGCTCCACAGTCTCGACGACCTTCAGCGCGGAGGCGTAATCCTTGACCTTGAGATAGTTGCTGATCAGGGCCAGATCCGCGCTGACCCCCGTATCGCTGGCCGAAATTGCCCGCAAGTCCTCCAACCCCTGCTCGCCCGAGCCGCGAGCCATCTGGGTCAGGGCCAAGGCGGTGCGGCTTCGACCATCGAGCGGGTCGCGCTTGGCCGCCTGCGCAAAGAAGGACTCCGCCTTGGACAGTTCGCCAAGATGAAGCAGGGACTCCGCCATCAGGGCATAGGCCTGTGCCGGCGCTTCCTCGGCATCCAGCAGCGGCTGAAGCACGGTCTGGACCTTGCTGAACTCCCCGCTGCGAAGATGGACCTGGGCCAGCATCAACCGGGGCCCACGCTGGCCAGGCGCATGCTTGAGCGACTGCTGCAGATGCGTGGCGGCCAGTTCCAGCCGGCCTCGCCTGAACTCCACAACCCCTGCGAGATACAGGGCGCGCGCATCCTCGGGCATGGCACGCAAGGCTTGCTCCGCATGCTCGTGGGCTCGCTCAAGCTCACCCTGCTCCAAGGCCAGCAGGCCCGTATAGAAGGCCGTCAACGGGTGGCGTGGTGCCGCTTCCCACAGGCGTTCCAACTCGGCCTTTGCAGCCGGCAGGTCCTTGCGCTCTACCAGGGTCGTAATCAGGATGCCGCGCACACCCAGATCGCCGGGCTTGAGCTTCAGGGCCTGCTGATAGGCGGCCCAAGCGGCATCGCGAGTCTGCGGATCCAGCATCTGCAGATCGGCCTTGAGTCGCCAGGCGTCGGCGAGCTTGGGCGACGCCGCAAGGGCCTGCTCGACCAGCTTCAAGGCGGCGGCCGGATCCCGAGCCTGCACCGCAAGGCGCGCCTGCAAGAGCAGGGCCTCGGCCATGCCGGGGCGAAGCTCCAACGCCGTCTTGGCCGCGGAGGCCGCCGGCTCCAGCTTGCCTGTGGCGGCATAGGCCGTGCCCAAGCTGACCTGCAAGGATGCCTGGGCCGAGGGATCGCTCAGGCGCGTGCTGGCCAGGCGGGAAATCAGCTTTTCATACTCGCGCTGCCCGAGCAGTGCCTCGGCCAGCAGCGGCAGCACTTGCTCATCCTTGGCACCCAGCTCCTTGGCCTTCTCCAACTCCAGGGCACCCGCCACATGTTCGCCGGACTGGACCATGAGCTTGCCCAGCAGCAGGCGAGCCTCGGCCAGCGAAGGCTGCTTCTGCAGGGCATTCTTGAGCTCGATCACTGCCGATTTGCTGTCCTGCTTCTCGATATGCGACTTGGCGTCGGCCAGCATCTCGTCAGCGGACTTGCCGCCGCAGCCTGCCAGCAAAACGGCTGCACCCAGCCCCCAGGCCAGCGGCTGGCGCCATAGCTTCTTGCGGTTCACGTTCAATGTGCTCCCTGACTGCTGGTCTTGATCTGCAGTCGGTTGATCAGGTCATAAAGGGTGGGACGGCTCACGCCCAGCATCTCGGCGGCTCTGACGATATTGCCATCCACGCGCGCCAGGGCCAGCAGCACGGCGTGTCGCTCTGCACGCTCACGCACCGTACGCAAGTCCAGGATGGCCTCATCGCCCTCCTGTGCAGCCGCCGCCGCATGCAGACCCAAGTCCTCAGCGGCCAGGCGATCGCCATCGGCCATGATGGCGGCGCGTTTGATCAGGTTCTGCAGTTCACGCACATTGCCGGGCCAGGCGTGAGCTTCGATCAATCGGATGGCCTCTTCACTCAGGCTGAGTTGCGGGCGACGCTGCTCGGTGGCGTAGCGTTTGAGAAAGGCATGCGCCAGCAACACCGGGTCACCCTGACGCTCGCGCAGCGGCGGAATCTCCACCACGATCTCTGCCAAGCGGTAATAGAGATCCTCACGGAAACGACCTTGCGCGATCAGCTGCTTGAGGTCCTGGTGCGTCGCGCCGACCACACGCACATCGATGGGTATTTCCTGCCGCCCCCCCACACGCTCTATGGTGCGCTCCTGTAGAAAGCGCAGCAGCTTGGCCTGCAGGGGTTGAGGCAGATCACCGATCTCGTCCAGCATCAAGGTGCCACCATGGGCTGTCTCGATCTTGCCGACGGTGGTCTTGCTGGCCCCGGTGAAAGCGCCCTTCTCGTAGCCGAAGAGCTCGCTCTCCAAGAGGCTCTCAGGAATCGCCGCGCAGTTGATGGCCACGAAGCGGCCCTTGCGCCGGGAAGCATCATGGAGCCCCTGAGCCAGCACCTCCTTGCCGGTACCACTCTCGCCCAGCAGCAGCACCGTCGCATTGCTCGGTGCCACTTTCTCGATCGTGCGGCAGATCTTGAGCATGCGCTCATCCCGCGTCACCAGCCCCCCCAGCACATCCGGGTGACTCATGGCCTGCAGGCGTCGATTCTCCTGCTGCAACTCATAGAGCCTGAAGGCGCGTTCGACCGTCAGAGCGAGTACGTCAGGATCCACCGGCTTGGCCAGGAAGTCGTAGGCCCCCATGCGTATCGCCCGCAGGGCATTGGACTGATCGTTCTGGCCCGTCAGCACGATGACCTTCACGCCGGGGTCCAGTTCGAGCAGCTTTTCCAGCAGTTTGAAACCCTCGGTCACGGAGTCCTGGTCGGGCGGCAAACCCAGATCCATGGTGACGACAGCCGGTGCGTGCCTGCGGAACTGCAACACGGCCGAGGTGGCATCGTCGGCCAGCACGGACTCAAAGCCGTCCAGTGACCACTTGATCTGCTTTTGCAGCGCGAGATCGTCCTCGACGATCAACAAAGGTTGGGTTCGCGGTGTTGTCATTTGGCGCTGAGCATACCCAGATCCGACTGCTTTGACGCGCGCAAAAGAGGCAGCGATATCGTGACGCGTGTGCCGCGCCCGACTTGGCTGTCCACGGCAATCTTGCCGCCCAGTTCCTGCAGGTACTGGAAACTCTCATACGCGCCAATCCCCATGCCGCTGGTCTTGGTCGTCTGGAAGGGACGGAACAGGCGAGTCCGTATGAAGTCCTCGGACATGCCGCAGCCCGTGTCGCTCACCTCGATGCGCGCGTTGCTGCCCTCGACGTCCAGAACCAGCCGAACCTCACCATCCTCCGGCGTTGCGTCAAAAGCGTTCTGCACGACGTGGCCGATCACCCGCTCCACCCGCTGCTCATGTCCGCGGGTGCTGGCACCGGCGCGCACTTCCAGGCGCAACTCACGTCCCTTGCGGAGGGCGCCTGCGGCCAAGCGCTCGACGATGGGCTGGAGCTCAACGCCCGAGCCGCCCCCATGCGGCGCCTCTCCCTCGCGCAGCTGCAGCATCAGCTGACGCATTTTTTCCAGCGAGTTCTCCACGGTTGCCAGCATGTCTTCCTGGAATTCGGGGTTGTCGCGCAGACGTTTCGCGTTCTTCATCATCAGCGAGAGCTGGGTCACGATGTTCTTGAGGTCGTGGACCACAAAGGCAGACATGCGATTGAAGGCCTCGAATTTACGTGCATCGAGCAATGCCTCGGTGGCCTGCATCTGGGCCAGATAACTGGAGGCCTGGCTGCTGGCGGTACGGAGCAAGTCCCTCACCTCCCAGTCCAAATCCATGCGCGTGCGCGGATGCCCCAGCTGCACAAAGCCCGTGAGCTCCGTCCCCACCAGCAAGGGCACCAGCAGCCAACATGTGCTGTCTGCCAATGCCCAGTTCGGCAAGCTCAGCCCCTCGTAGCGCTGGGGCGCTTGGCGGTACTCATCCAGATCAACAATCCAGGCACGCTCGCGAAGAAAGCGCAGCAGCGAGGAATCAGCGGTCTCAACCTCGGTCTGGACAGGCCGATTCCAGACGGCCACCTGCCGATATTCACCATCGCCGCCCTGACGCAGCCACATCCCCCCACTGGGACTCTCGACCAGATTGGCGATACCACGGATGACCGACACCCCAAGCGCCTGAGGAGAGCTCTGCGACGAGAGCATGGCCGTGAAACGCAGCCACTCCTCGCGGTAGTCATAGCGGTAGCTGAAGAAGTGCTTGTTGATGTAGACGCGCAGCTTGGCCCGCATGGCGCCCGACATGGCCACCGTGGCAAAGCCCACCAGCGCGACGAAGATCACGGCAATCTGCATGGCCCGGCCCCAGCCACCGCCGGTGTAGCGGACGTAGTAGCCCACCGCCGAGATCAGCATCAAATAAGCGCCCGCGATGAGCAAAGTCGCGGAATGAAATGCCGCCACACGCGATACATGCAGCTTGGACAGCCAGTCCCCGTGCCTGAGCATCGCCATGAACAAAAGAGGTACGGCCAAGGTGTGCACCAAGGGTCGAACCTTGAAGACATCGCCATCGATCTGCTGGAACAAGGCTGCCTGCGAGTAGGCATACAGATCGAAAACGAAGACGGCACACAGGGCCAAACCCACCGGCTTGACGCCCCAGCGGGAATCCCCCTGGCTGCTCCGCAGCAACTGCTCCAGCAGGACGAGGCCCATCAGTGCCTGACCCAGCCCCAGATAGGCAAGGGGACGATCCCAGCTGGAATAAGGCTCAGCACCATACTCACGCAGCAAGACCGAGATCAGGGTCGCCACACACAGCACGGCCGCACTGCCCGACAACCAGCGCAAGGCCTGCGACCAAGCCGCCCCACCCGAAGCTCGCATCAGCGAGATCAGAAAGACGAACCAGAAGCCATAACGCAAGCCGTCCAGCAGGGCCGGCAGGAGCGCTGGAGCCAACTCCGCACCATCGCGCGCAACCCATGCTCCCAGCGCCGCCCAAGCCGCACTGAAACCCAGGGCCAGCCCAAAAATCCAGTCAAGCCCGGTCGCTGCCTGGCGCCGCTTGGGCAATCGGGTCAGATGAAACAGAAGCGCCGCGCCATAAGCCAGCCCCGCAAGGCTGAAGAACAGTGCAGAGAGATCCAGCGCCCCCTCCATCAGAGCCGATGCTCCATGAGAGTTTCAGGCATGCGCTTCCCAAAACGCTCGAAAAGCAGGCCTAGGCAGGCCATGGACGGGCCCGGCTGAGAAGCGCCCCGGCTCAGCGGGCACCCTTACCGGTCAGCACCACTGCCACGGTTTCAAGCAGGATCAACAGATCCAGGAACAGCGTGTGGTTCTTGACGTAGTAGAGGTCGTACTGCAGTTTCTCGATCGAATCCTCGACCGTCGAGCCGTACTCGTAGCGCACCTGGGCCCATCCGGTCACGCCCGGCTTCACGCTGTGGCGCACAGCGTAATAGGGAATTTTGGTGACCAGCTCATCAACAAAGAACTGTCGCTCAGGACGCGGGCCAACCAGACTCATCTCGCCCTTGAGCACGTTGAAGAGTTGCGGCAGTTCGTCGATGCGAACACGACGGATGAAACGCCCCACGCGGGTCACGCGGTCATCATTCTTGCTGGCCCAACGCGGCTTGCCATCCTTCTCGGCATCGGTGCCCATGCTGCGGAACTTGATGACCTTGAATTGGCGGCCATTCAATCCAACGCGCTCCTGGCGATAAAACACGGGGCCGCGCGACTCCAGCTTCACGGCCACCGCGGTCAGCAGCATGATAGGCAAGGTGAGCAACAGGATCAGCGACGAGAACAGAACGTCCGAGACACGCTTGACCGCGGTGCGAACTACGCCCTGGTTGAAACCGTCGCCAAAAACCAGCCAGCCCGCATTGACATGGCTGATCTTGATCTGAGCCAATGTCTTCTCGAAGTGGGTGGCAATGTCCACGACCTTGATGCCATACAGCTTGCAGTCCAGGAGCTGGCGCAAGGGCATGCTGCCGCCACGACGCTCCGACAGCGCCACGACGATCTCGTCCACACCCAGCTTGAGCGCAGTTTCAGTCAGGCTGCCCTGGGGTTCAATCAACTCCGCGCGAGCAACCTCTGGCTGAGTTTCATTGGGCCCGGCAAAGTAGCCCAGGATGTGCACATGCGGATCGGCCGCCTTCAGGGTCGAGCCAACGGTTTTCGCGGCCTCGCCGGAGCCGAAGATCAGCACCTTGGTCTTGGCCTGGGCCTGGATGCTGGAATGCGCCGCATAGACGCGGTGTGCCAGCACGGCAGCCACGGCACCCATGGCTGCGAAGGTCAGCAATTCGCGATAGCCGCTATCCGCCGGCAGGAGGCTGAAGATGCCATAGGCCAGCGGCAGGGCAATCAACAAGGCCAAGAGTCCGCGCGCGCAGGACTCGGTCAGAGAACGGTTGTGCACATGCTGATAAAAGCCCGTGGCCGAATTGATCACAAACATGCAACCAGCCAGCGACAGACCGTGCGACGCAGCAAAGGGAATGATCTGCCCCGCCTGTTCGCCCTGACTGATCACGACGCCCAACAAGGCCAGGATGATCAGACCGACGTCAAAGAAGATCTGCTGCAGTGTGCGCCTGTGCAAATAGTGATTGAATATCCGAACCATGCTCTTCCCCAGTCGCATTACCCGTTGCATTTCCGCATCCGGGCAGGATTCCCCTCCGCCCCACACCGATCGACTACTGGTTCCAGCCTGACAGCTTCTCTCGTGCTGACATATGGAATCGTCCCCACATCGGCAGACCCGCTGAAGGCCACGCAGTGATGGAAACCCGCTGTGCGGCTGCATCATGCCCTCGTGCCCTGGTCTTGAAAGCCCCCCGTTTAAAGGGTGCAAATGCCTCCGTGAGCACCAGTCCGTGACGCCCTGCACAGCCTTGTCCACCCCCTAATTCAAAGGGCATGCCGGACAATTCAGCCGCGTTCACCATCGGTTGTGGAATGGGCTCAAGCCCCGCAGTAGAGCCGAAATGGTGAGCATTGGAAGATGAGGATGAGCCAACGCTCGTGCGTTTTGCACAGCGGGCTGCGATTTGCGTTCGCGCGAGCAAAAGCGCTGCAGTCATCCCTGTGGTGCCGTTGAGACGCAGGGCACCGGCACTTCGCTCCCTGCTCTAGAAAACCCAGAAAAGACGCCCATGAAAAACGCCCACCGAAGTGGGCGTTGAGCAAGAACTGCCCGACCTGTGGTCGGGCAAGGTTCAGCGCGAACCGTTAGCGGACGACAGCAATCTGCTGACGAGCACCACCCTTGTAGGTGAACAGGGTCAGGGCGCCGTTCTTGATGTCGCCCTTGTTGTCGAAGGCGATGGTGCCCGTCACACCCTTGTAGCCCTCGGTCTTGGCCAGCACCGGCAGGTACTTGGCCGGCTCAGCGGAGCCGGCCTTGACCATGGCGGCCACCATCACGTTCACGGCGTCGTACACATAGGGGGCGTAG
>NZ_JBKCLH010000036.1:0-18776 GCF_046300915.1 Roseateles sp. | reverse complement strand
TGCTGGACCTGGGCTGCGGCGCCGGCCTGGCCAGCGAGGCCCTGGCGCGTGCCGGCGCCCAGGTACTCGGCGTCGATGCCGCGCCCCGCAATATCGAGGTCGCCCGGGCCCACGCGGCCGCACAGGGGCTGAACATCGAGTACCGGGCCGGCGAGCTGGTCGAACAGCTGCGCCCCGAGGAAGACTTCGATGTGGTGCTGGTGCTCGAGGTGGTGGAGCATGTGCAGAACCTGCCCGGCTTCTTTGCCCAGGCCGCGGCCCGGCTGCGCCCGGGCGGCACCCTGGTGGCCTCCACCATCAACCGCACGCCGATGAGCTGGCTGCTGGCCATCGTCGGCGCGGAATATGTGCTGCGCCTGCTGCCACGCGGCACGCACCGCTGGCAGCAGTTCGTCAAGCCCGCCGAGCTGGATGCCCTGGCCGCCGCCAGCGGCCTGCAGCTGGCGGAGAGCCGTGGCCTGCGCTATGTGCCGCTGCTGCACCGGGCACGCTGGACGCCCTCGCGGGCCGTCAACTACCAGAGCCGCTACATCCGGAGGGCATGATGCTGGCGCGACTGCCTCCGTCCTATCGCGCCCTGGTGCTGGGCGCCAGCGGCACGCTGGGCAGCGCCTTTGTACGAGCCCTGCGGGCCGATGCCCGCTGTGCCACGGTGCAGGGCCTCTCGCGCAGCGGGCAGCCCGCCCTGATCCTGGAGCAGGAGGAGAGTCTGCGCAGCGCTGCCGAAGCGGTCGCTTCGCACGGCCCTTACCACCTGATCATCGATGCCACGGGCGCGCTGACCATAGACGGGCGCGGTCCCGAGAAACGGCTGGCCGAGCTCAGCGCCGAAGGCCTGGCCCGCAGCTTCCAGATCAACGCCATAGGCCGGGCCCTGCTGCTCAAGCATTTCATTCCCCTGCTGGCGCCGCGCGACCAAGCCAGCATCCTGGCCGTGCTCTCGGCCCGGGTGGGCAGCATTGCCGACAACCGGCTGGGTGGCTGGTACGGCTACCGTGCGGCCAAGGCGGCTGGCAATATGCTGCTGCAGACCGCCGCCATCGAGGCTCAACGCAGCCGGCCTTTGGCCGTCTTTGCCGCCTTGCAGCCCGGCACCGTGGCCTCGCCGCTCTCGGCGCCCTTCAATGCCGGCCATGCCCTGACCGATGTCGAAGCGTCGGTGGCCGGTCTGCTGGACGCCCTGGGCCGGCTGGAGCCCGCCGCCGGCGCCCGCTTCATCGACCACCGGGGGCAGCCCATTCCCTGGTGAGCCCGGGGCGCGGCGCCCGAGCGTGCAAATATGCCCACGCGCCCGTTTCTAGGGCGCGCCCCAGGCCTCAGCGGGCGCCTGTGCTTCTACACTGCAGCCAGAAAAATGCAAGGAACCAGCCGCCGAGCGCGATGAATCGACCGAGCCTCAGCCAGCCCCGGGCCAGGCGCAGCCATGTCGCGATCCTGCTGCTGGCCGCCGGCCTGGGGCTGAGCGCCTGCCAGCGCGACACCGGCACGCCGCCCCCCGCCTTCGCGACGCAGAGCGAAGCACAACAGGCGCTCTGGCAGGAGTTCGGCCGCATCGAGCGCGAGGGCCGGGCACGGGCGCGGGAGAGCGAGCAGCGTCTGCAGGAATTGCAGGCCCGCACACAGCCCGCCAGTGCCGAGCGGCTGGAGCTTCTGGCCCTGCGCGGCCAGATGGCCGCCTACAACCGTGATCGCCCGACCCTAGAGGCCGTGCAGCGGGACCTCAATCACTGGCCCCTGCCCGCGGCGCAGCCCTCCGCCGAACTGGCGATTGCCACCATGCGGGCGCTGGACCATCAGGTGCGCGGCGATCTGCGCGAGGCGGTCACCGCCCTGGCCATGCAGGCGCTGAAGACCCAGCAGCAGCAGCAACTCAGCCCCCAGATTCTTTGGCGGGCACGTCTGGTCTGGGCTTCCATCAAGTCCGACAGCGGCATGCTGGATGAGGCCCTGAGCATGGCGCTGGAAGCCGTCAAGCAGGCCGACACCATGGGCCAGCCCTGGCGCCGTGCCGTGGCACTGAACGAGCTGTCCTATGCCTATACCCGCGCCCAGCAGCATGAGCAGGCCCAGCGCGCCAGCGCCGAGGCCCTGGCCGCTGCCAAGGAGGATCCGGCACCGCTGCTGATGCACAGCATCTTCACGATGCGCGGTATCGCCTATGCCCAGGACGCCGACCCCACCCACACCCAGCGGGCCTGGGAGCAGGCACTGCAGTACGCCCGTGAGGCCGGTGCCGACGGCGCCCTGGCGCTGTCACTGGCCAATTACAGCGACCATCATCTGCGCCGCGGCGACTACGAGCGCGCCCTGGAACTGGCCAGCCAGGCCTTGCCCCTGGCCCGGCGGGAACAGGCCCTGAGCATCGAGGTGCTGGCTTTGCACAATATGGGCCTGGCCAAGATCGGTCTCAAGCGCGTGGCCGAGGGCGCACGCGATGTGCGCCAGGCCATCACCCTGGACGAACAGCAGGGCGCCCTGAGCTATGCGGCCGAGGGCTGGCGCGAGCTGGGTCAGTACCTGGAGAAGGCCGGCGATTGGGGCGGCGCCATCGAGGCCCATCACGCCTACCGCCGCCTGATTGACCAGGTGCTGCGCGAAGACACGCGCAAGACGGTGCTCGAAACCCAGACCAGCTACGAGGCCGAGCGGCGCGCCAAGGAGATCGAGCTGCTCAACCGCGACAACAGCCTCAAGGCCGAGCGCATCCGTGCCCAGGACCTCGAGCTCAAGCTCTGGGCCACGCTGGCCGGCTGCGTGCTGCTCTCGGCCGCCCTGCTGGGCCTGAGCTACCGGCGCATCCGGCGCACCAATGCGGCCCTGGCCAGCAGCAACGAAAGCCTCAAGCTGCAAAGCGAGCGCGACCCCCTCACCGGCCTGTCCAACCGCCGCCACTTCCAGGCGGCCATCAAGCAGCTCGCGGATGCCGGCGGTCTGTCGGGCACCGTCTACCTCATCGACATCGACCACTTCAAGCGCATCAATGACCAGTGGGGTCATGCCGCCGGCGACAGCGTGCTGATCGAGGTGGCCCGACGCCTGCGCAGCGCGCTGCGCGAGGACGATCTGGTGGTGCGCTGGGGCGGCGAGGAATTCCTGATCATCGTGCCCTCGCGCGCGGCCGAGAACGCCAGCACCCTGGCCCAGCGCCTGCTCAGGCTGCTGGCCCTGCCCGTGCAGCATGGGGCGGTGGCCGTGCCCATCAGTGCCTCCATCGGTTTTGCCAGCTTCCCCATGGCACCCCATGGTCTGGTCCTGGGCTGGGAGCGCGCCATCGATCTGGTGGACACGGTCATGTACATGGCCAAGGCCCATGGCCGCAACAAAGCCTATGGCGTGGAGCACGCCGATGCCCGCAACGAACAGGAGCTGGACAGCCTGGCCCGGCAGCTGGAGCAGGCCTGGCAGCAGGGTCGGGTCGGCCTGGTCGCCATCAATGGCCCCGCCCTGGAGGCTGCGCCATGAAGCGCCTCCTGCAAGCCGCCATGCGCGCCCTGCTGCTGGCACTGTGCGGCCCGCTACTGGCTCAGGCCGATGAGCGCCGCCCCGTCCCCCTGGCCCGCGAGCTGGACCGTGAGCTCGGCCGCCTGGTGGCGCGAGCCTACGACCAGCCCGAGGCCGCCATGCAGGCCCTGGGCGCGCTGCGCCAGGCCCAATCGTCCGGCGAACCCCTTGCCCGCTTGCGACTCCGGCTGGCCGAGGGCCAGATCCTGCTGCAACGCGGGCGCACCCAGGAGGCCGAGGCCATCGCCAACGCCCTGGAGCTGGCACCGCAGGGACAGGAACTGGGCCTGCTGATGCGCGCCCTGATCGCCGATCGCCTGGGCCGCGGGGCCGAGGCTGCCGACCATGCCCGCGAAAGTCTGCGGCAGCTCGATATGCACTGCCCCGCGCAGGCGCTGGAACAGGCCATCGCGCAGGGGCAGTGCGATTTTCGTGCCGCCTGGTCCGCCCTGCGCATCCTGGAGCGCGAGCAAAGCACGCAAGGCCGCCTGGCCCAGGCCGAGGCCACATTGAAGCGCATGCTGGCCCTGGCCCAGGCCGGCACGGACCGGCATCTCAGCGCCGTCAGCCTCTACAGCCTGGCCGTGCTGAGCCAGGACCAGGAGCAGCCAGATGCCGCCAGGCGCTGGCTGGCCGCCGCGCAGGAGCAGGCACAAGACCAGCCCATCACCCTGACCAGGGTCAAGCTGGCCGAAGCCATCGTGGCCTCCAAGCGAGGCGACGAACATAGCGTGCTGAGCACCTACGAGGACGCGCTGGCCATGGCGCAGCGGGCCGACGCACCACGCACCGCGGCCCTGATTCGCGTCAATCTGGCCGATCTGCACATGCACAGCGACCGGCCGGCCCAGGCCATGCGCGAGGCACGCCTGGCCTTGCCCGTGGTGCTGGCCTTCAGGGATCTGCGACTGGAACGCACCCTGCGCCACAACCTGGCCGTGGCCCTGCTGCTGCAGCGTCAGTTCGACGCCGCGCGCCGCGAGCTGGCCCGCGCCGAGCAGCTGGCGCGCGAGCTGCCGGACCCGGCGCGCCGCGTGGTGGAGCTGCGCGAGGTCGGCCACGCATGGGCCAGCAGCGGCCAGCCTCGCGAGGCCATCACGGTCTTCCATGCCGAGCGAGAGCTGTCGGCCCAGATCCATGCCAGCCAGCGCGAGGCCCAGCTGCAGCAGTTGCAGCTCAAGTACGACAGCGAGCGCAAGCAGCGCGATCTGGAACTGCTGACGCGAGAGCGCAGCCTCAAGGACCAGCAGCTGTCCAACCATGCCCTGGCCCAACGTGTGGGGCTGGCACTGGCCGTGCTGCTGAGCCTGTCCCTGGTGCTGGTGGTGGTGATGCTGCAGCGCGTGCGCGCGGCTAATCGCCAGCTCAAGGCCAATCAGCAGCAGCTGCGCGCCCAGAGCGAGCGCGACCCGCTGACCGATCTGGCCAACCGCCGGCACTTCCTGGCCGTGATGCAGCAGCAGTCCGAACAGCTCTTCGCCGGCGGGCTGCTGATGATCGATATCGACCACTTCAAGCATGTGAACGATCAGCATGGCCATGCCGCCGGCGATGCGGTGATCCGCGAAGTCGCCCAGCGCATACGCAGCTCGGTGCGGGAACAGGATCTGGTGGTGCGCTGGGGCGGCGAGGAGTTTCTGGTCTTCACCCCCAATGTGGAGCCCGCCGATCTGGCGCGCCTGGCCGAGCGCGTGCTGCAGAGCGTGGGCAGCCAGCCCGTGGCCACCGACGAGGGTCCGCTGCGCGTGACCGTCTCCATCGGCTTCGCGCATTTCCCGCTGCCGCCGGCCAAGCTGCGCCAGCACTGGGAGCAGGCCGTGAACTGGGCGGACATGGTGCTCTACACCGCCAAGGCCCAGGGCCGCAACCAGGCCGTGGGCATTGCCGCCGTGGACGCCAGAGACGCCACGGTGCTCGGCGAGATCGAGGCCGACTTTGACGCCGCCTGCCAGTCGCAGCGTGTGCGCCTGCAGCACATCCCGGGACCCTGAGCAGGCATACTCGACGCCTTCGTCCCGCCACCGAGGTACAGACTTGAGCATGACGCAAGATCCGGCCCCCCAGGGTGGCTGGCGTCTCTACAGCCAGCGCTACTTGCGTGAGGACCTGCTGGCGGCCCTGGTCGTCAGCGTGCTGCTGATCCCGCAGAGCATTGCCTACGCCATGCTCGCCGGCCTGCCGCCCCAGGTGGGCCTGTATGCCAGCCTGCTGCCCCTGATGGCTTATGCGGCCCTGGGCTCCAGCCCGCATCTGGGCCTGGGTCCGGTGGCGGTGCTGGCCCTGATGATTGCCCAGACCCTGGCCCAGGCCCCGCCGGGCGTGAGCCCCAGCGAGGCGGCCCTGGTGCTGGCGGCCGAGGTGGGCATCATCCTGGCCCTGGCCGCCGCCCTGCGCCTGGATGCGCTGGCGGCCCTGCTCAGCGTGCCGGTGCTGCATGGCTTCGAGACCGGCGCCACCCTCGCCATCGCGGCCAGCCAGCTGCCGGTGCTGCTGGGCAGCCCGGCCAAGGGCTTCGAGCTGCCGGCCCTGCTGGAAAGCGCTGCCGCCAGCGGCTTTGCCTTCCAGCCCCTGGCCGCCGCCTACGGTCTGGCGGCCCTGCTGCTGCTGGTGGCCGCCAGGCGCTGGCTGCGCGGCATGTGGGCGCGCCTGGCCCCGCTGGCCGTGCTGCTGGGCGCCATGGCCCGGGCCGCGGCCAGCGATGCGCTGAGCCACGGCGTGCCCCTGGTCGGCACCCTGCCGCCCCTGCATCTGGGCCTATCGCTGCCACGCCTGGATGCCCAGCTCTGGCTGGCCATGCTGCCGGGTGCCCTGCTGGTGGCCCTGGTGGGCTATGTCTCCAGCCTGGTGGTGGCCGAGTCCCTGGGCCGGCGTGCCAATGTGCGCATTGACGCCCGTGCCGAGCTGCGCGGCCTGGCCGGTGCCAATATGGCCGCGGCGCTCAGCGGTGGCATGCCGGTGGCCGCCAGCTTCTCGCGCAGCGTGCTGATGTTCGACGCAGGCAGCCGCACCCGCATGACCGGCGTCTTCATCGCCTTCGCCATGGGTGGCGCCATGCTGGCCCTGGCCGGTCCGCTGGCCCTGCTGCCCAAGGCGGTGCTGGGCGCCACCATCCTGGTGGCCGTGCTCTCGGGGCTGAAGCTGGGGCCCTACCGCGATGCCTGGCGCTATGCGCGGCCCGAGGCCCTGCTGATGGTGGCGGTGAGTCTGATGGTGCTGTGCTGGAGCGTCACCGCCGCCCTGGGCCTGGGCGTGCTGGGTTCCATCGCCCTGCTGCTGCAGCGCACCGCGCGACCCCATGTGGCCCTGCTGGGCCGCGTGCCCGGCACCGAGCATTACCGCAATATCGACCGTTACGAGGTCGAGTGCCTGCCCGGTGTGCTGGGCCTGCGCATCGACGAGAGCCTGCTCTTCACCAATGCCCGCAGCCTGACCGATGTGGTGGACGCCTACCTCGCGCCCCGCCCCGAGACCCGGCGCGTGGTGCTGCAGATGACGCCGGTGAACGCCATCGACTTCAGCGGCCTGGAGGCCCTGCGCGAACTGCACGACACCCTGGCGCGGCGCGAGATCCGCCTGGACCTCAGCGAGGTCAAGGGCCCGGTACTGGACCGGCTGCGCGCCGGCCACTGGGAGCACTGGTTCCGCGGCCGGCTCTTCCTGAGCCATCACCAGGGCATGGAGGATGCGGCGCCGCGCTAGCTAGGGCGCCGACGCCAGCAAGGCGTCCAGCCCGCGCAGAAAGCGCCCCATCTCCAGCGGCTTGGTCCAGTAGTCGTCAAAGCCCAGGGCCAGGGCGGCCTGGATATCGCGCTCCTGGGCATTGGCCGAGAGCGCGATCACCTTGCAGTGCGCCAGTTCCGGCGTCGAACGCAGGGCGCGCAGCACCTGGCTGCCATGCAGATCGGGCAGCTGCATGTCCAGCAGGATCACATCGGGGCGCTGCTGCAGGGCCTGGGCCAGGCCGGCGCGGCCGCAGTCGGCGCTGCTGAACTCGAACTGCGGGCGCAGCGCCATCAGCTGACGCACCAACAGCAGATTGGCCGGCGTGTCCTCGATGTAGAGCAGCTTGCGCCGACACCCCGATGCAGGCGCTGCTTCCCGGATCAGGGTGGGCAGCTCGTCCAGCGGCGCCGGCTGAGTGTCTTCTTGATCAGCGGGCAGCCAGACTCTGAACTCGCTGCCGCGGCCCGGCTCGCTCTCCACTTCGATGCGTCCGCCCATGCGCTCGGCGAGCTGGCGCGCAATGCTGAGCCCGATGCCCGTGCCCGCAATGCCCTCCAGCTCGGCGCCCAGGCGGTTGAAGGGCTCGAACAGGCGTTGCCGGGCCTCGGGGCTGAGCCCACGCCCGCTGTCGCGCACGCACAGGGCCCACTGGGCCGAGGCCGCCTCGGCCCAGCCGGGCTCGCTGCCACGCACATCCACCTCCACCCAACCCTGGGGGCGGTTGTACTTGATGGCATTGGTCAGCAGATTCAGCAGCACCTGACCGAGGCGGCGGCGGTCGGCACGCACCCGGCCGCCCAAACGCGGTCGCGCCAGCCGCAGGCTGATGCCGGCGGCCCGGGCCTGATCGGCCACCCAACCCAGGGCCTCGCGGGCCAGCGCGTCCAGCACCACGGGCTCGTCGCGCAGCTGCTGGCGGTCGGCCTCCAGGCTGGCCAGATCCAGCACATCGTCGATCAGGGCCAGCAGATGGCGGCCGGCCCCCTCGATATGTGCCAGGCGCTCCCGCTGGCGCTCACTGAGGAACTCGCTGCGGTCGTAATGCATCAGCTGGGCAAAGCCCAGCACCGCATTCATGGGCGTGCGCAGCTCATGGCTGACCCGGGCCAGGAACTCGGACTGGGTGCGCTTGAGCTGGGCCAGGCGCTCGTTTTCAAGCGCCAGGGCCTGGGCACGGCGCCGCTCGGTCACGTCCATATTGATGCCCGTCATGTAGGCGGGTCGCCCCTGGGCATCGAAGACCGTGCGCCCGCGGCTGACCAGCCAGTGCAGCGAGCCATCCGGCCAGAGCACGCGGAACTCCCACTCATGCGCCTCGCGAAAGCCCGTGCCCTCCACATAGTCGCGGGCGATACGCTGCCACTGTTCGCGATCCTCGGGATGCAGACACTGCAGGGCCAGCTCATCCGGGGAACGCGCATCCTCGGGCTGCAGGCCGCGCAGGTGGTACATGGCATCGCTCCACAGGGTGCGCTGCCCGGGTGCCCGCCGCCACACACCCACCCCGCCGACCGCCAAGGCATGCAAGACGCCCGCGGGGGCGGCCGGCGCCAGCCACAGCAGCAGGGCGCCCTCATCCGCGGGCAGCACCTGGGCCTCGAAGTCCAGGGCCACGCCCTGCATGCGCCAGCGATGGCTGCGGGCATCGGTGACGGCCAGCACCTCGGGCGCCAATGCCTGCCAGGCGCGCGCCTGGGCGGCCTCGTCCAGGCCCTGCTGCGCCGCCCACTGTTTTGCCGCGCCATTGGCTTCGGCCAGCAGGCCACCGTCGCGCCGCCAGATGCGCAGGGCTGGATGCAAGACCAGACGCCAGAACTCATCCATGGAAGTGGCCGCGGCTGTTGCCGTCAAGAGTCTCAGGCCAGTGTAGCCAGGGCCGGAGAGGCCGGGGCGCTGAACCGCCGGAAAAAGGCCCGATGGCTGCACCCTTCATCCGCATCTGGTAACTTCCACGGTCTAAAACGACAAGGACAGCCGCATGAGCGAAGCATCCAAGCAAGCGCCGCAGGCACCGGCCATCACACAACTACAAGGCATACGTCGAGGCATCGAGAAGGAAAGCCTGCGCGCCCTGCCCAATGGCATGCTGGCGCTGACGCCACATCCGCTGCAGCTGGGATCGGCGCTGACGCACGACAAGATCACCACCGACTTCAGCGAAAGCCAGCTGGAGCTGATCACCGGCGTGCATGCCAGCGCCAACGCCTGCCTGGCCGAGCTGCAGGAGATCCACCAGGCCGTCTACCAGGTGCTGCAGACCGAGGGCGAGGAGCGCCTGTGGGTCAGCTCCATGCCCTGCGGCCTGCCCACCGACGAGACCATCCCCCTGGGCCGCTATGGCAGCAGCAATGTGGGCCGCTCCAAGAGCATCTACCGCATGGGTCTGGGCCAGCGCTATGGGCGGCGCATGCAGACCATCTCGGGCATCCACTACAACTGGAGCCTGCCCGAGGTCAGCACCGAACAGTATTTCGGCCTGATCCGCAATTTCCGCCGCCACAGCTTCCTGCTGCTCTACCTCTTCGGTGCCTCACCGGCGCTGTGCTCCACCTTCGTGGCCGGCCGCCAGCACGAGTTGCAGGCCCTGGGCAGCCATACCTTCCACATGCCCTACGGCACCTCGCTGCGCATGGGCCGGCTGGGCTACCAGAGCGATGCCCAGTCCTCGCTGGCGGTCAGCTACAACTGCCTGGAGCGCTACGCCGCCTCGCTGCAGGAGGCGCTGACGCGCCCCTACCCGGCCTACGAGGCCATTGGCGTGCGCAACCCCGGCGGCGACTACAACCAGCTCAGCCCCACGCTGCTGCAGATCGAGAACGAGTTCTACGGAACCATCCGCCCCAAGCGTGTGATCCGCCAGGGCGAGCGCCCGCTGCATGCCCTGCGCGAGCGCGGCGTCGAATACGTCGAGGTGCGCTGCATGGACCTCGATCCCTTCGAGCCTCTGGGCATCAATGCGCAGACCATGCGCTTCCTCGATGTGTTCCTGCTGCACTGCCTGACACAGGCCAGCGCGCCGGACACGCCCGAGGAAATCGCCGCTTTGGGTGCCAACCAGCACCGCACGGCCGCCCGCGGCCGCGAGCCGGGCCTGCGACTGCAGCGCGGCGGCGCCGAGGTGGATCTGCGCGAATGGGGCGCCGAGATCGTCGAGCAATGCGCGCCGCTGGCGGCCCAGCTCGACACCCTGCAGGGCGGAACCGAGCATGCCGAAGCCCTGGCCATGGCGCGGGCACGCCTGGCCGATGCCGCCTTGACACCCTCGGCCCGTGTGCTGGCCGCGATGAAGCAGGACTTTGGCGACTCGCACGTCGCCTTCATCCGTGCCCAGTCCGAGCAAACCCGCCAGCGCCTGCTGGCCCTGCCCTGGAGCGAGGCGCAGAACGATCGCTATGTCCGCATGACGGCCGAATCCATCGCCGCGCAACGCCGCATCGAGGCGGCCGACACGGTGGACTTCGAGACCTATCGGCAGCAGTACCTGGCGCAGCAGAGCCTGGTGGTCTGAAGCCGGACGACAAGCCAGGGAGCCAGCATCCGTGATTCTTGAAATCGCACAGCTGCAGATCAAGCCCGGCCAAGGGGCTGAGTTTGAGGTGGCGTTCCTGCAAGCGCAGCAGATCATTGCGGCTATGCCGGGCTACCTGGGCCACGAGCTCCAGAAGTGCCTGGAGCGTGCGGACCACTACATGCTGCTGGTTCGCTGGGCCTCGGTAGAGGACCACGAAGTCGGCTTCCGCAAGTCGCCGCAGTACCAGCAGTGGCGCGCGCTGCTGCATCACTTCTACGACCCCTTCCCGACGGTGCTGCACTACACCCAAGTGGCGGGGGCCCTGGCCTGATCACGCGCGCTGCCACTGAAGCGCAGCTTCCCTGAGTCCATACGGCGGCCTATGGCCGCCCTACAGGGAACCGCTGGCGCGCAAGGCTTCCAGCCGCAGGGAAATCCGCTGCTCCAGCTCGCTGAGTGTCTTCTGGATGGCCAGCCGATCCGGCTCGGTGCTGGCCGCTTCAAGCGCTGCGCGCAGCTGAGCGCGCTGATGGAACAACTCCACCTCGGGCGGCAGCACGCCGGCGTTCTTCAGGATCTTGAAGCCCATCCTGAACTCCTCCGGCGTCTGTTCCCAGCCCGCATCGCTGAGCATGGGCTTGCCATAGCTAGGCGCGCTGCTCAACTCGCCGGAGAGTTGGGCTTCGTCGAGCTTTCGTCCGATCTCGTCTTCGCGCAGTTGAAGTGGACTCACGGGCATCTCCAGCATCCGATATGGCGTGGATGCTAAACGAGCGGTCGGGCCCGGGTCCTATCGGTATCTGCCGGGCTGCCCAGGCCGGCTTGTGCAAGCGCCGTGCTATGGTCCCCTCGAGGAAAAAACCATGCCAATCGAAGAACGCATACAGATCGCCGTGCCCCCGGACGTCATCGACAGCATCTGGAGCGAGGTCGATCGCTGGCATGTCTGGGACCCCGACACCAAGCAGGCATCGATCGAGGGCCCCTTCGCGCTCGGCAGCAAGGGGCGCATCGTGCCCAGCAAGGGCATGGGGGTGCCGATGGTGATCACCGAACGCACGCCGGGACGCTCGTTCACCGTCGAGGGCCATATCCCGCTGTTCCGCATGCATTTCGAGCACCGGGTGCGCGCCATTGCAGGGGGCTCCGAAGTGGCCCACCGTGTCTGGTTCAGCGGCCCGCTGGCGTTTCTGTTCGGACCCGGCGTCGCCAGGCAGGTCAGCCAGGGCCTGCCGCGAACCATGCGGTCGCTCAAGGCCTATGCCGAGCAGCGGCACCAGCAAGCGGCGGCCGGTCCCACCTGAGTGGAGCGGCTGCTCCGTAACGGTTTTGGTCCGCACCCGATTCATCCGTCCGTGCAGTCCGGCGCCGGCCTCTCTCGTTGCAAGACCTATCGCTACGCGCTGTGGCGCCAGTGGTCCGAGGCGCCGCCGTGCTGTTCGTGATGCCGAATCCATCGCCGCGCAACGCCGCATCGAGGCGGCCGACACGGTGGACTTCGAGACCTATCGGCAGCAGTACCTGGCGGCGCAGAGCCTGGTGGTCTGACGAAGCGCGCTGCCACTGAAGCGCAGCTTCCCTGAGTCCATACGGCGGCCTACGATACGTCTACCCGGAGTCGGACAGTCCGCCCATGAATCCACGCAGCCTCCCACCCGCTCTGCACGGCGCCTGCAACTGCGGCGCCGTGCGCTTCACGCTGACGCAGAGGCCTACCGAAGCCACGGCTTGCCACTGCAGGCTGTGCCGCAAGCAGTCGGGCCATTTCTTCGCCTCGGCCAATCTGCCCAAGTCGGCGCTGCAGCTGTCCGGGGCCGAGCACCTCAGCTGGTACCAGGCGTCCGACAAGGTGCGCCGCGGCTTCTGCGCGAAGTGCGGCTGCTGGCTGTTCTGGGAACCGATACACAGGGACTGGACCTCGGTGGCGCTGGGCGCGCTGGACGGCGACACCCACCTCGCCCTGGAGCGCCACATCTTCGTGGCGCACAAGGGCGACTACTACGAGATTGCCGACGGGCTGCCGCAGAACCCGGACTGAGGGCGCGCCAGGCGCCCCTCAGACGCTCACAGCCCCAGCTTGCCCGCCACCTCGCGCCAGGGCACCAGCTTGAAGTTCTGCGTGCCCTGGGGCAGGCGCTTGCGGCCGTCCTGCACCACCAGCAGGCCTTCGCCGTAGGGGCCGCCCAGATTGGCCGATGTCACGTCCAGGCCATCGGTCTCCGACGCGCCGTCGATGCCAAGCGCGGCATTGATGCCGATGCGGAAAGCCCCGCGCAGCGCGTGCGGCGCATCGGCGTCATAAACCGCATAGCTGTCATTGCCCTGGGACGACACCACCAGGAAGCGGCCCTTGGGCGATTCATGGATGGCCAGGCCCTCCACATCCGCGTGCAGGGCCGGGCCGACCGGGATCACCAGCTGGGGCTGGGCCTCGGCCGCATCGAGCGCCAGGCGCCAGACGCCGCGCTTTTCCTCGCCCACAAAGAGCTGCTGCCGCGCCTCGTCCACCACGCAGCCCTCGGGCTGGCTGGGCAGGCGGAACTCGCGCACCAGGGTGGCGCTCCAGCCGCCCTTCTGGACGGCATCACGCTTCAGGCGGAACGGCCGCACGCGGCCGTCCTTGTCGTTGGGAAAGGCATCCAGCCCGCCCTCGGCATTGCGGCCCACGCACAGACCGTAGATATCGTCCAGGCCGGTGGGCAGGCGCGCCAGCTCGCGCACGCGCCCGTCCTGGCGCGAGATGCCGAACAGCACCAGGGCATGTTCATCGCGCTGGGTGGCCACGGCCAGATCGAGCGACTGCGCGCCGTAGCGCAGGCCCTGGCGCAGGTCCACATTGTTGATGCGGCCCACCGGCAGGAACTGGCGCTCGCGACCCTGCAGGTCGTAGACGGCCAGACCCAGCTTCTTGTCCGTGCCCAGGATCAGGCTGCGCTCGCCCCGCAGCGGATGCACCCAGATGGCCGGGTCGTCGGCTGCATCGCCCTGGGCGCGCACCGGCTCGGTCTGCGCGCTGGGCAGCACGATGGCCGGGGCGGGCTGCGGGGCAGCCGCGACCGGGTTCACCGCCAGCCAGGCGTCCAGGCGCTGCAGCAGGGCCTTGTCATCCGACTGGGTATCCGCCAGCAGCAGGGCGCGGCCCTCGCGCTCGGCATCGGCCGCATAGCGCCACAGACCCACGCCGGGCTCGGCGATGTAAAGCGCGGCCTCGGCATCGCGCACCCGGCAGCCCAGGGGCGCATGCGGCGTGGCCAGGCGGCGCAGCTGGCGCGGCGCGCTGCGGCCGCTCTCGTCCAGCAGCCATTGCTCCGACAGGCCGTCGTCTCCCAGCAGGAAGAGCTGCAACAGGCCTTGCGCATCGCGGTGCAGGCAGAGCTGCTCGGTGGCAAAGCCGGGGCCCGACCAGCGCGCCAGCTGCTGCAGCTGGCTGCCATCGGGCTCGGCGCGCAGCAGCAGCAGGCGGCCGCTGTCGGCGTCTTGCACCAAGGCCAGTGTCCGGCCTTGGGCATCGCTGCGCTGGTCCCAGCGCTTGACGCGCAGCTTGAGCTGATCGCTCAGGCGGCCATCGGCCGCTCGCAGCTCCAGGCCCTGCTTGCCCAGGCTCAGGCTCTGGGCCTGGGCCTGGGCGCTGCCCATGAGCAGCGTCAGGGCGGCCGCCGCGGCGGCCAGGGAGGTTCTCATCATGCTGCTCATCAGAACACCGCCGCCTTCACGCCGATCTTGATGCTGCGACCATACTGCTCGTACTGCGCGTTGCGGGCCTTGTCGGCCTGGTAGACGTAGTACTTGGCATTGGCTAGGTTCAGGGCCTCGAAGCTCAGCTCCACGCGCGGATTGAGCTGGTAGCGCAGCGAGAAGTCCACCTGCTTCTGGCTGTCCACCTTCAGATCGCGGGCGGCGTCAAACACATCGCCCACTTCCAGCAGATAGGGCGATTTGTGGTTGAGCGCCAGGCGGGTGCTCAGGCCATGGCCCTCCCAACCCAGGCTGAGATTGAGCGTGCGGTCCGACTGGCTGGGCAGCGAAATCTCGCGCGACTTCCACTGACCGCCATCGAAGCCGCCGATGCGGGCCGTGGAGTCGACGAAGGTGGCATTGGCGCCCACGATCAGACCGTTGAGGGGCGCGGGCAGCTGGCGCAGCAGCTGGCTGTAGGCCAGCTCCAGGCCGCGCACCGTGGCCTTGTCGCCGTTGGCATAGCTGTGCACGGCCTTGAAGGCCTCCCAGCCCTTGCTGCCGGCCAGATCGGTCTGGAACACGAAGTCCTTGATGTTCTTCTGGAACACATAGGCCGAGATCGCGCCATCACGGCCGCCCTGGCCCAGCGCATGCTCGATGCCCAGATCCAGATTGCGCGAGCGCAGGGGCTTGAGCAGGGGGTTGCCCAGCTCGGCCTCGTCACCGTCCACCACGCGGCCGGGCGAGAGCTGGCCGAAGCTCGGGCGCAGCACCGAGTTCGTCAGCGCGGCGCGCAGCTGCGTGTTCTTGCTCATCAGATCCTGGCGCAGCAGCAGGGCAGGCAGCCAGTGGCTGCTGCGGGTGGCAGCCTGGTTGGGGCTGATCTTGTCGTCGACGGCAGCAAAGCCATCGGCCCTGAAGCTGATGCGCTCATGGCGCAGGCCGCCCAGCAGCTGGGTGCCCCCCTGCTCCCAGCGCAGCTGGGCATAGCCGGCGTCCACGTCCTCGCTCATCGCGAAGTCGTTGCTGGCCGAGTCCACCGCATCGCGGAACTTGGCGGGGTCAAGACCCGACACCAGGCGGCGCAGCGCGTCGGCATTCAAGGCCGGGCCAAAGCTGCCCCAGGCATAGTCCACCGCGCCGCCGGCCAGGAACTGGTCCATGGCCAGGGCGCTCTTGGCGAGGCCGGCCTTCGTCAGGTTCTTGGCGCTGTAGGCCAGGGTCTCCTGCTCATTGCGCTTGTCGCGGCGCGTGGCCTTGAGGCCGGCCTTGAACTCCAGCTCGGCACCACCGGCCAGCTCGAACTCGCGCTGCAGGTCCAGCTTGGCATGCTGCACGCGGTCCGTGGCCTTGGAGCTCTCCAGCTTGAACTTGTCCAGCGCATAGCCGCTGCTGCCCGCCAGACCGGCGGGGCCGAGCAGTTGCGGGCGCTGCGTGCCGCTGAAGCCCACGCCGCTGAAGCTGCTCTTGAAGGCCGAGGAGGCCAGCGCATCGGGCTTGCTTTCGCTGGCGCGGCCCTGGCCGGCCTCGGCATTGAGCTGCCAGTCGCTGAAAGCAAGATGGCTGCCCAGCACCAGGGAGTTGCTGCGATTGTTCTCCTCGCGCGACTTCAGGCCGCGCAACACGCTGGCCTTGCCCAGGGCGCCGCTGGCCTGCGCGTCGTCGAACTCGACCGCCTGCGACTGGCGGGTCTCGCTGTCGTCAAAGCGGCTGGCAAATCCGCGCAGGTAGAAGTGCTGGCCTTGAGCCGGCTTGTAGTCGAGGTTGATCGCGGCGCCCAGACGCTCGCGCAGGATCTCGTAGCGGCGCAGCTCGAACTCCTCCAGCTTGCTGCCGTCCCAGGCGCCGCCGGTCTCGACGTTGTCACTGGCGAAGCGACGCTGGTCGGCCGAGAGCGCCAGCGCCAGGCCCAGGGTGTTGCCCAGAAAGCGGTCGGCAAAGGTCAGCGAGCCACGGGGCCGGGTCGTGCCGGCATTGGCGTCGTGATTGGCGCCGAGGTCGACGCTGAACAGCTTGCCCGGGAGGTCAAAGGCCGAGAGCGTGTTCACCGCCACGCTGCCGCCGATGGAGTTGGCGTCGTCGGCCGGCGTCAGGGTCTTGGCCACCACCAGGGAGCGGATCAGGCCGGCGGGCACCACGTCCAGGCCCGGGGCGCGGCGGTCGGCCTCGGAGGCCGGCACGGTGGCGCCGTTGATGGTGACGGCGTTGTAGTCGGGGCCCATGCCGCGCACGCGGATGAAGCGGCCCTCACCCTGGTCGCGCTCGACCGAAACGCCCGGCAGGCGGGCCAGAGCCTCGGCAGCATTGTTGTCGGGCAGGGCACCGATGGCATCGGCATGCACCACGCTCATCACACCCAGGGCCGCACGCTGCTTGTCCAGCGCACCACGCAGATTGGCGCCCTGGCCGGTCACACGCACCGTGTCCAGCTTTTCGGGGCTAGCGGTCTGGGCTTGGGCGGACCAGGCCAAGGCCAGGCTGAGGCTGAGCAGGCTGAGCCGGACGGGATGGGCAAGGGAAGAGGCAGACATGAGGGTGTGAGGGCGCTGACGCCGGGCAGTCGAGGAATGGCTGCGCATGCTGGTCGGCCGCCATGGCACTTGCGTGACAGCGCGCCTTGCCCGGGCACAGCGGCGCAGCCACGGGTCCAGGCTGAGCTTTTGGGACTCCCCCGGCATCTTGCCCAGGCTGTGTGACAGCCCTGTCACACAGCCCGCCTAGCATGGCGCCCATGTCCCTGTTCAAGCTGCTGCGCGCCGGTCTGATGCCCGCCCGTGCGCCCCTGCCCCTGCTCGCCCCGGTGCTGGGCCTGCGCCATTTCGGCCATGGCCTGCTGCTGCTGGCGGCCTTGCTGCTCCTGCCCTATGCCCTGCTGGGCACGCCCCGGCCGCTGGCCCAGTGGCGCTGGATGGATGTGCTGGGCGAGGGCGGCATGAGCCTGATGGTGGCCGTGTGGCTGGCCTATCTGCGCGCCGCAAGGCCTGCGGGTCCGGTGACCGACCGCCTGTGCCTGGGCATGGCCGGCATGCTGCTGGGCGGCTATGTGGACCTGCTGGACGAGTTCTGGGTGCTGCCCAAGGCCATGGTCTGGGACAACTGGCTGGAGTCCCTGCTCACACCCCTGGGCATGGCCCTGCTGACCTGGGGCCTGCATCTGTGGCGGCAGGAGCAGCTGGCCCTGAACCGGCAGCTGGGCGCGCGCGAGCGCCTGTTCCGCGACCATCGCCGCATCGACACCCTGACCCAGCTGGGTGACGCCGCCTATATGGCCACGCAGATCAGCCTGGAGCGTCAGGCTGGTCGCGGCGGCCATCTCTGCATGCTGGGCTGGCCCGGCTTCGAAGCCGCCGTGGCCCGCCCACAAGGCCTGGCCGCGGCCGACCAGCTGCTGCGCAATGCCGGCAGCCTGCTGGCCCTGCATCTGGCACCGGGGGAACTGCTGTGCCGCTATGCGGGCGACCGCTTCGTGCTGCTGCTGCCGGGGCAGCAGGGCGGCGCGGCACGCGCCCGGGCCGAGGCCCTGCGCCGCGCCCTGCAGGACTGGTCCCAGGGCCCCGCGCTCACGCCATGCCTGGTCGGTCTGGACCTGGCGCCCGATGACAGCCTGGCGCCCGAGCAACGCCTGCAGCAGCTGGCGAGTGAGCTGCATGGCGCTTGAACTGCCCACGCTCTATCCGCCGCCGGCCGCGCCCGGCGGGCCGGCCGCCGCGCGCTATGAGCTCGACAGCCCCTGCCTGGCCTGGACCGACCAGGCCGTGCTGCTGGCCGAGTTCGCCCGCAGTCGCGACCTGAGCCCGCTGCAGCCTCCCGGCGGCAGCGGCCTGATCAGCCCGCGGCAGTTGCTGGCCCTGTTGGAAGCCCTGCGCACCGAGGGGGGGCCCGACACCGCCTTCGTGATCGGCCGCCACTGGCTGCCGGGCCATTACGGCCTGCCCAGCCAGGCCCTGCAGGAGGCGCCCGATCTGCTCACGGCCCTGCAGCTGCTGTGCCGGCATGCCGCGAGGCTGTGCCCCCTGCTCACGCCACGCCTGCTGCTGGACGAGCAGGAGCTGATCCTGGTCTGGAGCGAGGCCTGCGGCCTGCCGCCGGGCCTGCGGGGCTTCGTGATTGACCTGCATATGAGCGCCGTGACCGGCCTGGCCGACTGGTTGGGCGGTCAGCGCCTGCCCTGGCGCTACAGCTTCAACCGCACCGCCCCGCGCGATCTGGCCCAGCATCTGGTCTATCTGCAGGCCAGCGAGCCCGCCGACCTGCGCTTCGGCTGCCAGGCCGATGCCATGCGCCTGCCCCTGGCGCTGGCCCGCCAGCCCTGGCCCACCCGGCCCGGCCGGGCCGCCCCGGCCCAGGCGGGCGGGGGCCGCCC
>NZ_JBKCLH010000035.1:0-12046 GCF_046300915.1 Roseateles sp. | reverse complement strand
AGCGCGGCTGCATCATCCAGATCTCGCGCATATCGGTGGCCAGCTTGCCACGGCCCGAGATGTCGCCGATACGGGCATCGAACACCGCATCGATGGCCTGGCTAAGCGCCGGCACCGGCGCCTCGCCGGCCTCGCGCAGGCGCGCCCAGCGCTCCGAGACCTCGTGCCAGAGCATGCAGGCCAGCATGAAGCTGGGCGAGACGCCGCGGCCCTCGGCCACGCGGCGGTCGGTGTCCTCGAAGGCCAGACGCACGAACTGACCCCGCTGGCCTTCGTGCAGATCGCCTTCGGGCGTGAGCATGGCATCCAGGATGGGGAAGATGCCGCGCGCCAGCCCCAGCTTCTTGAGCTGGGCCAGGCTGGCCAGGGAATGGCCGGTCTGCAGCAGCTTGATCATCTCGTCGAACAGACGCGAGGCCGGCACATTGGCCAGCAGCTCGGCCATGGACTGGATGGGCTTGCGGGTCTTGGGCTCCAGCTCGAAACCCAGCTTGGCGGCGAAGCGCACGGCGCGGATGATGCGCACCGGGTCCTCGCGGTAGCGGGTTTCGGCATCGCCGATGATGCGCAGCACCTTTTTGCGCGCATCGCCCAGGCCGCCGTGATAGTCCACCACCAGCTGGCGCTGGGGGTCGTAGTACATGGCGTTGACCGTGAAGTCGCGGCGCGCCGCATCCTCGATCTGGGGGCCCCAGACGTTGTCGCGCAGCACCCGGCCTTCGGCATCCACCACATGGCTCTTGCCGGCCAGCTCGGCCTTGGAGGTCTTCTCGTTGCCGCTGACCTGCTCGGCACTCTCGCTGCCCAGCAGGGCGCGGAAGGTGGAGACTTCGATCACCTCATGCTCGCGCCCGCGACCATAGACCACGTGCACGATGCGAAAGCGCCGGCCAATGATGAAGGCGCGGCGGAACAGACTCTTGACCTGCTCGGGCGTGGCATTGGTGGCCACGTCGAAATCCTTGGGCCGCATGCCCAGCAGCAGATCGCGCACCGCGCCACCCACGATATAGGCTTCAAAGCCCGCGTCTGCCAGGGTCTGGACCACCTTGACCGCCCGGTCGTCCAGCAGATTGGGGTCGATGCGGTGCTCGGCCACCTGCACCTCCACCCGCTTGCCCAGGGGCGCGTTCTTGCCAGCGGGCTTGCCCAGCAGCTTGTCAATGAATTTCTTGATCATGGGAACAGAGTCAGTTGGGGCCAACCGCGCTCGCTCGCGATCTTGGCCAGGGCCGGCGTGGGGTTGGTCGCCACCGGGTGGCTGACCCGCTCCAGCAGCGGCAGATCATTGATCGAGTCGCTGTAGAAGTGGATGCGCTCGAAGTCCGCCCATTGTCGCCCCAAGCCGGCCAGCCAGGCTTCCACCCGCGTGATCTTGCCCGCCTGGAAGGAAGGCACGCCATCCACGCGGCCGGTGTAGCGGCCCTGGGCATCACGCTCCAGATTCACCGCGATCAGGGTCTCGATGCCGAAGGCGGCGGCGATGGGCTCGGTGACGAACTCATTGGTGGCCGTGACCAAGGCCACCAGATCACCGGCGTCCTGGTGCTCTTTCACCAGGGCGCGGGCCTGGGGCAGCAGCATAGGCGCCATGACCTCGGCCATGAAGCGCTCGCGCGCAGCCAGAGCCTCGACCAGGGGGCGCTGGCGCCAGACCGAGCTGGCGAAGTCGATATAGCGATCCAGATTCAGGACGCCGGCCTGGTACTCGGCAAAGAACTCGTCGTTGCGCCGACGCCACTCCTCGCCATCGGCCCAGCCGATATCAACCATGAAGCCGCCGAAGGCGTGGTCCGAATCGTGCGGGATCAGGGTCCCGTCCAGATCAAAAAGGGTGAGGTTCATGCTTTTTCTTATTGCTCGGCCTGGTCGGCCAACATCTGACGTAGCAGGGGCACGGTAACGGCCCGCTTGGTGGCCAAGGCAAACTCGTCCAGACGGTCCAGCAGGCCCATCAGGTGCTTGAGATTGCGCGCAAAACGGGTGAGCAGATAGTCCATCACCTCGTCCGAGAGGGCGATGCCACGCCGGTCAGCCTCGCGGCGCAGGGCGGCGCGCACCTCCTGCTCGGACAGCGGCTGCAGGGCAAAGGTCGGCCCCCAGCCCAAGCGGGTGCGCAGGTCCTCGCGCAGTTCCAGGTCCACCGGTGGTGCGGTGCCGGTGGCCACCACGGCCAGGCCATGAGTGGCCGCCTCGACAAAGAGCTGGAAGGCCGCGTGCTGCTGGCCGGCGTCATAGTCCTGGCAATCATCCAGCAGCAAGAGGCTGGGCTGGGCCGGCAGCTCCCAGGGCAAGGCCGTGTCCGCGCCATACCAGCCCACCTGGGCACCGGCCGCCTGCCAGGCGCCGGCCAGGGCGCGCAGCACATGGGTCTTGCCGCTGCCAGCCCCACCCCAAAGGAACACCGGCGGCGCCCCCGGGGTGAGCGCCTGCAGATGCGCCAGCGCCGCGGCATTGGCGCCGGGCATGAGATTGTCAAAGCTGTACACGGGCTCGGGGCCCAGCGAGAGCGGAATCTGCTTCAAAGAGGATCAACCTTCGTCCCGCGGCACACCCAGATGGCAGCACCGCAACCGGCCCGGATTCTAAGCGGCGCCCTGCCCCGCATCAGTGCAAGGGTGGCGCTCCACGCGCCACCAGCACCTGCAAGCGCCGCGCGATTTCCGGCGCATCGCTCGCATCGGGGCAGAGTTTCAGATAGCGGCCCAAGTCCTCGACCGCTCCCTGCCAATGCCCCACCGCCTCCAGGGCCAGGCCGCGATCACGCCATTCCGCGGCCTCGCCTGGCAGCAAGAGCACCAGACGCTGCTGCACGGCCAACCATGCCGACGCGTCGCCCTCGCTGCGGTGGATCTCCTTGAGGTTTCGCAGCATGCGAGCCAAGATCTGCCGCGACGTCGCAGGCCTGAGAAAGCGCTCCAGCGGCTGTGGCGCGGTCCAGTCCGCCCGGAAGGGCTGCAGCGCCTCCTCGAGCGCCTCTCGCGACAGGGGCTCGCAACGCAAGGGATCCAGCACCAAATCACCCTGGGGCAGCTGCAGCTTGATCAGGAAGTGCCCGGGAAATGACACCCCGCAGGCCTGCAGGCCGATCTGGGCCGCCAGCTCCAGATAGATGACGGCCAAGCTGACCGGGATGCCTCGCCGCGTTCGCAACACCCGGTGGACATAGCTGTTGTCCACCTCGTAATAGTTGTTCAGATTGCCGGCAAAGCCCAGTTCCTTGCTGAAGAAGTGATTCAGCAGGCGCAGCCGGTGTGCAGGGGCCGCATCGGCCGGCAGGCGCTGGTGCAGACGCCGGGCCAGCTCATCCACCTCCGCCAGCACCGCCTGAACATCAAAGTCGGGATAGCGATCCTGGGCAATCGCCGCAGCCGCCTCCAGCAAGTGCAGGCTCTCGTCCTCAGCCACCAAGGCCGCGAAGTAACTCAGCGTCGAGGCCGGCTTGAGATAGGGCGAATCACTCATGCGCGCGAGTCTAGGCCCGGCGCACGAACTGGCGCAGCTTCAGCCCGCAAATGGCCAGCACCGCGAAATACACCAGCGCCGAGGCTGCCAGACTGGCCGCCATCAGCAGGGCACGCAAGAGTTCCGTGCGCCCCAGGGCGACCCAATCAAAATAGCCCGCCAACCACCACTGCAGCCCGCCCATGGCAGCACTGGCCAGCACCACTCGCAGCGTGAAACCCAACCAGCCCGGCGCAGGCTTGTAGCTGCCCAGCCGGCGCAAGCCACGCAGCAGCCAGGCCGCATTGACCAGTGCCCCAAGACCGATAGCCAGGGCCAGGCCGGACACCCCCAGCCAGGGAACCAGCAATGCATTCAGCAGCTGGGTCAGCACAAGCACCATCACGGCAATGCGCACCGGCGTGCGCATATCCTGGCGCGCAAAAAACCCCGGCGCCAGCACCTTGATGCCCACCAAGCCCATCAGGCCGACGCCGTAGCCCATCACGGCCCAGCTGGTCTGGGCCACATCCTGCGCCGTGAAGGCACCGCGGTGGTAGAGCACCGCCACCATGGGCTGGGCAAACAACAAAAGCGCCACGGCGCAGGGCAGCGCCAGCAGCAGCACCATGCGCAAGCCCCAGTCGAGCATGGCTGTGTATTCCTGCGCATCACCCCGCGCCTGAGCCGCGGACAGCTGAGGCGTCAGCACCGCCCCCAAGGCCACGCCCAGCAGCGCCGTCGGGAACTCCATCAAACGGTCCGCGAAGGTCAGCCAGGACGCCGCTCCCTCAGCCACAAAGATGGCGATCTGGGTGTTGATGACCAGAGAAAGCTGCGCCACCCCAACACCCAGCAAGGCCGGGCCCATGGCGGACAGCACCTGCTTTACACCCTGACTGGCCCAGGCCCGGCGCAGCGCGCCCAGCCCCAAACTCAGGCGCGGCATGGCGCCGATGGCGCGCAAGGCCGGAATCTGGACCACAAGCTGCAAAACGCCACCCAGCATCACACCCATGGCCAGGGCATAGATGGGCTGCACCCCCTGCTCACGCAACCAGGGCGAGAGCCAGAATCCACAGGCAATCACCGACAGATTGAGCAGCACCGGCGTGAGCGCCGGCACGGCAAATCGCTTCCAGGTATTCAGAATGCCGGCCGACAAGGCCACCAAGGACATGCAACCGATGTAGGGGAACATCCAGCGCGTCATCACAATGGCAGCGTCGCGCCCCGACTCCGGCAAACCAGCCCCCAGCATCCAGACCAGCAGGGGCGCGCCAAGCACCCCCAACACGCAAGTCAGGATCAAAGCCCAGAGCAGCACCGTGGCCACGGCATTGATCAGATCATGGGTGGCCTCCTCACCCTCGGCCGCGCGGGTGCGCGCCAGCAGGGGCACGAAAGCCTGTGAGAATGCCCCTTCCGCAAACAGGCGCCGCAACATATTGGGGATGCGAAACGCCACCTGGAAGGCATCGGTCAAGGTCGAGGCACCGAACATTGCCGCCACCATCTGCTCCCGGATCAAACCGGTCACACGCGACGCCAGGGTCAGCACGGAAACTGTGGATGCGGCGCGCAGAAGATTCATGCAGGATCAGGGTTTGGAGGACCGAAGCGGCCGCATTATGGAGCCTGTTGTCCGGCAGCATTGCAATTCGAGCACCAAAAGTGCTACACTCGCCGTCTTTGCACCATCTGGGTAAATACACAAAATGGCAAGCTCTTCCAAAGCCAAGAAGAAAACCGTCCGTCTGGCATCGGGCCGCAAGCGCGCACGCCAGGACGTCAAGCTGAACGCCGCCAACACGGCACTGCGCTCCAAATTCCGCACGGTCGTCAAGAACGTGCAAAAGGCCGTGGTCGCTGGCGACAAGACCAAGGCTGCCGAACTGTTCAAGACCGCCCAGGCCGTGATTGACTCCGTGGCCGACAAGGGCATCTTCCACAAGAACAAGGCTGCTCGCCACAAGAGCCGCCTGTCCGCCAAGATCAAGGCGCTGGCCGCCTGAAACAACCAGACTTGGTGCAAAGCAAAAGCCCGCCTCGGCGGGCTTTTGTCATTGGAACACCAAGCAAACGGACGCCAGAGGCACGGCACCAAGCGTCGAGGATTTGACGCTCAGCCCTGCTGCACCTGCAGCTCCGCGGTACGCGAAGTCGCGCCACCAATCACCATGGCGTGCATCTGCTGCGCCCGCAACCAGTCCCCCACCGCCCGAGCGACCCAAGGGGGATCATCCAGCGCCAGATCATGACCCGCCTGGGTGTGCATGCGCAAAGGCGCCCCCCAGGCACGGCTGAGCGCCTGCGAGCAGCGCCAATCCACCAAGTCGTCAACCTGACTGCAGAGCAAGAGCATAGGTGCCTGCGGACGCCCGCGGCTCGCTTGGTATCTCAGCGCGGCCAGCAACTGCCTGAAGCCATTGCGCCACGCCACCGGATGCCGGCGCTGCAAGTCGACCCAGGCATCCAGCACCTCACGGGGCCTGTCGACCATGCGAGATGTGGCCGCCAGAACCCTGGCTTCGCGCCAGCGCCCACTCAAACTGAGCAAGCCACCAGCCAACAATTTCCAATAGCTCAGCGGGCGCACACGGCTGCGCAGGGTGAGCGCAGGCCGCATGCTGGTATTGATCAGGACCGCTCCAGCCACCTCCTGCGGATAACTCAACGCCCATTCGCAAGCCACCATGCCACCCAAGGACATGGCCAGGAGATAAACCGGCCCGTGACACCCACGGCGCCGCAACTCGTCACGACATGCCTGCACAAGATCGGGAACCCGACTCGGGCTGGTTTGACGATATAGCGAGCCATTGCCCGGCAGATCCAGCGTCATGACACGAATGCCAGGCTGTTGCACTGCCAGCTGCTCACGCAGCAATTGGGGGAATGCACCCCAATGCCCACTCTCGCGGGTGAGTCCGCGCAGCAGCACCCAAGTTGGCACCGAATTCAAGCGAACTCCATGAGGCGAGAGGTCGGCCGGCCCGGCTCGACCTGAATTGCGTGTGAGTTGGTTGTCATGCGTGGGCGAGGCACGCCCTGCTGCACCCGATTAAACCAGCTCAGGCCCGAGGCTTCAATGCCGCGCTGTCACTTATTGCGAGGACGAGGCCGGCTTCGCGGGCGGCTCGTCGGGTATCAGACAGGCTTCGACAACCTGCAAGCGGTTGTCGCGCGCAAAGCTCATCACGAAGTCCCAGGCCATCGGCTCGATGTCCTTGAGCGCCTCATTGACGATCACACACTTCACGCCATTGATGACCGTCGGCACGCAGTAGGGCGAATAGCCGATGTGAGCACCCGGGCCACTGCGCGCGCCCCCCGGGCGGAAGCAAGACATGGCACCCGCCAGACGCTCGGCCCAGTCGCTGGGTCTAAAGGTCCGTCCCTCCAAGGTCAGACCTTGGATGAAGACTTCGCGCGGTTTGGGGGGCAGACTCATGAAGCGGTGATGACAGGCCGCTCAGCTGCGGCAAGACCGCTATTGTGCCTTGGATGTGTTGCGCCGCAGCACAGTGGGCACTGAAGTCCGAACAAAGCTTCGGTAGTTCTTGACACAAGCGCGATTCATCGACAAGTCGGCCCCTTAGAATCGGCTCCCCTGCCCCACCCCCGGGGCATCCCTTCCCCCTTGAATGGAAAGTTGATGAACGCCCCAGCTACCGCGCCCGCTGCTCCCACCGAAGCCCATGTGATGCAAACCTATGGCCGACTGCCGATCGCGCTGTCGCATGGCCAGGGCTGCTGGGTCTGGGATGTCAACGGCCGACGATATCTGGACGCGCTGGGCGGCATCGCGGTCAATACCCTGGGCCATGCCCACCCCCGTCTGGTGCCTGCTCTGCAGGACCAGGTGGCCAAGCTGATCCACACCAGCAACTACTACCACGTGCCCTTGCAGGAGCAGTTGGCGGCCAAGCTCTGCGAGCTCTCGGGCCTGAGCAAGGTCTTCTTCTGCAACAGCGGCCTGGAGGCCAATGAGGCGGCGCTGAAAATCGCGCGCAAGTTTGGCCAGGACCGCGGCAACACCAACCCCGAGGTCATCGTGTTCGAGGGCGCCTTCCACGGCCGCTCCATCGCCACGCTCTCCGCCACCGCCAACCCCAAGGTGCACGCCGGCTTCGGCCCGCTGGTGCAGGGCTTTGTGCGTGTGCCGCTGAACGATCTGGCCGCCGTCGAAGCCGCGATCAAGAGCCACCCCAACGTCACCGCCATCTTCCTGGAAACCATCCAGGGCGAGGGCGGCGTGAACCCGGCCCGCATCGAGTTCCTGCAAGGCCTGCGCCGCTTGTGCGACGCGCATGACCTGCTGCTGATGCTGGACGAGGTGCAGTGCGGCATCGGCCGCACCGGCAAGTGGTTCGCCCACCAGTGGGCCGGCATCCAGCCGGATGTGATGCCGCTGGCCAAGGGCCTGGGCTCGGGCGTGCCCATCGGCGCGGTCGTCTGCGGCCCGCGTGCGGCCGACGTGCTGAAGGCCGGCAACCACGGCACCACGTTTGGCGGCAATCCGCTGGCCATGCGTGCCGGCGTCGAGACGCTCAAGGTCATGGCAGAGGACGGCCTGCTGGCCAACGCCGCGGCAGTCGGTGCGACGCTGCGCGACGGGCTGGCCGAAGGGCTGGCAGGCGAAGCCGGCGTCGTCGACATCCGCGGCCAAGGCCTGATGCTGGGCATCGAGCTGGACCGCCCCTGCGGCGTGCTGCTGACGCGCGCGCTCGACGCTGGTCTGCTCATCAGCGTCACGGCCGACCGGGTCGTGCGCCTGCTGCCGCCGCTGATCCTCACCCACGACGAAGCGCACCAGATCACCGCGATCCTCGTGCCGCTGATCAAGGCCTTCCTGGCCGAACCCAAGCCATGAAGCCGGGAGACAGCCTGATGCGCCACTACCTCCAGTTCAAGGACCTGCGGGCCGAGGAGTACGCCCACCTGTTCGACCGCGCGGGCATCATCAAGCGCCGCTTCAAGAACTACGAGAAGTACCAGCCGCTGCAGGATCGCACGCTGGCCATGATCTTCGAGAAGGCCAGCACGCGCACGCGCGTCAGCTTCGAGGCGGGCATGTACCAGATGGGCGGCTCGGTCGTGCACCTGACGACCGGCGACAGCCAGCTGGGCCGCGCCGAGCCGGTGGAAGACTCGGCGCGCGTCATCAGCCGCATGGTCGACATCGTCATGATCCGCACCTTCGAGCAGAGCAAGATCGAGCGCTTCGCGGCGCACTCGCGCGTGCCGGTCATCAACGGGCTGACCAACGAGTACCACCCCTGCCAGATCCTGGCCGACCTGTTCACCTTCATCGAGGCCCGTGGCATGGACCGCCGCGGCAGCATCGACATGGACTGCCTGAAGGGCCGCGTCGTGGCCTGGGTGGGCGACGGCAACAACATGGCCAACACCTGGCTGCAGGCGGCGGAGATCCTGGGCTTCACGGTGCATGTCAGCACGCCCAGCGGCTACGAGATCGACCCGGCCGTGGCAGGCATCAAGGATGCAAGCTGCTACAAGGTCTTCAAGGACCCGCGCGAGGCTTGCATCGGCGCCGACCTCGTCACCACCGACGTCTGGACCAGCATGGGCTACGAGGCAGAGAACGAGGCCCGCAAGGCCGCCTTCGCCGACTGGTGCGTGGACCGCGACATGATGTCCCGCGCCAAGCCGGACGCGCTTTTCATGCACTGCCTGCCGGCGCACCGCGGCGAGGAAGTCACGGCCGACGTCATCGACGGCCCGCAGTCCGTCGTGTGGGATGAAGCCGAGAACCGCATGCACGTGCAGAAAGCCCTCATGGAGTACCTGCTGCTGGGCCGCATCGGTTGACGCCACCTGCCCCGCGCAAACCGCCGGCCGCGTGCCGGCTTTTTTGTGCCCGTGCCGCAACGCCCTTGCAGCCTTGGCGAGCCAGCCTTCGCGGCTTGCGCGCCACGCGGCAGCTGGACGTCAGCGCTTCATGGCAAGCTGTCGGGCTATGCGCTGGGCTTTCATCACCGACATCCATGCCAACCGGCACGCCTTCGAGGCCGTGCTGGCGGACGCCAGCGCCCAGGGCGCGACGCATTTCGCGCTGCTGGGCGACTTCGTCGGCTACGGCGCCGACCCCGCCTGGGTGGTCGATCGCGTGATGGCCCTGGTGGCCGACGGCGCCATCGCCATCCAGGGCAACCACGACGAGGCGGTGGCCCACGGCAGCACGCCCGGCATGCACCCGGACGCCCGCGCCGTCATCGACTGGACGCGCGCCCAGCTCAACGAAGACCAGCTGCGCTTTCTCGCCCGGCTGCCGCTGCAGGCGCACGGCGACCCGGGCCACTGCCTGTTCGTGCACGCCAACGCCTTCCAACCCGGCGGCTGGGAGTACGTGCAGGGCCGGGCCGAGGCCGTGAAGAGCCTGCATGCCAGCCCGGCCCGCATCCAGGCCTGCGGCCACATGCACGAGCCCATGCTGTATCACCTGTCGGGCACCGGCAAGGCGGGCGACTTCCGCCCGCTGGCCGGCGTGCCCATGCCGCTGCCCGGCCACCGGCAGTGGCTGGTCGTGCCGGGCGCCTGTGGCCAGCCGCGCGACGGCAACCCAGCCGCCTGCTATGCGCTGCTGGACCCCGCCACCAGCGACCTGGCCGATGCCCGCGTGACCTTCCAGCGCGTCGGCTACGACGTGGAGGCGGCCTGCGCCGCCCTGCGCGCCACCGACATGCCCACCATCCTTGTTGAACGCCTGGCTCGCCGGCTGACCCTGGGCGAATGAGCAGCACCGCACTCCCCTCCCCGACCACCGCACCCGCTCCCCTGGAGGCTGGCCAGGTGCTGGACGGCTTCCGGCTCGAAGAGCGCCTGCACCAAGGCGGCATGGCCAACCTGTGGCGCGTGAGCCGCGTCGACGCCGGCACGGACGACGGCCACGAGCTGCTGATGAAAGTGCCGCGCATCAAGGGCGGCGAGGACCCGGCCACCATCGTCGGCTTCGAGGTCGAGCAGATGCTGATGCCGCAACTCAGCGGCCCGCACGTGCCGCGCTTCATCGCGCGCGGCGACTGGACGCGCCAGGCCTTCATCGTCATGGAGCGCATTCCCGGCGAGACGCTGCGCCCGCGGCTGGACGACGCACCGCTGCCGCCCGAGGAAGTGGCCGACATCGGCGCCCGCGTGGCCACGGCACTGGCCGCGCTGCACCGCCAGCATGTGGTGCACCTGGACATCAAGCCCAGCAACATCATGTTCCGGCCCGACGGCACGGCCGTGCTGGTGGACTTCGGCCTCAGCCGCCATGCGCAGCTGCCCGACCTGCTGGAAGAGGAGTTCACGCTGCCCATGGGCACCGGCCCCTACATGAGCCCGGAGCAGGTGCAGTTCGTGCGCAGCGACCCACGCAGCGACCTGTTCGCGCTGGGCGTGATGCTCTACCACCTGGCCACCGGCGAGCGCCCCTTCGGCCAGCCCGACTCGGTGCGCGGCCTGCGCCGGCGGCTCTACGTGGAGCCGGTGCCGCCACGCGCCATCCGCCCCGAGCTGCCGCCGTGGCTGCAGGAGATCATCCTGCGCTGCCTGGAAGTGCGCGCCGAGCGCCGCTACCAGAGCGCGGCCCAACTGGCGCTGGACCTGCGCGAGCCCCGCGGCGTGGTGCTGACGGCGCGCGCCGAGAAGCTGCACACCAGCGGCGTCATGCGCCGGCTCAAGCGCTGGTTCTTCGCGATGGGCTCCGAGCCCGCGCCGGTGGCCCAACACGGCCAGCAGCTGGCCCGCAGCCCCATCGTGATGGCCGCCGTGGAGCTGGACCGCGGCACGCCCGAGCTGCGCGCCCAGCTGTGCGAGACGGTGCGCCGCATCGTGCAGACCGAGGCCGGCGCGCGGCTGGCCTGCGTGGCCGTCATGAAGATCAACCGCATCGGCATCGACGAACTCACCGACCAGCACGGCCAGAGCCTGCATGTGAAGCAGCTCATCGCGCTCAAGCACTGGGCGCGCCCCATCAGCAAGGCGCTGAACCTGGACGACGGCCGGCTGACCTTCCACGTGCTGGAGGCCCCGGACGTGGCCGAGGCGCTGGTGGACTTTGCGCGCCGCAACGGCGTGGACCACATCGTCATGGGCGCGCGCGGCGCGTCGCCGGTGCGGCGCTACCTGGGCAGCGTGTCGGGCTATGTGGTCGCCGAGTCCGACCGCACGGTCACCGTCGTGCGCGAGCCGCGCACCGAGTGAGCCGGGCGGCGTCTCGCCGGGCTCACAGCCCCGGGTAGAGCGGGTCCGGCGCCGGCGCACTGCGCGCCTTGCGGGACGATGTGATCTGCGTCTGCACCGTCACCGCAGTGCCCGTGGCGGCCACCTGCACTGGCGTCGCGGCGCCGTCGACGAGCTGGTCGGGGTGCCAGATGCGCACGCGCGCCGGGCCCTCGGGCAGCGCTTGCAGCAGGGCCCGGCCATCTTCGCCGGCCAGCCGCGCCCACGGCGTGTCGGCCACGTACACATGGCCGCGCATGGAGCCATGGATGTGGCAGCCCAGCAGGTAGGCGCCGGGCTGCGTGAGCTGCTTGCTGTCCACCGCCGGCGGCTTGCCGCGCACGCGACCGGCCAACCGGAACTGCGTGTTGTG
>NZ_JBKCLH010000034.1:0-2939 GCF_046300915.1 Roseateles sp. | reverse complement strand
GGCCGATCCAGCTGAGCAAGAACTCGCTGGTCCAGCGCTCGCTGAAGCCGTGGCGCAGGCCCAGCTCGGGCCAGAGCACGGCTGGCTCACCGGGTGCCTGCACGGTCCAATAGCGCAGATCCAGCGAGGTCTTGCCGGCCGTGGCGTAGGGGCGGACCAGGTAATAGCCCGGGTCGGCCCAGGCCGGCGCGCACAAGCTCAGCCCGGCGAGCAGGCGCCAGCTCAGGGACAGGAGGCGAATTCGGGCTGCGGTTGCCATGGTGAGCGGGGAGCATAGCGGCTTGTTTCCACAGATCGGGCTTCGCCCTGCCCGCTAACATCGAGCCATGATCACCTCGCTCGACCTGGCCCTGATTTACCTGTTTGCCGCCGTGGCCGGGGTGGTCGCATGCCGCTTCCTGCGCTTGCCGCCCATGCTGGGCTATCTGGCTGTGGGCGTGCTGATCGGCCCCAATGCGCTGGCGCTGGCCGGCGACACGGTGGGCATCCGTTACCTGGCCGAGTTCGGCGTGGTCTTCCTGATGTTCGTGATTGGCCTGGAGTTCAACCTGCCCAAGCTGCGCAGCATGCGCAATCTGGTTTTTGGCCTGGGTCTTTTGCAGGTGCTGATCACCATCGTGGCCACCATCCTCGGTCACCATCTGCTGGAGGCCGGGCTGCAGATGCTGGGCCTGCCCTGGGAGCTGAATTGGCAGGGGGCCCTGGTGCTTGGTGCGTCCATGGCCATGAGCAGCACCGCCATCGTCGTCAAGATGATGAGCGAGCGCCTGGAGCTGGAGAGCGAGCATGGCCGTCGCGTGGTGGGCGTGCTGCTGTTCCAGGATCTGGCTGTGGTGCCGCTGCTGGTGCTGATTCCGGCCCTGAACAGTGACGGCCAGGCCATGGCCCAGTCCTTGGCCTGGGCCACGCTCAAGGCGGGCGTGCTTTTGACCATCCTGCTGGTCGGCGGCCAGAAGGTGATGCGTTGGTGGCTGACCCTGGTGGCGCGGCGCAAGAGTGACGAGCTCTTCATGCTCAATCTGCTGCTGGTCACCCTGGGTCTGGCCTGGTTGACCGAGCATGCCGGTTTGTCCCTGGCCCTGGGCGCTTTTGTCGCCGGCATGCTGATCGCCGAAACCGAATACAAGCACCAGGTGGAAACCGACATCCGGCCCTTCCACGATGTGCTGCTGGGTCTGTTCTTCATCACCATCGGCATGAAGTTGGACTGGAGCACCCTGGCCCAGCAATGGCCGCTGGTGATTGCGCTGAGCGTCCTGCCGGTGCTGGCCAAATTCGTGTTGATCGCCGGCTTGGCGCGGCTGTTCCAGGCGCCGGCCGGCGTGGCCTTGCGCACCGGCCTTTACCTGGCGCAGGCCGGCGAGTTCGGCTTCGTGCTGCTCACCCTGGGCGCCCAGCACCAGCTGATCGCGCCGCAATGGGTCAGCGCGGTGCTGGCCAGCATGGTGCTGTCGATGCTGGCCACGCCTTTCTTGATCATGTACAGCAACCGCATCGTCATGAAGCTGTCCAGCAGCGACTGGATGATGCAGTCCCTGCAGCTGACCACCATTGCCAAGAAGTCCATCAAGGCGCAAGCCCATGTGATCATCTGCGGCTACGGCCGCAGCGGCCAGAACCTGGCCCGCCTGCTGGACGGCGAGCACATCCCCTATATGGCCCTGGATCTGGACCCCGACCGGGTGCGCCAGGCGGCTGCGGCCGGCCAGAGTGTGGTCTTCGGTGACGCCGCCCGCCTGCAAAGCCTGATGGCGGCCGGCCTGGCGCGCGCCAGCGCCGTGGTGGTCAGTTACCCGGACACGGCCTCGGCGCTCAAGATTCTGCATCTGGTGCACTCCCACGCGCCGCAGGTTCCGGTGGTGGTGCGCACCATCGACGACAGCGACCTGGAGCGCTTGCGCGCCGCCGGTGCCACCGAGGTGGTGCCCGAGGCCATCGAGGGCTCGCTGATGCTGGCCAGCCATGCCCTGGCCCTGGTCGGCGTTCCCATGCGCCGCGTGATCCGCCTGACCCGTGACGCGCGCGATGCGCGTTATGGCTTGTTGCGCGGATATTTCCACGGCGCCGACGATGACACCGGCGAAGAGCGCCAGCATGCCCGCCTGCGCTCGGTCACCCTGCCCGTGGCCAGCCCCTATATGCACACCGCCCTGGGCCTGCTCGCCCTGCATGCCACCGGCGTGTCGGTGGTGTCGGTGCGGCGCGTCAACGGCGCGGTGGTGCCGGCTGATGAGCAGATGCTGCTGCAGGGCGGCGACACCCTGGTGCTCTCGGGTTTGCCCGAGGCCCTGGCCCTGGCCGAGGAAAAGCTGCTGCGCAGCGATTGAAGCGGGCCGGCGAGGTGTTCTTCAGCCGCGCAGCAGCGCCGCCAGCGCCTGGGCGTCGAGCACCGTCGCTTCTTCCTGTCCTTCCAGAATCCCATCGGCCAGGCCGCGCTTGTCGCGGTGCAGGTCGATGATGCGCTCCTCGACCGAGCCGGCGGTCACCAGGCGGTAGACGGTCACCGGGCGCTGTTGGCCCATGCGGTGGGCGCGGCCGGTGGCCTGATCCTCGGCGGCCGGGTTCCACCAGGGGTCGACGATCAGCACATAGTCGGCCATGGTCAGGTTGAGGCCGAAGCCGCCGGCCTTGAGGCTGATCAGGAAGACCTCGCCTTCGCCGCGTTGGAAGGCGGCCACGCGCTTGGTCCGCTCGGCCGCCGGCGTGCTGCCGTCGAGGTACTGGAATGGCACGCCCATGGCCTGCAGGCGCTCGGCCAGCAGGGCCAGGTAGTCGGTGAACTGGCTGAACACCAGGGCTTTGTGCGAGCCCTCGACCAGCTCGCGCACGATGCGTTCGAACTCGCCCAGCTTGGCGCCTACCAGGCCCAGCTCGGGCGCGACCAGGCGGGGGTCGCAGGCGGCGCGGCGCAAGCGCATCAGCTCGGCCAGCACCTGCAT
>NZ_JBKCLH010000033.1:0-6080 GCF_046300915.1 Roseateles sp. | reverse complement strand
CAAGGACAAGCTCGTCAGCTCGGAAGTGCGCGCGCCGGTGGAAGACATCGTCAGCCGCCTGCTGACCGACTACCTGCTCGAGAACCCGCTGGACGCCAAGACCATCTGCGGCAAGATCCTCGACGCCGCCCGCGCCCGCGAGGCCGCGCGCAAGGCCCGCGAGATGACGCGCCGCAAGGGCGTGCTCGACGGCCTGGGCCTGCCCGGCAAGCTGGCCGACTGCCAGGAGAAAGACCCTGCCCAGTGCGAGATCTACATCGTGGAGGGTGACTCCGCCGGTGGCTCCGCCAAGCAGGGCCGCGACCGGAAGTTCCAGGCCATCCTGCCGCTGCGCGGCAAGATCCTGAACGTGGAGAAAGCGCGTTATGAAAAGCTGCTGACCTCCAACGAAATCATCACGCTGATCACGGCCCTGGGCACCGGCATCGGCCGCGGCGCCGGCACCGACGACTTCAACCCCGACAAGCTCCGCTACCACCGCATCATCATCATGACCGACGCGGACGTGGACGGCGCCCACATCCGCACGCTGCTGCTGACCTTCTTCTACCGCCAGATGCCCGAGCTCGTGGAGCGCGGCCACATCTACATCGCGCAGCCGCCGCTGTACAAGGTCAAGGTCGGCAAGCACGAGCAATACCTCAAGGACGGCCACGAGTTCGACGGCTTCCTGCTCAAGGTCGCCCTGCAGGACGCGAGCCTGGACACCGGTGACGGCAACACCCTCAAGGGCGACGCGCTGGACGCGCTGGCCCGCAAGTACGTCACCGCGCAGAGCGTCATCGAGCGCCTGTCCAACTGGATGGACATCGAAGCCCTGCACGTGCTGGCCAACGGCCTGGCGCTGAAGCTCGATGCGCGTGACGAAGCCGAGGCCAGCGCTGCCGCGCTGAAGAGCCGGCTGCACAACGCCGAGGTCACCGTCGAGACCGACCCGCGCACCGACAAGCTGTTCCTGAAGATTGCCCGCATGCACCACGGCAACGTGCGCGCCAGCGTCATCACCGCCGACTTCGTGCACGGTGCCGACTACGAAGTGCTGGCCGACGCCGGCCTGAGCTTCCAGGGCCTCATCAAGCCGGGCGCCCTCGTGCGCAAGGGCGAAGGCGAGAAGGCCAAGGAAGCCAAGGTCGACGACTTCCGCGCCGCCATGGCCTGGCTGATGACGCAAGCCGAAGGCAGCGTCGGCCGCCAGCGCTACAAGGGCCTGGGCGAGATGAACCCCGAGCAGCTGTGGGAAACGACGATGGACCCCGCCGTCCGCCGCCTGCTGCGCGTGCAGATCGAAGACGCCATCGAGGCGGACAAGGTCTTCACGATGCTGATGGGCGACGAAGTGGAGCCGCGTCGGGACTTCATTGAGACGAATGCGTTGAGGGCGGGGAATATCGACGTTTGATGCCTGTGGTGTGAGCTCGTGATGAGCTAACACCATAATGCATGGCATGTCGTTGGTGACTGCGGGGCTGGGAGGCTTGGTGGCGGTCAGGCAGCGTGAACGAGGGTAGGAATGCAAAAGAACATTCGCTCGAACTTCGACATGCTGGAGCCTTACGAGCCTCAGCTCTGGCGACTGGGTGCGCTCGCGGAGCGCTACTTCGCCGAAGACCCCAACACCAGTCTCCTCAAGCTCAGGCAGTTCGCTGAGCTGCTTGCGCAATCTGTTGCGGCGCGGGGAGGGCTGCTGGGTTCCGTAGCGGAGAGCCAGTACGACCTGCTCCGGCGATTGCAAGGCGACGGGCTGCTGCCGCGTGAGATCCGGCAAGTCCTGGATCAAGTCCGGCTGACGGGCAACGCGGCCAATCACGCTCTGCAAGGTGATCACGCCCAGGCGCTGGCCACATTGAAGCTGTCTTGGCAGATCTGCCTTTGGTTCCACCGCACTTTCAAGCAACCAGACTTTCGTTCTGGCCCCTTTGTGCCTCCAGCTCCGCCCGAGCACCAGACGGCGGATCTGTTGCGTGAACTGGAGACCCTGCGTACGCAAGCAGCGCAGTACCGCGCGCAGCACGAAGAGGTTGCAGGCGCGCTGCAGTCTGCTCACACCCAACTGTCTGCGCTCAGCGAAGAGCGTGCGATTTGGGAGCAAATCGCCACCGAGTCGGACCAGGCCAAAGCGGCCATGGCAGAGCAACTGGCGCGACTGCAAACCCAGGCTCTGGCAGCTGCGCCGGGCACGATCGACAAGCTGTTCGCCGCCGCGAGTCAGGCCGCAAGCCTGCTGGAGCTGGATGAGGCCGCGACCCGCCGCATCATTGACCAGCAACTGCGTCAGGCGGGTTGGGAAGCCGACTCTGCAAACCTTCGCTACGGCAAGGGTGTCCGGCCGCAGAAGGGGCGCAATCTGGCAATTGCAGAGTGGCCTTGCGAGGGCTACTCAGCGGACTACGTCCTGTTCCAAGGCCTTGTGCCGTTGGCGGTGGTTGAAGCAAAGCGCGGCAGCAAAGACGTTTCCGCCGATCTTCAGCAGAGCAAGCGCTACAGCCGCAGCTTCTCCGCGAGCAATGAAACACAGCTGCACGCTCGCAACTGGGGCTCCGCTGCGGAGTTCCGCATCCCGTTTGCGTTCGCCACCAACGGCCGGCCGTATCTGCGTCAGTTGTCAACCAAGAGTGGCATCTGGTTTTGCGACCTCCGGCGGCCTGACAACCGCAGCGCGGCGCTGAGCGGCTGGTACACGCCGGAGGGCTTGCGAGCGCTGCTCACGACAGACGAGGACAACGCCGACGCCGCGCTGCGCAGCGCACCGTTCGACTACGGTTTCCCGCTGCGGCACTACCAGTTGGCGGCCATCCAACAGACCGAATCCAGCATTGCTGCCGGTCAGCGCGACATCCTGCTCGCCATGGCCACCGGCACCGGCAAAACGAAGACCTGCATTGCGCTGATCTACCGGTTGCTCAATGCGCAGCGCTTCCGCCGCATCCTTTTTCTGGTGGACCGTTCTGCACTAGGCGAGCAGGCGGCCAATGCCTTCAAAGACACGCGCATGGAGCGCATGCAGACCTTTGTCGACGCGTTTGGCATCAAGGAGTTGGACGACATCTCACCCGACGCAGACACCCGCGTCCACATCGCCACCGTGCAGGGCATGATGCGCCGCGTGCTGTTTCCGGCGGATGGCGTGCAGCCGCCCACCGTCGATCAATACGACTGCATCGTCATCGACGAGTGCCATCGCGGCTACACGCTCGATCGTGAACTGTCCGACACCGAGCTCAGCTTCCGTGGGTTTGACGACTACGTCTCCAAGTACCGCCGCGTGCTGGACTACTTCGACGCCGTCAAGATCGGCCTCACCGCAACGCCCGCCCTGCACACCACCGAGATCTTCGGCCCGCCCGTGTTCAGCTACAGCTACCGCGAAGCGGTGGTCGACGGCTACCTGGTGGACTACGAGCCACCCATCCAGATCCACACGGAGCTGAGCAGCACCGGCATGACCTGGAAGGTCGGCGAAGAGGTCAAGCTCTACAACGCCGAGCGCAGCCAGATCGAGCTCTTCAAGGCCCCCGACGAGATCAAGCTCACCGTCGAGGACTTCAATCGCAAGGTCATCACCCGCCCCTACAACGCGGCAGTCTGCAGCTACCTCGCCCAGGAACTCGACCCCAGCGGCAAGCGCAAAACGCTGATCTTTTGCGTCAGCAAAGACCACGCCGATTTGGTGGTGGACGTACTGAAGGAGGCTTTTGCAGCCCAGTACGGCAGCGTTGAAGACGACGCCATCATCAAGATCACCGGCGATGCCGACAAGCCCTTGGAGCTCATTCGGCGCTTCAAGAACGAGCGCTTGCCGAACGTCGCCGTGACGGTGGACCTGCTCACCACCGGCATCGACGTGCCCGAGATCTGCAACCTCGTCTTCCTGCGCCAGGTCAGCAGCCGCATCCTGTTCGATCAGATGCTGGGCCGCGCCACGCGCCTGTGCAACTTCGATGGCGAGCCGAAAGACAGCTTCCGCGTGTTCGATGCCGTGCGCGCCTTCGAAGCCGTGGGCGACATGACCGACATGAAGCCTGTCGTCATCAACCCCAAGATCAGCTTCGGTCAGTTGGAGCGCGAGTTCTCCGAGGCGCCCAGTGAGGGCGCGCGCACCTTGGTGCGGGATCAGTTCCTAGCCAAGCTGCAGGTCAAGAAGCGGCACCTGAAAGGCAAGGACGCCCAGGACTTCGAAACCAAGGCGGGCATGACACCCGACGCCTTCATCAAGCAGCTCAAGGCCATGCCCTTGGCGGACGTGGCGGCCTGGTTCACTCAGCATCCCGGCCTCGCCGAGATCCTGGATCGCAAGTCTTCCGGCAACAGCCAGCCGCTGTATGTGTCCGACCACCCCGACACCTTTCTGCGCGCGGACCGCGGTTACGGCAAGGCCAGCAAGCCGCAGGACTATCTCGACGAATTCAAGGCCTTCCTCGCCAGCCGCGGCAACGAGTTGCCTGCGCTGATGGCCGTGCTCACCCGGCCGCGAGACCTCACCCGCAAGCAGCTCAAGGAGCTCATCCTGGCGCTTGACCAGGCCGGCTTCAGCGAAGCCCGGCTGTCCACCGCCTGGCGGGAGTTGAGCAACCAGGACATCGCCGCGCGCATCGTCGGCTACATCCGCCAGGCCGCGCTGGGGGACGCCTTGCTGCCCTACAGCGAGCGGGTGGACCATGCCCTGCAGGCGCTGCTGGCCCAACCGCCCGCCGGCAAGCCCTGGACCGAGCCTCAGCGCAGTTGGCTCAAGCGCATCGCCGCCCAGACCAAGGCCAACCTGCTGGTCGACCGTGAGGCGCTGGACGACCCCGATCTGCTCTTCAAGCGCGAGGGCGGCGGCTTCTCCCGGCTCGACAAGCTCTTCAACGGCCAGCTCCAACCCGTGCTGGACGCCTTCAACGACGCGCTCTGGGCCCCGCCCGCGCAGAGCGCCTGATGCCCTGATTCCCTGTTCCCATGGCCCAAGCTCCCCAAATCGCCCACGACATCGGCGCCAAACTCTGGTCGCTGTGCCACACGCTGCGCGATGACGGTGTTACCTACCACCAATACCTCAGCGAGCTGACCTACCTGCTCTTCCTGAAGATGATGAAGGAGACCGGCCAGGAAAGCCGTCTCACCGTCTTGAAGCTGGAGGACCCCAAGAAGAAGACCGGCCCCAAAGTTGAACAGCCCGGCACCCGCTGGGACGACCTGCTGGCGGCCTCCGCGCCCGACCGGCTCGACATGTACAAGGAAATGCTGCTGGACTACGGCCTGCACGGCCGCGGTGCCGTGCAGGAGATCTACGCCAACGCCAACACCTTCATCACCAAGCCCGCCACGCTGAGCAAGCTCGTCACCGACATCGACGCGCTCGACTGGTACAGCGTGCAGCGCGATGACCTGGGTGACCTGTACGAAGACCTGCTGGAGCGCAACGCCACCGAGAAGAAGAGCGGCGCGGGCCAGTACTTCACGCCCCGGCACCTGATCGATAGCATCGTCACGGTCATGCAGCCGCAGCTCAGCGACGTCATCCAGGACCCCGCCGCCGGCACCTGCGGTTTCCTGATCGCCGCCAACAACCACCTGCGGGCGAACAACGATTTCGACAGCCTCACCGAAGAAGCGCAGCGCCGCTACAAGCGCGAGACCTTCTACGGCATGGAGCTGGTGCAAGACACCCACCGCCTGGCGCTGATGAACATGCTGCTGCACGGCATCGAGGGCGGCGTGACCTACGGCGACACGCTGGGCGAGGAAGGCACCCGGTTGCGCCCCGCCACGCTCATCCTCTCCAACCCGCCCTTCGGCACCAAGAAGGGCGGCGGCCTGCCCACCCGCAAAGACCTCACCTACGAGACCAGCAACAAGCAGTTCGCCTTCCTGCAGCACATCTACCGCAACCTCGCGCCCGGCGGCCGCGCCGCCGTGGTACTGCCCGATAACGTGCTGTTCGAAAGCAATGTCGGCACCAGTGTGCGCCGCGATCTGATGGACAAGTGCAATCTGCACACCATCCTGCGCCTGCCTACCGGCATCTTCTACGCCCAGGGCGTGAAGACCAATGTGCTCTTCTTCACCAAAGGTGAGAAGACCGACAAGGGCAACACCAAGGA
>NZ_JBKCLH010000032.1:0-2894 GCF_046300915.1 Roseateles sp. | reverse complement strand
GCCGGCCCGCGCTGCCGCCGAGAGCCTGGCCGTCTACGCCCCGCTCTCCGGCATGGACGAGGCCCTGAGCCAGCGCCTGGTGCAGCTGCGCGAGGCCACCGAGCTGCGCCGCAAGCTGCGCCTGGACTATCTGGACCTGGCGGGGCAGAGCACCGCGCGTGTGGTGCGGCCCCTGGGCTGCTTCTTCTGGGGCCCGGTCTGGACCGTGGCGGCCTGGTGCGAGCTGCGCGAGGATTTCCGCAGCTTCCGTGTGGACCGCATCCAGGATCTGCAGGCCCTGGACGAGCGCTTCCGCGACGAGCCGGGCAAGACCCTGGCGGATATGGAACGCCGCGCCGCCTGTGCCGAGCGCGCTTGAGCATGCACCCCGACCGAGCCTGCCGATGAAGCCATGCCTCGCCCCCCTCCTGGCCCTGGCCGCCCTGTGCGGCAGCGCGCCGGCCCAGGCCGCCGAGCGCCTGCCCCTGCCCACCGTGGCCGAGGTGGACCTGGCCCGCTATGCCGGCGCCTGGTACGAGATCGCCCTGCTGCCCAACCGCTTCCAGCGCCAGTGCGTGGCCGACACCCAGGCCCGCTACCGCCTGCTGGAGGGCCGCGTGGAGGTGATCAACCGCTGCCGCCGCGCCGACGGCCAGGTGGAGGACATACGCGGCCATGCCAAGGTGGTGCCGGACAGCGCCAATGCCAAGCTGCGGGTCAGCTTTTTCTGGCCCTTCTATGGCGACTACTGGGTGCTGGACCTGGACCCCGGCTACCGCCGGGTGCTGGTGGGCACGCCCGACCGCAAATACGCCTGGCTGCTGGCCCGCGAGCCGCAGCTGGACGAGGCCCAGCTGCAGGCCCTGCTGGACAAGGCCGCCAGCCTGGGCTTCGAGCGCGGCGCCTTCCGGCGCACGCCGCAGAGCCAGCCGCTGGAGCCCTGAGCGGGCTCAGGCCTCTTGCGTGCGGGCCCAGCCCAGGCGCCGCCGGCCGGCCGGTGCCTCGAGCCAGCGGTAGAAGGGCACGGCGGCCAGAGTGCTCCCACCCCCGGCCGCCAGCAGGGCGCCCACCGCCACCCAGGGATGCTCGGGGTCGCGATGCTCGAACAGGGCATTGAGCAGCAGGCAGATCGGGAAGTGCACCAGAAAGAGCGCATAGGAATGCGTGCCCAGATGCGCCACCGCGCCGGCCAGCGGGCCGCGCAGCAGGCTCTGCCCCTGCTCATGGCGGCGCTGCAGCCAGAACAGCAGGCCGGCCGTCAGCAGGGCCAGCAGCAGGCGCTCGCGGAAGTCCAGCAGCAGGGCCCCCAGGGCCAGCAGGCCCAGCAGGCTCAAGCCCAGGCCGGGGCGTGCGCTCAGACACAGCCAGTGCATCAGGGCCCCCAGGCCGTAGGCGCCAAAGAAGTAAGGCGCCCAGATGTCCAGGCCCGCATCGCGGTTGAAGAGGTAGAGGGATGAGCCGCAGACCAGCAGCAGCAGGGCCGGCCCCAGCCAGCGCGCCGCCGGACCGCAGGCCCGGGCCAGCCACAGCAGGGCCAGCATCAGGGCAAAGAGCTGCAGATCCATGGCCACATACCAGGCGCCCACGGTCAGGGCCTCATAGCCCAGCACATCGTGCAGCAAGAGGGCATGGGCCAGCAGCTGGGGCGCCGAGACCGAGGCCGGCACCAGCTCGGGCAGCAGGGGCGCCACCAGGGCCGAGCAGGCCAGGGTCAGCAGCACCGCCGCGAAAAAGGGCAGGACCAGGCGCAGATATCGGCGCCACAGCAGCGTCAGGGCTTGCCCCTGCAAGGGCCGCCCGGCCGGAGCCAGGGCGCGCGCCGAGAGAAAGCCGCCCACCACCAGAAAGACCTGCACCGCCATGCGGCCGTACTCGTAAAGCCAGGCGATCAGGCCGGGCCACAGGCTCTGCACCGTCTCGGCAATCGGCCCATAGGCGGCCAGATGGTGCAGCACGATGAGCTGGGCCGCCAGGGCCTTCATGGCATCGAGATGCAGTAGGCGGCGGGAGGAGGTGGAGGGAGAAAGGGATCTGGCGTTCATCAAAAGCGAAACGCCCGCCCCGCTGTCGCGGGCGGGCGCGGACCAACAAGAAAGTGCTGGGACCCGTCTCAGTCCCCGGAGTCGCCGGGCGCGGGGCCGGCGTGAGCCCCTAATTGTAGGGGGCGCCCCGTCAGCAGGCCCTCGTGCACGGCCACGCGCTCCAGCGCCGCCTCGAAGCTGGCCCGGGCCTGGGCCGTGATCTGCTGCAGATAGGCGTGCAGATCGGCGTCGGCCGGGCTGCGCGAGCGGCAGTCCGCGCTATAGGCCTCGAACTGGCCCAGGCGGATCAGGATCTCGGCCAGGTGCTGCGGGCATTCGCAGGCAATGGTGGTGGACAGGCCCGCCATATCGGCCAGGGCGGCATCGTCAAAGCGGCGCGCTGCCGGCGCGGGTGCGCTTGCCTCGTCCGCTGGGGGCAGGCCGGGCAGGTCCAGGGGCTGGGCCAGGGTCTGGGCATGGGTGCGCGCCACGGCCTGCAGGGCCGCCATGTCCAGGCCCGCCAGACTGCCTATCGCGTGGCCCAGGGCCAGCAGCTGGCGCAAGAGGGCCAGGCGCTGCACATCGGCCGCGCTGTAGAGCCGGTGGCCGGCGGCGCTGGTGGCCGCACCGCTGATGCCGTAGCGCCGCTCCCAGACCCGCAGCGTGCCCACCGGCATGCGCAGCATGCGGGCCACGGCCGCGCTGCGGTAGTGGCGCGGCGGGCCGGACCGCGCATCGCGCTTGGGCTGGGGCTGGGGCTTGGCCATGTCTGCTCCTGAACAAGGGCGATTGACTCGGGTTTGACCCGGATTATCGGAGCAAGGCTCCCGAGCATTGCCGGGCCCACACCCCGGCGCCGCCCCGCCTGCCTATGCTGCCGCCCATGGATACGAC
>NZ_JBKCLH010000031.1:0-11075 GCF_046300915.1 Roseateles sp. | reverse complement strand
CGCCCCCACCATCAAGATCTCGCCGTGCGCGAAATTGATCAGGTTGATGATCCCGTACACCATCGTGTACCCCAAGGCCACCAAGGCATACATGCTTCCCAGCACCAGCCCGTTGATGATTTGCTGGAAAAAGATTTCCATAAAGCCCCTTCAGTTGGATGACGGCCGAGCCGCCTACTGGGCATGGCTGTTTGCAATCCACATGCCACAAAGCCATGAACGCGGGTAATCACCGAGGTTTGGGCGGGCTCAAACCCCAGTTTGCAGCTGGATTCAACAGACTGACACCTGGATGCACCAGGGGGCTGCGTGCCACAGGGCGGAAATCCACACAACGCCCCTTTCGCACGGTGCGGTTTTCCGCCTCACAGCAAAAAGCAGCTGACGCGACGCACAAAGAATGCCCGCCTGCGGCACACTGCGCCGCATTGCACCCCGCCCCATGTTTCGGAAAGACGCCCTGCTCCGCTGGCGCGAGCGACTGAGTCGCCGCCTGAGCCGCCCCAGTTTCCTGAGCTATGTCACGGTAGCCCTGATGCTGCTGGGCTGGCTGCTGGGCCAGCGTCTGAGCGAGAGTGCCGGACTGTCCCATCTGGAAGCCCTGGCCAATGAGCGGCTGGAGCTCTATGCCTCCAATCTGGAGGCCGAGCTCGGTCGGCACAGCTATCTGCCCAGTCTGCTGGCCGTGGACGACAGCCTGCAGGCCTTGCTGAGAAACCCGCAAGACAGGAGCCTGCGGCAAGGCGCCCACCAGACCCTGGCCCGGGTGAACGTGCGTGCAGGCACCATGCAGATTCTGGTGGCAGACGCCGAGGCACGGGTGCTGGCCGCCAGCGACGACAGCCCCGCGCCGCGGCGTCTGGCCGAGGCCATCGCCAGCGACAGACGGCACTTCTTTGCCACCGACTCCGAGGGCCGCAACAGCGACTTCTTTCTGCTGCAGCCCGTACGCCAGCAGGAGCGGCTGCTGGGCGTGATTGTGGTGCGCCTGAGCCTGGCCCCGCTGGAAGCCACCTGGGTGGATCTGGGCCTGCGCAGCCAGGGAGAGCGCCTGCTGGTCGCCGACGAGCAGGACGTGATCATCATGAGTTCGGTGCCCTACTGGAAGTTCTTTGTGCTGGGCCAGGCCGACGAAGCCAAACGGCAGGCGCTGCGCCTGAGCGGTCACTACCCGGAATCGCCCTTCACCAGTGTGGGCGTTGACCCGCGCCGGCTGGCCGGCAGCAATGCAGGTTTGGTCCGAGTTCCGCCCCTGGAGGACAAGCCCAGGGTGATCGAGGGCCCCCTGCTGCTGGCTCAGGAGCGTCTGCTGGTTCCGCTGGGACTGCGCATGGTGGCCTTGTCCGACCCGAGCGAAGTCTGGCGCCAGGCCCGCCAAGCGGGCTGGAGCGGCGCGGCCTTCGGCGCCAGTCTGGGCCTGGTGGCGCTCTATCTGGCCTCGCGTCGCCGCGCCCTGCACCAGGTCTTCCAGGCCAAGGCCGAGCTGCAGCAGGCGCATGCCCAGCTGGAGCGGGTGGTGGACATGCGCACCGCCGAGCTGCTGAATGCCAATGCCGAGCTCAAGCGCCAGATCGCCCAGCGCCTGCAGGCCGAGGACGAGCTGGTGCAGGCCGGCAAACTGGCCGTGCTGGGTCAGATGTCGGCCGGCATCTCGCACGAGGTGAACCAGCCGCTGACGGCCCTGCGCGCCCTCGCCCGCAACTCCCAGCTGCTGCTGGAGGCCGGCAATCCCCAGGTGGTGGCCGAGAACCTGCGGGTCATGGACGAGATGGTGGAGCGCATGGGCCAGATCACGCGCCAGCTCAAGAGCTTTGCACGACGCAACGAGCTCATCACCGCGCCGGTCTCGCTGCTGGATTCGGTGCATGCGGCCTTGCTGCTCTTCCAGCATCGGCTGCGCGACGAGCACATCGATCTGCAGCTGCGGGTGGCGGCCGGACTGCGGGTGTACTGCGAGGCCAACCGCCTGCAGCAGGTATTGGTCAATCTGGTGGGCAATGCACTGGACGCGATGAAGGGGGAGCCGGTGCGCGTGCTGTGCATAGACGCGTTGCCGCAAGGCCAGGATCGGGTCCTCGTGCGGGTGGTCGACAGTGGGCGCGGCCTGGACGAGGCGCTGCTGCCGCGTCTGTTCGAACCTTTCTTCACCACCAAGCCGGCTGGCGAGGGCCTGGGCCTGGGCCTGGTGATCTCGTCGAAAATCGTGCACGAGTTCGGCGGCACACTGCGCGCCGAACGCCAGTCCCAGGGCATGGTCTTCGAGTTCGATCTGGCCGTCGTGACCTGGGATGCCGTAGAGGAAGCAACACAACATGTTTGAGGGATACAGCATCGTCTTCGTGGAGGACGATCTGCCGGTGCGCGTCAGCCTGACCCAGACCCTGGAGCTGGCCGGACTGAGCGTCATACCCTGCCGCTCGGCCGAGGAGGCCCTGCCACACATCAGCGCCGGTGCGCAGATCATCGTGATCACCGATGTACGCCTGCCGGGCATGGATGGGCGAGCGCTGCAAGCGCATGTGCAGTCGGTGGATGCGGCCATTCCGGTGATCCTGATCACGGCGCACGGCGATGTCGCCATGGCCGTACAGGCCATGCGCGACGGTGCCTACGACTTCATCGAGAAGCCTTTTGCGCCCGAGCGCCTGATCGACACCGCCAAGCGCGCGCTGGACACCCGCTTGCTGCGCTGCGCCGCCGAGGAGCTGCGCGCCCAGCTGCAGCGCGCCAACGGCATCGAGGCAGCCCTGCTCGGCAATTCGCCCGCCATGCAGCAACTGCGGCGCCAGATACTGAACCTGGCCGGCACCTCGGCCGATGTGATGATCCTGGGCGAGACCGGCACCGGCAAGGAGCTGGTGGCCCGCTGCCTGCATGACCAGAGCGCGCGGCGCGACCGCAACTTCGTGGCCATCAACTGCGGCGGTCTGCCCGAGGCCCTGTTCGAAAGCGAGCTCTTCGGCCACGAACAAGGCTCCTTCACCTCGGCCGCCAAGCGCCGCATCGGCAAGATCGAGCATGCCAACGGCGGCACCCTGTTGCTGGACGAGATCGAGACCATGCCCATCGCGCTGCAGATCAAGCTGCTGCGCGTGCTGCAGGAGCGGCGCCTGGAGCGCCTGGGCTCCAACGAGGAACTACCCATCAATGTGCGCTTCGTGGCGGCCAGCAAGGCTGATCTGCGCGAGCTGGGCGAGCAGGGCAAGTTCCGCAGCGACCTCTACTACCGCCTGAATGTGGCTACCCTGCGCATCCCGCCCCTGCGCGAGCGGCGTGAGGACATTCCCCTGCTCTTCCAGCATTTCGTGGCCCAGGCCTGCGCTCGCTATGAGCGCAGCGCCCCCGAGCTCAGCGCCGATGGCCTGCGCGAGCTGATGGCGCATGACTGGCCGGGCAATGTGCGCGAGATCCGCAATGCGGCTGACCGCTTCGTGCTCGCCCTGGACAATCTGGACAGCAGCACCCTGCTGCAGGACGTGCCGCCACTGAACCTGGCCCGCCAGATGGATGTGGTGGAGAAGGCCCTGATCGAGCAGGCCCTGCGCCGCACTCAGGGCAAGGTGCCCGCGGCCATGGAGCTGCTGGGCATCGCCAAGAAGACGCTCTACGACAAGTTGCACCGGCACGCCATCGATATCGACAGCTTCCGCTGAGCCGCGGCCGCCGCTGCCGATGGCTCAGCGATAGAAGGCCGGATCGGGCGTGTCGGTCGGGTTGGCGATCACGCGCTTGAAGGCCTCGCTCATGGGCATGCGCAGATTGATGCCCTTGGGCGGGATGGGCGACTCGAACCAGCGCTTGTAAATCTGCTGGATGTCGCCGCTGCGATAAAGACCGGCCAGCACCTCGTCCACCATGCGCTTGAAGGCCGGATCATCCCGGCTCAAGCCGATGGCGTACGGCTCCACCGTGAGCGCACGATCCGAGATCACATAGCCCTCACCGCCGCTCACCTGCGCCTGCAGGCTGCGCAAGAGCACATCGTCCATCATGAAAGCGCGGGCACGACCGGTCTGCAGCAGATGAAAGGCCTCGGGGTCGTCCAGGCCCGCGATCAGGCGTATGCCGAGATCCTGCTGTTCATTGACCGCATGCAGATGCTGGATGCTGGTCGTCCCGATGGTGGAGACCACGGACTTGCCGCGCAGATCAGCCAGCGTCTGGAAGGCGTCCGCACGCCGGGACATCAGCTTGGTCTCGGTGACGAAGGTGGTGATCGAAAAGGCCTGGCTGCGCGCACGCTCCGCCGTGTGGGTGGTGATGCCGCATTCCATGTCCAGGGTGCCATTGGCCACCAGGGGCATACGGGTGGCCGAGCTCACGGCAATGCGCTTGGTCTCCAGCTCGGGCAGCTTGAGCCGCACCTTGAGCGCCGCGATCACACGATCGCAGAGCTCGATGGAATAGCCTATGGGCTTGAGCTTGTCGTCCAGATAGGAAAAAGGCAGGGAGGCGGGCCGGTAGCCGATCACCACCACGCCCGTGGCCTTGATGCGGGCCAGCGAGGGGCCATCGGCCGCCCGAGCGCCCCCACCGAGTGCCAGCGCCGCCAGAACAAGCAGCAGGGGGCGAAGCAGGCGGGGCAACAACATCATGGGCGCAATGCAGGGCAGTTTGGCGAGCGCGCATTGTTGACGCTGCGCGATGCCATGCGCATGGGCATCTTCACGGATGGCCCCACCGACGGGCGCCGCCGACACGCTGAAACATGGACCCGCCAAGCAAAAAGCCCGGATGCTGATGCAGCCGGGCTTTCGTGTGCCGAGGTGTTGCTACCGAATCTGGTAGGCGCGATTGGATTCGAACCAACGACCCCCACCATGTCAAGGTGGTGCTCTAACCAACTGAGCTACGCGCCTGGAATTCTTGGTGCTGCCGAAGCGCTTGCGCGTTCCGTCCAGTGCAGCTGCTCTTCAAAACATTTCCAAACCCGTGAAGCTTGTTCAGCAGATTTGGTAGGCGCGATTGGATTCGAACCAACGACCCCCACCATGTCAAGGTGGTGCTCTAACCAACTGAGCTACGCGCCTGAAGAGCTCGCTAGTATAGCGCGGAAATCCGGCTTCCCAAAACTCGCACGGCGATCACGCCAGTTTTTCACACTTGGGCGCTAGCGACGCCGGGCACCGCGCACCCCGTTGATCTGGGCCAGGTTGTGCAGCACCTGGGCCAGGCGGGCCGAGTCGCTGACCTCTACCGTGAAGCTCATCCAGGCCGTATCGCCCTTGGCCAGACGCGGCGCGGCCTTGTGGCCGGCCTTGTGCGACTGGGTGTTCACCGCGGTGACGTTCATCTTTTCCTTGGCAAAGACTTCCAGGATGTCGCGCAAGAGACCCTGGCGGTCATTGCTCTCCACCACCACATCCACCGGATAGACGGCGCCCTTTTCCGGACGCTCACCCCAGGCCACGGCGATCACGCGTTCCGGCGCGCTGCGCGCCATCTCACGGAAGTTGCTGCAGTCGCTGCGGTGGATGGCGACCCCCTTGCCCCGGGTGACATAGCCGCCAATGAGGTCGGGCGGTGCCGGACGGCAGCAGCGGGCCAGACCGGTCAGCAGCGAATCCACCCCCACCACCAGCACACCGCCGCGAGGCGCTGCACTCTGGCTGCTGCTCTTGGTGCGACGCTGGGCCAGCAGCTCATCCTCATCGGCCTCGGGCACGGGGGGGCGCAACAAGGTCTCGATATTGCGCAGCGAGTATTCATCCTTGCCCACCACCTCAAAGAGCGCATCGGCACTCTTGAAGCCCAGACGCGAGGCCAGGTCCTCCAGCTTGGTGGCTGTCTTGCCCTCGCGCTGCAGCAGCTTCTCCACCAGCTCCCGCCCCTTGGCGATGGTCTGGGCCTGCACCTGCGCATTGAACCAGGCCCGCACCTTGGCACGGGCGCGCTGGCTTTGCAGATAGCCGAGCTCGGTGTTGAGCCAGTCCAGCGAGGGCCCGCCCTCCTTGAGCGCAATCACCTCCACGGTCTGACCGTTCTTCAGCCGGGTGTTGAGCGGCACCATCTGTCCATCGACCTTGGCGCCGCGGCAACGGTGGCCCAGGTCGGTGTGCAGCGTGTAAGCAAAGTCGATGGGCGTGGCGTCCTTGCACAGCTCGACCACGGTGGCCTGCGGCGTGAAGACGTAGATGCGATCGTCAAAGACCGCATCCTCGCTCTGGGCGAACTCCCGCTCCCAGGCCAGCAGCTGGCGCAGCACAGCCTTGCGCGCCGCCGCCACCTGCTCCTCGAAGTCGCCCGCCGCCACCACGCCCGCGTAGCCGCGTGCACCAGCCTCCTTGTAGGCCCAATGGGCGGCCACCCCATGCTCGGCATGTTCGTGCATGGCACGGGTCCGGATCTGCACCTCCATGGTCCGTCCGTCCGGTCCGATGACCACGGTGTGCAGGCTCTGATAGCCATTGGGCTTGGGGCGGGCGATGTAGTCGTCGAACTCGCCGGGCACGGCCGTGTAGAGCTCGTGCAGGCGGCTCAGGCACGCGTAGCAGTCGGCCACCTCGGGCACGATCACGCGCAGGGCGCGCAGATCAAAGACCCGGTCCAGGGACAGGCTCTTGCCCTGCATCTTCTTCCAGATGCTGTAGAGGTGCTTGGGGCGCCCCTGCACCTCGGCCTGCAAGCCCTGGGCGCGCAGATCGTTCTCCACGGCACTGCGCGTGGCCTCCACGCGCTGCTCACGCTCCAGACGCTTCTCGTCCAGGGCGCGGGCCAGCTCCTTGTAGGCCTCGGGCTTCAGAAAGCGGAAGGACAGATCCTCCAGCTCCCACTTGATCTGCCAGATGCCCAGGCGATTGGCCAGAGGGGCAAAGACCTGCTGGGACTCGGCCGCAATCGCCTGCGGGCAGGCCGTCTTGCTGGCGGCAAAGTAGCGCAAGGTCTGCAGGCGCGAGGCCAGGCGCAGCAGCACCACGCGCAGATCGCGCGAGAAGGCCAGCAGCATCTTGCGCACCCGCTCGGTCTGCTGCTGGCGCTGCTCGGCAGCATCCTTGCCGCCGCCCTCGGACAGCAAGGCCTCGCCCTCGCGCGCGGCGCGCTGGATCTGCACCAGCTTGCGGGTGTGCGTGACTAGGCTGGCATAGCTCTCGCCAAAGGCCTTGGCCACGATTTCTTCGGGCTTGTTGAGATAGTCGCCGGCATAGACGAGGTAAGAGGCGGCCTGCATGGCAGGCGCCGCGCCCACGCCGGCCAGCAGGGCTGCCACGCCATCGGCATGGGCCAGGGCATCCTCTCCGGTGTCCAGCGCCTGCCCCGAAAGCAAGGGCTCGGCAAAGGCCCGCGCGCGCGCCACCTGACCGGCTCCGCCGTCCTGCAAATCCTTGTCGGCCAGGGCCACGATGGCGGCGGCCTGCTCGCCCGGGCTGGGCAATCCTGTCTTCATCGAAACACTGCTACTTCAAGAATTGACGCACGACCGCGATCTGTTCGGGCCGGATCAGCGTCGGTGCATGCCCCACGCCGGCGAACTCGTGCAGCAGGGCCCGCGGGCCACACTGCGTCATGGCCTCGGCCGTGGCGCGGGTCAGCAAGTCGGATTCGGCGCCACGCAGCAAGAGGGTCGGACAGCGCAGCGCCTCATAGGCCCGCCAGAGCGCGAGCTCTGCGGCCGCAGCCAGCTCCGGCGTCAGCGCGGCAAAGGGGGCCGCGATGGACGGATCATAGTGAAGGCGCACACCGCCCTCGGGCCGTGCTCGAAACATGGGGCGCGACAGTGCCAGCCACTCGGCGTCGCTGTGCGGGCCGAAGCCCGGCGAGATCTCCCGCAGATGCGCAGCGCCCTCGCCCACATCGGCAAAACACATGTGTTGCCCCAGATAGCTGCCGATGCGCTGCAAGGCGGCGTACTCCAGGCTCGGCCCCACATCATTGAGCACCAGGCGATCAATGGGGCTGCCGGGCAGCGCCGCCAAACCCAGGCCGATCAGGCCGCCCATGGAGGTGCCGAGCCAATCCACGCGCTCGACATCCAGACGCGCCAGCAGGGCCACCATATCGGCGACATAGACCGGGATCTGGTAAAGCGCGGGATCGGGCCGCCAGTCCGACTCGCCGCGGCCCATCACATCCGGGCAGATCACCCGGTAGCGATCGCTGAGTGCGCAGGCCAGGGTATCGAAGTCCCGCCCCTGGCGCGACAGCCCGTGCACGCAGACCAGCACCCGAGGGTTGCTGCGCTCGCCCCACTCCCAGTAGGCCATGCGATGCAGCCCGGCGACGCTGAGACATTGCACATGGTGGAGGCGGGCTTGCGGCATTGTTTTGTATCCTTGGCACCCATCCTAACAACCCCCGGGAATTTTCATGTCCTTGAAAGGCAAGACCGCCCTGGTCACCGGTTCCACCAGCGGTATCGGTCTGGGCATTGCACTGTCCCTGGCCCGCCAGGGTGCGAACATCGTGCTCAACGGCTTTGGCGATGCCGAGGGCCCCAAGGCCGAGGTGAGCGCTGCGGCGCCGGGCATCCGCGTCGGCTACCACGGGGCGGACATGAGCAAGCCCGCCGAGATCGAAGCCATGATGGCCTATGTGGCGCAGGAGTTCGGCGGCTGCGACATCCTGGTCAACAACGCCGGCATTCAGCATGTGGCGCCGGTGGACCAGTTCCCCACCGAGCGCTGGGATGCCATCATCGCCATCAACCTGAGCTCGGCCTTCCACACCACCCGGCTGGCCCTGCCAGGCATGAAGGCCCGCGGCTGGGGCCGGGTGCTGAACATCGCCTCGGTGCACGGCCTGGTGGCCTCGGCAGAGAAGTCGGCCTATGTGGCGGCCAAGCACGGCATCGTGGGCCTGACCAAGGCCGTGGCCCTGGAAACCGCCACCACGGGCGTGACGGTCAATGCCATCTGCCCCGGCTGGGTGCTCACCCCGCTGGTACAGAAACAGGTGGATGCCCGCGCCGCGGCGGCCGGCCTCAGCAACGAAGAAGCCAAGAAGCAGTTGCTGGCCGAGAAGCAGCCCTCGCTGCAGTTCACCACGCCCGAGCAGCTGGGCGAGCTGGCCGTGTTCCTGTGCTCGGAGGCCGCCAGCAATGTGCGGGGGCAGTCCTGGGCCCTGGATGGCGGCTGGACGGCGCAGTAGGCCGCCCCCCGCACATTGCTGGCGGCCTCCGAGCCCAGGAACACGGCCAGCTCGCCCAGCTGCTCGGGCGTGGTGAACTGCAGCGATGGCTGCTTTTCCGCCAGCAGGCGGCGTTTGGCTTCTTCGCCGTCCACGCCGTCCGCCAGCGCTCGCGCGTCCACCTGCTTTTGCACTAGCGGGGTCAGTACCCAGCCGGGGCAGATAGCATTGGCCGTCACGCCGCTGGTGGCGATCTCCAGGGCCACCGATTTGGTGAAGCCCACCAGACCATGCTTGGCCGCCACATAGGCCGACTTGTTGGCCGAGGCCACCAGACCGTGGGCTGAGGCGATGTTCAGGATACGGCCCCAGTTGCGCCCCTTCATGCCGGGCAGTGCCAGGCGCGTCGTGTGGAAGGCCGAGGTGAGGTTGATGGCGATTACCGCGTCCCAGCGTTCCACCGGAAACTCCTCGATCGGCGCCACGTGTTGGATGCCGGCGTTGTTCACCAGGATGTCCAGACGCCCAAAGCTTGCTTCGGTGTGCCTGATCAGGTCTTCGATCTGGTCCGGGCGGCTCATGTCGGCGCCGTGATAGTCGACGCGAACCCCCGACAGGGCCACGGCGAGTACCGCGGCCTTGGCAGCCTCGGCGTCCCCGAAGCCGTTGAGCATCAGGTGTACGCCCTGTCGGGCCAGGCTTTGGGCGATGCCCAGGCCGATCCCGCTGGTGGAGCCGGTGACCAATGCGACTTTTCCGTTGATGGACATGTGAGGATCCTTCTTGCCCTGCCGGGGCCTTGTTAGCATTGGCGCGATTATCAATTGCCGCCTCGTGTGGCTCGTCTGCGCTCGACCTGATATGGAAGAACCTCGCCTGAACCATGTGCAGTGCCTCAATACCCGTGGGCTGCACCGCATGGCCTATTGGGAGTGGGGCGACCCGACCAATTCGCGCGTGCTGGTGTGTGTGCATGGCCTGACGCGACAGGGGCGTGACTTCGATACGCTGGCGCGGGCGATGTGCCAACACTATCGGGTTGTGTGTCCGGATGTGGCGGGAAGGGGAGAGTCGGACTGGTTGCCTGATCCCATGGGCTATGTGGTCCCCGCCTACGTGGCCGATATGGTGACGCTGCTGGCGCGGCTGAATGCGCAGACGGTCGACTGGGTCGGAACCTCCATGGGGGGGCTGATCGGGATGGGTCTGTCTTCATTGCCGAACAGCCCGGTGCGCCGTCTCGTGCTCAACGATGTGGGGCCGCGCATCGAGTTTGGTGCGCTAGAGCGTATCGGACGCTACGTGGGTGAGCCCGTCACTTGGGGCAGCTTTGACGAGGCCGCTGATGCCATGCGACTGATCTGCGCGGGGTTCGGGCCGCACACGCCCGAGCAGTGGGATGCCCTCAACCGCGCCCATCTCAAGCAGAACGCACAAGGCCGATGGGTGACCCGATACGACCCCTCGATCGCGGTTCCCTTCAAGGCCGTCACCCCCGAGATGGCCGCCGCCGGTGAGGCTCAGATGTGGCAGGCCTGGGACCGTATCACCGCGCAGACCCTGTTGGTGCGGGGCGCGCAAAGTGACCTCGTAACCGCACAAACGGCCGCTGAAATGTCGCGCCGCGGGCCCAAGGCGACCACGGTGGCCTTCGACGGTGTGGGGCATGCGCCTACGCTCATCGCCCCCGAGCAGTTGGAAGTCGTTGGGCGTTTCCTGCTGAACTGAAGTGGCACGACTTGCCAGGCCGAATAGACGCTCTTGAAGACCACGACCACCTCACAGCCTGCGCCCATCATGGCGCTGGCCGATCTGCAGCAAGAGGCTGAGGCCAGGGTTGATCCGGCAGGCCAAGCTGCGCTGAGCGATGTGCAGCGTGCCCGCGTCTTCGCGCAGCCATTGCTTGACGGACGGCTGCTGGACACAGGCGAGGATGCGCTCGGACACGCTGAGGGTGTTGCCGCCATCTTGGCAGGGCTGGGTGCCGCCCACAGCCTGCAGGCGGCCGCCTA
>NZ_JBKCLH010000030.1:0-28017 GCF_046300915.1 Roseateles sp. | reverse complement strand
CCCCCTGCGTCTGCATCTGCGCGCGCCCCTGCTGCTGTCTGCCCTGAGCCTGGCCCTGCTGCCGGCGCTGGCACAGCAGCAGCAACAACAGCAATCCCTGCCCGCCGTGAGCCTGCAGGGCCGCTCCGCCGAGGCCCCCGTGCTGGTGGGCGGCTTTGGCGAGACGCCCGTGGCCAAGCTGCCCCTGCAGGCCCAGGTGATCAGCGCCGAGCGCCTGCGCGATCTGGGCGTGGACGCGCTCTCCGGCCTGAGCCTGCTGGATGCCAGCGTGGGCGATGCCTACAACTCCCAGGGCTATGTCTCCTATCTGAAGGTCCGCGGCTACGACCTGGACAACCGTTTCAACTACCGCCGCGACGGCCTGCCCATCAATGCCGAGACGGCCCTGGCCCTGGGCAACAAGAGCAGCGTGGAACTGCTCAAGGGCACCAGCGGCATGCAAGCTGGCACCAGCGCCCCGGGCGGTCTGGTGAACCTGGTGGTCAAGCGTCCCAATGGCAATTTCACGAGCCTGGGCTTGGAGCTGAGCGAGCGTGGCACGGTGGAAGCCAGCGTTGACCTGAGCCGGCGCTTTGGCGCCGATCAGGCCTTCGGCCTGCGCCTGAACGCCAGCGGTGCCAGCCTGCGCCCCGAGCTGCGCGATGCCAAGGGCGATCGCCAGCTGCTGGCCCTGGCCGGCGACTGGCGCGCCACGCCCGATACCCTGGTCGAGGCCGAGTTCGAGTGGAACCGCCAGAGCCAGCCCAGCCAGCCCGGCTTCAGCCTGCTGGGCAACAGCCTGCCCTCGGCCCGGCAGATCGATCCGCGCATCAATCTGAACAATCAGCCCTGGACCCTGCCGGTGGACTTTGACAACCAGCATGCCTCGCTGCGCCTGACGCAGCGGCTCAATGCCGACTGGAAGGCCCAGGCCCATCTGGGTCTGCAGCGCCTGAAGACCGATGACCGCCTGGCCTACCCCTTCGGCTGCAGCGAGAGCGCCGATGTCTACTGGGCCGACCGCTACTGCCCCAATGGCAATTTCGATGTCTACGACTTCCGCAGCGAGAACGAGCGCCGCAACACCGACGCGCTGGACCTCTCGCTGAGCGGCCGCTTCAGCACCGGCGCCCTGCGCCACGAGCTCACGACCGGCCTGCTGCTCAGCCGCTTCGAGTCGCGCGGCCAGACCCGCCGCAATGACGGCCCGGGCACCGGCAATATCAACGGCCAGCTGATCGCCAGCAATCTCAGCCCCGGCATCGACGAGATGACCCTGCGTGACGAGCGCAGCACCGAGTTCTATCTGCGCGACGCGGTGCAGCTCGACGCCTGGCTGCCCGGCCTGAAGGCCTGGGCCGGCCTGCGCCACACCCGCCTGCAGCGCGAGAGCGTGCAGACCGACGGCAGCCGCGCCACCGACTACGCGCAAAGCGTCAGCACGCCCTGGCTGGGTCTGAGCCAGGCCCTGAGCCCGCAGCTCATGGTCTATGCCAGCTGGGGCCAGGGCATCGAGTCCGAGGTGGTGCCCAACCGCAGCCGCTACAAGAGTCCCGGCCAGGCCCTGCCCGCCCTCAAGAGCCGCCAGCTGGAACTGGGCCTGAAGTCCGGCAGCTCCACGGTGGACTGGGGTCTCGCCTTCTTCGACATCAAGCGCCCGCAGTGGCGTGATTTCGGCGACTGCGACAGCAAGCCGCTGAGCTGCGAGCGCCGTGCTGACGGCATCGCCCGCCACCGCGGCCTGGAAGCCCAGGCCGACCTTAAGTGGCAGGGCGGCGGCCTGCTGGCCAGCGCCATGAAGCTGCAGGCCCGCCAGCGCGGCAGCGAGATCGCCAGCCTCAACGGCCTCAAGCCCGCCAATGTGCCCGAGACCACGCTCAAGCTGCAGGGCCGCCAGCAGATCGCCGCCCTGCCCGGCCTGCAGCTGCAGCTGGGCCTGGTGTACGAGGGTGAGCGCGCCGTGCTGCCCGACAACAGCCTGCGCATTCCCGGCTGGGCGCGCCTGGATGCCGGCGCCCGCTACGAGCAGGCCCTGGCCGGGGGCCAGCTGCTGACCTGGCGCCTGGGCGTGGACAACCTGGCCGACCGCCGCGCCTGGAAGGAGTCGCCCTACCAGTACGGTCATGTCTACCTCTACCCGCTCGCGCCGCGCACTTTCCGGGTGAGTGTTGAGATGGGCTTGTAAACACTCAAAAACTATGGCTATAATGCAAGGCTCTGTTCCCCGATAGCTCAGTCGGTAGAGCGCCGGACTGTTAATCCGTAGGTCCCTGGTTCGAGCCCAGGTCGGGGAGCCAAGAACAGAAGGCCTTGTTCGCGAAAGCGGACAAAGCAAAAAGCCAAGACGGCCCGCTGCCACCGCATGGTGGGCCCGACATAAAAAACAATTCCTCGATAGCTCAGTCGGTAGAGCGCCGGACTGTTAATCCGTAGGTCCCTGGTTCGAGCCCAGGTCGAGGAGCCAAATCAAAGCCCTGCAAGCATCAAGCCTGCGGGGCTTTTTTCTTTGTCGAATCCAATCACCTCTCGCACAGGAAGCTCCACCATGTCCACCCCCACCCTGCCCGCCTGCCCTCAATGCGCTTCCGTCTACACCTACGAGGACGGCAGCCAGTTGGTCTGCCCAGAGTGTGGTCATGAATGGTCGGCGCAGGCTGCATCCACCGCCGCGGTCGACGAAGTGCGCGTGATCAAGGACGCCGTCGGGAATGTGCTGCAAGACGGCGACACCGTCACCGTGATCAAGGACCTGAAGATCAAGGGCTCCTCCCTGGTCGTCAAGGTCGGCACCAAGGTCAAGAACATCCGTCTGACCGAGGGCGATCACGACATCGACTGCAAGATCGAAGGCATAGGCGCCATGGGCCTGAAGTCCGAGTTCGTGAAGAAGGTCTGAGCCCCCGCAGTGCCGCTCGAGGCCCTTGGGCGCCCGGCACTGCTCGCGGCGGCTCGGGGTCGGCGGCAGCAATCAACCGCTCATCAAGCCTACCGGCACGATGGCGCTCTTCAACACGCTGCGCAGCACAAAGCTGCTGTGCACCCCGGTCACGCCAGGGATGCGGGTGAGGTGGCCCAGCAGCAAAGCCTGGTAATGGTCCATATCGCGCACCGCAACCTTGAGCTGGTAGTCGGCCTCCTGGCCGGTGATCAGCAGGCACTCCAGCACCTCGGGCAGCAGACCCACGGCGGCCTCGAAGGTCGCGAAGCGCTCGGGCGTGTGCACATCCATGGAGATATGGACCAGGGCGGTGAGCGTGAGCCCCAGCTTGCGGGCGTCCACCGTGGCCCGGTAGCCGCTGATCAGGCCCGCCTCCTCCAGGGCTCGCACCCGGCGCAGGCAGGGCGAGGGCGATAGCCCGATGCGCTCGGCCAGCTCCTGGTTGGGCAGGCGCCCCTCGCGCTGCAGGATCTCCAGAATCTGCCTGTCGAATCGATCCAATTCCACGTCAATTGCCTGATATGAATTTTCGTTGGCAGATTATTGCGCACAGAAAGAGTTAAACAGCAATTTAGCAATCTTCTGCCACAGGCTTCTCTCTACACTGACAGCAACGCAGATCAAGCGGAAACCCGCCGGGCCACACGCCCGCCACGCCCAGCCGACAGCCCCACAAGGGCCCGTTCCGGAACCGGGTCGCCATCACCCCAAGCGCAGAGACAAGCTGCCTTGGGGTTTTGTCTTTGTGGAGGGCCAGCCCGGCTTGGCCCGCGCTTCAGTGGGACGGGGCTTGCAGCTGCTGCAGCAACTGCGCCGCCACCGCCACCGCAATCACGGCCGGCTGCTTGCCGGTGATGCCGGGCACGCCGATGGGGCAGCTCACACCGGCCAGCTCCGCGGCCGTGAAGCCGCGGGCCTCCAGACGGTGGCGGAAGCTGGCCCATTTGCTCTTGCTGCCGATCAGGCCGATGAAGGGCAGATCATCCCGCGCGCGGCGGCGCTGCAGGCAGGCGGCCACGATGTCCAGGTCTTCGGCATGACTGAAGCTCATGATCAGCACGCAAGCGCCGGGGGCCAGGTCTTGCACCGCGGCCTGCACCGGGTCGGAATGCTCGGCCCGCACGTTCTCGGGCAGGGGCTGGGGAAAGATCTCGTCGCGGCTGTCGAACCACTGCAGCTCGACCGGCAAGTCGGCCAGCAGGCGCACGATGGCCCGGCCCACATGGCCGCCACCGAACAGGGCCACGGGCAGGCGCGGCTCGCCATCCGCCAGACGCGCCTTCAGGCCCGGGATATCGGCCGGGCCCAACAAGGCAAAGTCCAGCCCCACCACGCCGCCGCAGCACTGGCCCAGGCTCGGGCCCAGGGCAAAGCGCCGGCGCGGCTCGGTCACGGCCCCAAGGGCCAGGATGGCGCGGGCCTGGGCCATGGCCTCGAACTCCAGATGCCCGCCGCCAATGGTGCCGATCAGGGCCTGACGGCCCACGGCCATCCAGGCACCCACCTCGCGCGGCCCGCTGCCCTGCACCTCGGCCACGCGCACCAGCACCGCCGGCTCGGCGGCCAGCAGCAAAGCAAGTTCCTGCCACGGCCGCATGGGAAGTTCAGCTGCCGCGGTAGGTGGAGTAGGACCAGGGGCTGGCCAGCAGGGGCACGTGGTAATGCCCGCCGGTGTCGGCAATGCCGAAGTCCAGCGGCACCTCGTCCAGAAAGGCCGGCTCGGGCAGCTGCACGCCGCGGCCCTTGAAGTAGGCGGCCACGCCGAAGACCAGGCGGTAGCGGCCGGCCTGCAGGGCCTCGCCCTCCAGCAACGGGGCATCGGCCCGGCCGTCGCTGTTGAGCGTCAGGCGCTTGAGCTCCTGCGCGCTGCCATCCGCCGCCAGGCGGTAGAGGCGCACGGCCATGCCCGCGGCGGGGCTGCCGTGCATGGTGTCCAGCACATGGGTAGTCAGCTTGCCGGTCTGTGTGCCCATTTCTTGCTCGTCCTCATCTCATCCGCGATAGCGGCAAAGTGTATACACTTCTGCGCACACCTCCGAACTTCGCCATGAGCGCCGACCAGGACAGCACCACCGCCCGCATTGCCGCCTCCATCACCGCCGCCATCGTGGAGCGGCGCCTGATGCCCGGCACCAAGCTGGCCGAGCAGAAGCTGGCCGATATCTACCACTGCTCACGCACCCTGGTACGCCAGGCCCTGAACCAGCTCAGCCGCGACCGCCTCGTCACCCTGCACCCCGCGCGCGGCGCCTTTGTGGCCGAGCCCAGCGTGGAGGAAGCGCGCCAGGTCTTCGAGACCCGCCAGATGCTGGAGAGCGCCATGCTGGCCCAGCTGGTGGAGCGCATCACGCCGGCCCAGATCAAGGCCCTGCGCGCCCATCTGAAGCAGGAGCGCGAGGCCGTGGCCCGCACCGATGTGCCGGGCCGCACCCGGCTGCTGGCCGACTTCCATGTGCTGCTGGCGCGGCAGCTGGGCAACGAGGTGCTGGCCGAGATGCTGGCCGACCTGCTCTCGCGCAGCTCCCTGATCGCCCTGATGTACCAGAGCTCGCACTCGGCCGCCGAGTCGCAGGCCGAGCATGAGGCCATCGTGGACGCGCTGGAGGCCCGCGACAAGAAGGCGGTGCAGAAGCTGATGGACACGCATCTGGGCCATGTGGAGGCCAATCTGCGGCTGAACCCGCGCGTCAAGGATCTGAAAGAGGCTTTGAGCAGCTTATGAGCACCATCCAGCCCTCCCGCTACCCGCGCGATCTGATCGGCTATGGCGAGCATCCGCCGCATGCGCAGTGGCCCGGCCAGGCCCGCATCGCCCTGCAGTTCGTGCTGAACTACGAGGAAGGCGGCGAGAACTCGGTGCTGCACGGCGACGCCGGCTCCGAGCAGTTCCTCTCCGAGATGTTCAACCCGGCCGCCTACCCGGCCCGGCATCTGAGCATGGAGGGCATCTACGAGTACGGCTCGCGCGTGGGCGTGTGGCGCCTGCTCAAGGAGTTCGAGAAGCGCGCCCTGCCGCTCACGGTCTTCGGCGTCTCCATGGCCCTGGAGCGTCACCCCGAGCTGACCCAGGCCTTCAAGGAGCTCGACCACGAGATCGCCTGCCACGGCTGGCGCTGGATCCACTACCAGAACCTGGACGAGGCGACCGAGCGCCATCACATGGAGATGGGCATGGACATCATCCAGCGCCTGACCGGTGAACGTCCCTCGGGCTGGTACACCGGCCGCGACAGCCCCAACACCCGGCGCCTCGTCGCCGACTACGGCGGCTTCGAGTACGACAGCGACTATTACGGCGACGACCTGCCCTTCTGGCTGCAGGTGAAGAAGAGCGACGGCCAGCTGGCCCCCCATCTGGTCGTGCCCTACACACTGGACTGCAATGACATGCGCTTCGCCCTACCCCAGGGCTTCAGCCATGGGGACGAGTTCTTCGAGTACCTGCGCGACAGCTTTGATGTGCTCTACGCCGAAGGCAGCGATGCGCCCAAGATGATGAGCATCGGCATGCACTGCCGCCTGCTGGGCCGCCCGGGCCGCCTGCGCGCCCTGCAGCGCTTTCTGGACCATGTGGAAAAGCACGACCGCGTCTGGATCTGCCGCCGCGTGGACATCGCGCGGCATTGGCGCGCCACCCACCCCTTTGACGCCAACACCGCCTTCGTATGGGAATGATCACGCTCGACCAGCTCAACGCCGCCAGCCCCGCCGATTTCGTCGCGCTGCTGGACGGCACCTATGAGCATTCACCCTGGATCGCGGAGCGCGCCGCCGCGGCGAGGCCCTTTCTGAGCCTGGCCCAGCTCAAGCATGCGCTCGCCAGCGTGGTGCGCGAGGCCACGCGGGACGAGCAGCTGGGCCTGATCCGCGCCCACCCCGAGCTGGCGGGCAAGGCCGCCATCGCGGGTGAGCTCACGGCCGAGTCCACGAACGAGCAGAGCCGGGCCGGCCTCACCGCTTGCACGCCCGAGGAGTTCGACCGCCTGCAGCAGCTCAATGCCGACTACAAGGCCAAGTTCGGCTGGCCCTTCATCCTGGCGGTGCGCGGCCCGCGCGGCCAGGGCCTGAGCCGGGGCGAGATCATCGCCACCTTCGCGCGCCGCCTGGCCGGACACCCGGATTTCGAGCGCGCGGAATGCCTGCGCCACATCCACCGTATCGCCGAGATCCGCCTGAACGACAAGTTCGGCATCGAACCCATGCTGGGCAACCAGATCTGGGACTGGGCCGAGCAGCTGGCCGTGCATTCCGACCCCGGCTTCAAGGAGCAGGGACAGCTCACCGTCACCTACCTCACCGAGGCCCACCGCGCCGTGGCCGACCAGCTGGCACGCTGGATGCGCGAGGACTGCGGCTTTGACGAGGTGAGCATCGACGCGGTGGGCAATGTCGTGGGCCTCTATCACGGCAGCGATCCCGCAGCGCCGCGCCTGCTCACCGGCAGCCATTACGACACGGTGCGCAATGCCGGCAAGTACGACGGCCGCCTGGGCATCCTGGTGCCCATGCTCTGCGTGCGCGAGCTGCATCGCGCGGGCCGACGCCTGCCCTATGGCCTGGAGGTGGTGGGCTTTGCCGAGGAAGAGGGCCAGCGCTACAAGGCCACCTTCCTGGGCTCGGGCGCGCTCATCAATCGCTTCAAGCCCGAATGGCTGGACCAGCAGGACGCCCAGGGCGTGTCCATGCGCGAGGCCATGCAGGCCGCCGGCCTGCCCGCCACACTGGAGGCCATCCAGGCCCTGGCGCGCGAGCCGCAGCGCTACCGCGGCTTTGTGGAAGTGCATATCGAGCAGGGCCCGGTGCTCAATGAGCTGGACCTGCCCCTGGGCATCGTCACCTCCATCAATGGCAGCGTGCGCTATGTGGGCGAGGTGCAGGGCATGGCCTCGCATGCCGGCACCACACCCATGGACCGGCGCCGCGATGCCGCGGCCGCAGTGGCGGAGCTGATCCTCTATGTGGAGCAGCGGGCCGCAGCCGTGCCGGACGTCGTGGGCACGGTGGGCATGCTGGAGGTGCCCGCCGGCTCCATCAATGTGATCCCGGGCCGCTGCAAGTTCAGCCTGGACCTGCGCGCCACCACCAATGCCGCGCGCGACGCGCTGGACGCCGATGTGCAGGCCGAGCGGGCCCGCATCTGCGCGCGCCGCGGCCTGAGCTTCCAGCTCACGCCCACCGAGAACGCCAGCGCCGCGCCCAGCGACCCGGCCTGGCAGCAGCGCTGGGAGCGTGTGGTCCAGAGCCTGGGCCTGCCGGTGTTCCGCATGCCCTCGGGCGCGGGGCATGACGCGATGAAGCTGCACGAAGCCATGCCCCAGGCCATGCTCTTTCTGCGCGGCCTGAACTCGGGCATCAGCCACAACCCGCTGGAATCCATCAGCAACGACGACGCCGAACTCTGCGTGCGCGCCTTCCAGGCCTTGCTGGAACAGGAAGAACTCTGAACACCATGGACACACACTACGCCCAGCTGGACGCCTGGATAGCCGCCCATTTCGAGGAGGAGGTGCGCTTCCTCCAGGCCCTGGTGCAGCTGCCCACAGACACCCCGCCCGGCAATAACGCGCCGCACGCCGAACGCACGGCCGAGCTGCTGCAGGCCTTTGGCTACCAAGCCGAGAAGCATGTGGTGCCCGAGGCCGAGGTGCGCGACTACGGCCTGCAGTCCCTCACCAACTTGATCGTGCGCCGCCGCTTCGCCGAGGGCGGACCGGTGATCGCACTCAACGCCCATGGCGATGTGGTCCCGCCCGGCGAGGGCTGGACCCATGGTCCCTACAGCGGCGAGATTGTGGACGGCCAGCTCTATGGCCGCGCCAGCGCGGTCAGCAAGAGCGACTTCGCCACCTACACCTTTGCGCTGCGCGCGCTGGAGTCGCTGGGGCTGCCACAAGGCCTCGACGGGCAGCCGCTGGCGCGGCTGCGGGGCGGCGTGGAGCTGCACTTCACCTACGACGAAGAGTTCGGCGGCGAGCTGGGCCCGGGCTGGCTGCTGCAGCAAGGTCTCACCAAGCCGGACTATCTGCTGGCCGCCGGTTTCAGCTACCAGGTGGTCACGGCCCACAACGGCTGCCTGCAGCTGGAAGTCACGCTGCACGGCCTGGCCTCGCATGCCGCCTACCCGCACACCGGCGTGGACGCGCTGCAGGCCGCCAACCAGCTGCTCAGCGCGCTCTATGCCCACAACGCGGTGCTCAAGACCCGCCTGTCCCAGGTGCCCGGCATCAGCCACCCCTATCTGAACGTGGGCCGCATCGAGGGCGGCAGCAACACCAATGTGGTGCCCGGCAAGGTGGTGATCAAGCTGGACCGCCGCATGATTCCCGAGGAGGATCCGGCGGCGGTGGAGGCCGAGGTGCGCGCCCTCATCGAGTCCAGCGTGGCGGCCTGCCCCGGCATCCGCCTGGAGGTCCGCCGCCTGCTGCTGGCCCATCCCATGACTCCCCTGCCCGGCGCCGCGCCCCTGGTGACCGCGCTGCAAAAGCATGGCGAGGCCGTCTTCGGCGAGCCCATCCCCACCTCGGGCACCCCGCTCTACACCGATGTGCGGCTCTACACCGCGCGCGGCATCCCGGCCGCCATCTATGGCGCCGGCCCGCGCACCGTGCTGGAGAGCAATGCCAAGCGGGCGGACGAACATGTGGCCCTGGCCGATCTGCAGCGCGCCACCCAGGTGGTGGCCCGTATGCTCTACGACTTGCTGAAGGCGGACTGATCCCGCCCTGTCGCCCGCGGCTGCAGCTGGTGGGGCGGATTCTGCAGAGCGTCGCAAGCACCGCCGGGCAAGACCCGGCCCTGCCTAGACTTCGCAGCCATCCCTTCACCCACGGTCTTCGGACCCCTCACGCCATGAGCATGCTGCAACGCATTTCCCTACTCAGCCTCGCCCTGGGCAGCGCCCTGCTGACCAGCGGCTGCGTGATTACGCCCCACACCAGCAGCGATACCGCCGCCCAGGTCAACAAGATGAGCGAACAGGCCCAGGCCACCTGCGGCGCCGGCCAGGTCAAGGAAGTCAACGCCAGGAGCTTCAGCTGCAAATAGGCGATGCCTCATCCCGGGGCGCAGCGCACCAGGATGGATCCCAAGAAACTGTATACAAACGGCCTTGGTGCTTGTATGCAGTCAATCGCACAAAGCGCCTCTTCGCAGGCGCTTTTTCATTGGCATGGAGCTTGCTGACTCTGGGCAGTACCTCGCGCGGCGCTCGCCTCGCGACTTCAGGAACCGCCCACCAAGGACAGCCCCATGCGCCAGCGCTCCCACACCTCTCACCCGGCCCCCTTCACCTCGCGCCGTCGCTGGCTGGCCGCCGCCGCCCTGGGCCTGGGCGCCCTGGCCAGCGGCGGCAGCGCCCTGGCCCAGGCCGCCACGCCGCTGAAGTTCCAGCTGGACTGGCGCTTCGAAGGCCCGTCCGCCCTCTTCCTGCTGCCCATTGCCAAGGGCTATTTCAAGAACGCCGGCCTGGACCTGAGCCTGGACGCCGGCAATGGCTCGGGCGGTGCGGTCACGCGCGTGGCCTCGGGCTCCTATGACCTGGGCTTTGCCGATCTGGCGGCCCTGATGGAGTTCCACGCCAACAACCCCGACGCGCCCAACAAGCCGGTGGCGGTGATGATGGTCTACAACAACACGCCGGCCGCGGTGCTGACGCTCAAGAAGAGTGGCATCGCCAGCGTGGCCCAGCTCTCGGGCAAGAAGCTGGGCGCGCCGGTGTTCGACGCCGGCCGGCGCGGCTTCCCCATCTTTGCCAAGGCCAACAAGATCGAGAACGTGAGCTGGGTCAGCATGGATCCGCCGCTGCGCGAGACCATGCTGGTGCGCGGCGATGTGGACGCCATCACCGGCTTCTCCTTCACCTCCTTGCTGAATCTGGAGGCGCGTGGCGTCAAGGCCGAGGATGTGAACGTCTTCCCCTACGCCAGCCACGGCGTCAAGCTCTATGGCAACGCCATCATCGCTTCGCCCAAGCTCATCAAGGAAAAGCCCGAGCTGGTCAAGGCCTTCCTCTCGGCCTTTGCCAAGGGCGCCAAGGAGGCGATGGCCAATCCGGACGCCGCCATCGCCTTCGTCAAGCAGCGCGACGCCATCATCAACGAGGCCCTGGAAAAACGCCGCCTGCGCATGGCCATCGATGCCGTGATCGCCAGCCCCGACGCCCGCTCCGAAGGCTTTGGCCAGATTGCCGCGCCGCGTCTGTCTCTGATGGCCAGCCAGATCTCGGATGCCTACGGCACCAAGACCCGGGTGGTGCCGGAAGCCGTCTGGAACGGCAGCTTCCTGCCCGCGAAGTCGGAGCTCGACACCGTCCTGCCGGTGGCAAAGCGATGAAGGCGGGCCGAGCGCCGGGCCGCCCCAAGCCGGCCCGCATCCCCTCGGGGGATCGGCCGATGTACCCATCGGACGAGGGGCTGTCATGAGCTATGTCGATTTCCGGCGGGTCTGGCTCGCCTACAACGAGCAGCTTTGGAAACAGGGCCAGTTCGCCGTCGAGGACATTTCCCTGACGCTGAAGAAGGGCGAGTTCGCCGCCATCGTCGGCCCCTCGGGCTGCGGCAAATCCACCTTCATGAAGCTGGCCACCGGGCTCAAGAAGCCCAGCCGCGGCGAGATCTACGTGGACGGCCAGCCGGTCGACGGGCCGCTGAAGATCAGCGGCATGGCCTTCCAGGCCGCCAGCCTGCTGCCCTGGCGCACGACGCTGGCCAATGTGATGCTGCCGCTGGAGATCGTGGAGCCCCACCGCTCCCAGCTGCGCGCGCGGCGCGCCGAATACGAGGCGCGCGCCCGCGAGCTGCTGGCCAGCGTGGGCCTGGCCGGCTATGAGGACAAGTTCCCCTGGCAGCTCAGCGGCGGCATGCAGCAGCGCGCCAGCATCTGCCGTGCGCTCATCCACGAGCCCCAGCTGCTGCTGCTGGACGAGCCCTTTGGCGCGCTGGATGCCTTCACCCGCGAGGAGCTCTGGTGCGCGCTGCGCGATCTGCAGGCGGCCAAGGGCTTCAATGTGATCCTGGTGACGCATGACCTGCGCGAGAGCGTGTTCCTGGCCGACACCGTCTATGTGATGAGCAAGAGCCCCGGCCGCATCCTGCACCGCCGCGAGATCGAGCTGCCGCGCCCACGCGAGCTCGAGCTCACCTACACGCCCGCCTTCACCGAGATCGTGCACGAGCTGCGCGGCCATATCGGTGCGCTCCGCAAAACCGGCGCCGAGGTCGCGCAATGAACCATCGTGCCCAACAGATGTTCCAGCGCTTCGCCCCCTGGCTGCTGCTGGCCGCCATCCTGCTGCTGTGGCAGCTGCTGTGCAGCGCGCTCCAGGTCTCGGACTTCATCTTCCCCAGCCCCTGGTCCATCGCCCTGGCCCTGGTGGAGCACCACCAGGCCATCCTGGGCCACGCCTGGCGCACCTTCTGGGTGACGCTCGTGGGCTTCGGCATCGCCATCGTCGTGGGCGTGCTGCTGGGCTTTCTGATGGGCAGCTCCCAGCTGGCCTACAAGGCCATGTACCCGCTGATGACCGGCTTCAACGCCCTGCCCAAGGCGGCCTTCGTGCCCATCCTGGTGGTGTGGTTCGGCATCGGCATCGGGCCGGCCATCCTCACCGCCTTCCTGATCAGCTTCTTCCCCATCATGGTGAACATTGCCACCGGCCTGGCCACCCTGGAGCCCGAGCTGGAGGACGTGCTGCGCGTGCTGGGCGCACGCCGCTGGGACGTGCTGATCAAGGTGGGCCTGCCGCGCTCCCTGCCCTATTTCTTCGCCGCGCTCAAGGTGGCCATCACCCTGGCCTTTGTGGGCAGCACGGTCTCGGAGATGACCGCCTCCAACGAGGGCATCGGCTATCTGCTGATCTCCGCGGGTGCTTCCATGCAGATGGGCCTGGCCTTCGCCGGCCTGCTCACCGTGGGCGCCATGGCCATGCTGATGTACGAGTTCTTCGCGGTGCTGGAGCGCCGCCTCACCGGCTGGGCCCACCGCGGCAGCCAGCACTGAAGTGCAAGCCTTTCCTCACTCCCCTCGAAAGAAAAGCAAACCATGAAACTGACTAAGCTCACCCTCGCGGCCACCCTGTGCGCCCTGGCCTGCAGCGGCGCCCAGGCGCAGGCCCAGGTCAATCTCTACGGCCTGATGGACCTCAGCGTGGGCTCCACCAAGGCCGTGGGCGGCGCCGCCGTCAAGGGTGTGGACAGCGGCAAGATGAGCACCAGCTACTTCGGCATGAGCGGCAGCGAAGCCCTGGGCGACGGCCTCTCGGCCTTCTTCACCCTGGACAGCTTTCTGCGGGCCGATGTGGGCAATAACGGCCGCTTCAATGGCGACAACTTCTGGGCCCGCAATGCCTTTGTGGGCCTGAGCCACAAGGACGCCGGCACCCTGCGCCTGGGTCGCAACACCACGCCGCTGTTCGTGCAGACCCTGCTCTTCAATGCCTTCGGCGACTCCTTCGGCTACTCGCCCAGCATCCGCCAGTACTTCAGCGCCGGCGCCACCGCCGGCGGCACCACGGTCACGGGCGACACCGGCTGGAGCGATTCTGCGCAATACCTCAGCCCCAAGTTCGGCGGCTTCAGCTTTGGCGCCATCGTCGCCGCGGGTGAAGGCGCGGGTGGGCGCAACTACGGCCTGAACGCCGGCTATGGCCAGGGGCCCTTCGCCGCCAGCTTCACCTACCAGAACGTCAAGAAGGATGGCGCCAGCGCTGTGGCCGACAGCAAGACCTGGCAGGCCGCGGCCTCCTTTGACCTGGGTGCCGCCAAGCTCTTCGGCCAGTACGGCGAGGTGGAGAACCTCACGACGGGCCGCGACTACAAGATCCTGGGCCTGGGCGCCGCCATGCCCCTGGGCAGTGGCAAGCTGCTGGCCCAGTACGGCCGCCTCAACGCCTCCGTGGGCGCGGATCGCCAGACCTTCAGCTTTGGCTATGACTACATCCTGTCCAAGCGCAGCGATCTCTATGCCGTGGCCATGAGCGACAAGCTGGACGGTCTGAGCAAGGGCCATAGCTACTCGGTGGGCCTGCGCCACCGCTTCTGATTCCGGAGCAAACCGGGTCTTTAGACTTTGCCGCCATACTGCGAGCCGGGGCGCCCCCTGCGGAGTGCCCCGGTGAGCTTGTTTGCACGATGGAGATCTCTAGACCATGAGTTTGAAGTTCCGTTCCTGGGCCGCGGCCCTGCCCCTGCTGCTGTGCGCCCTGGGCGCCCAGGCCCAGTCCCTCAAGGCCGAACAGGCCTGGGTGCGCGCCACCGTGGCCCAGCAAAAGGCCACCGGCGCCTTCATGAGCCTGAGCAGCAGCCAGGCCGGCCGCGTGATCGAGGCCCGCTCGCCCGTGGCCGGCATCGTGGAAATCCACGAGATGAAGATGGACGGCAATGTCATGAAGATGCGCGCCATGCCCGCCCTGGAGCTGGGTGCCGGCCAGCGCGTCGAGCTCAAGCCGGGCGGCTATCACATCATGCTGATGGAGCTGAAGGCGCCCATCAAGCCGGGCGATGAAGTGCCGCTGAGCCTGGTCTTCGAGGGCAAGGACGGCAAGCGCGAGACCCTGGAGCTCAAGGCCCCCGCGCGCGGCATGGCGCCCGAAGGCGCAGGCCATGGTCTCGGTCACGGCAAGCACTGAGCACGGCTCTTGCTAGCCCAGGCCCCATGGCTTGGCATGGACATCTGACCCTGGACTACCGTCGCGACAGCGACGGCCGCTGCACCGCCCTGGACCGTCACGAGGGCCCGCTGCGCGTGCTGCAGCGGCTCTACCCCGAGGGGCCGGGCATCTGCCACCATGTGCTGGTGCATCCGCCCGGCGGCATCGTGGGCGGCGACCAGCTGGACATCGGAGCCAGTCTGGGGCCGGGCAGCCATGCCCTGATCACCACCCCCGGCGCCACACGCTTTTATCGCAGCGCGGGCGCTGCGGCGCGGCAGCGGCTGCGGGCACGCCTGGCCGAAGGCGCGCGCCTGGACTGGCTGCCGCTGGAAACCATCGTCTACAGCGGCGCCCTGGCCGAGAACCGCCTGGTCTTCGAGCTGGCGCCCGGGGCCGAGATGCTGGGCTGGGATGTGCTGGCCCTGGGCCTGCCCGCGGCCGGCCAGGCTTTTGCCCGCGGCCACTACCAGCAGCATCTGGAGCTGCCCGGCCGCTGGCTGGAGCGCGGGCTGATACGCGCGGACGATCACCGGCTGCTGCACTCGCCCCTGGGCCTGGGCGGACGCCCGGTGCTCGGCGCGCTCTGGTTTGCCGCGGGGCAAGCCCTGGCCCCGGCGCGGCGCGAGGCCTTGCTGGAGATCGCCCGCGGCGAGATTGCCGCCACCGGCTGGGACTGGGCCGGCTGCACCGCGCCCGAGGACGGCGTGCTGGTGCTGCGCCTGGTGGCCGAGCGGGTGGAGCCGGCCCTGGCCCTGCTGTCGCGCGTCTGGGCGGCCTGGCGCCGCGAGGCCTGGGCCCTGGCGCCCTGCGCACCCCGGATCTGGAAGACCTGAGCCAAGGCAAGCGCCGGGCTGGGATACTGCGCGCTCCGCCACGAGCGGATTTGCCCGCAAGACAGAGGATGAACGCACCGATGAAGACGATGACAAGGCTGCGCGCCGCCCTGGCGCTGCTGGCTGCCGCCAGCGGCCTACCGGCCCTGGCCAACAGCCCGAGCTACCCCGAGACCCGCAAGGTCGAGCAGATCGACACCTACCACGGCCAGCGCGTGGCCGATCCCTACCGCTGGCTGGAGGACGACAACAGCGCCGAGACCAAGGCCTGGGTCCAGGCCCAGAACCGCGTGACCGACGCCTTCCTGGCCGCCATGCCCCAGCGCGAGCCGGTGCGCAAGCTCTATACCGAACTCTTCAACTTCGAGAAGATCGGCGTGCCCTTCCAGGAGGGCGGCCGTTACTTCTGGACCCGCAACGACGGGCTGCAGCAGCAGGCGGTGCTCTACACCGCGCGCAAGCTCAGCGACAAGCCCCAGGTGGCCCTGGACCCCAATAGCTTCTCCAAGGACGGCACCGTGGCCCTGAGCGGCGTGGTGCCCTCGCCCGATGGCCGCCTGCTGGCCTATGGCGTGGCCGTGGGTGGCTCGGACTGGCAGCGCTGGCAGGTGCGCGACCTCGCCACCGGCCGCGATCTGGCCGACAAGATCGAGTGGGTGAAGTTCTCCCGCGCCGTCTGGACGCCGGACGGCAAGGGCTTCTTCTACTCGCGCTACGAGGCCCCCAAGGCCGGCGAGGCCCTGACCGGCGCCAACTTCTTCCAGAAGCTCTACTACCACCGACTGGGCACGCCGCAGTCCGAGGATCTGCTGGTGCTGGAGAACAAGCAGGAGAAGACCTGGGGCTTTGGCGCCGAGGTCAGCGACGACCAGCGCCACCTGATCATCAATGTCTGGCGTGGTTCCGGCCGCAAGAACGGCCTGATGCTGCTGCCCCTGGCCCAGGGCGCCTACCAGCCGGGCACGCCGCAAGTCCTGACCCTGGACTTCGACGCCACCTATGAACCCGTGGCCCTGGTGGGCCAGACGCTCTATGTGCGCAGCGACAAGGACGCGCCGCGCGGCCGCCTGCTGGCCACCGAGATCGATGCCCAGGGCCCGCGCCAATGGCGCGTGGTGGTGGCCGAGACCGGCGACGCCCTGCGCAGCGCCTCGGGTGTGGGCGGCCGTTTCCTGCTGCAATACCTGCGGGACGCCTCCACCGTGGTGCGCATGCATGCCCAGGATGGCAGCCTGATCTCCGAGGTGGCCCTGCCCGGCGTGGGCACGGCCAGCGGCTTTGCCGGCAAGTGGCAGGACAAGGAGACCTTCTTCAGCTATGCCAGCCTGAACGCGCCCACCGAGATTCACCGCTTCGAGCCCGCCAGCGGCAGGAGCGAGCTCTTCAAGCGCGCCGCCACCGCCTTCCCGGCCAACGACTATGTGACCGAACGCCACTTCGTCACCAGCAAGGACGGCACCCGTGTGCCCATCTTCGTGGCGCACAAGAAGGGTCTCAAGCTGGACGGCAGCCACCCCACCCTGCTCTACGGCTACGGCGGCTTCAATGTGCCGCAGACGCCCAGCTACAGCGTCACGGCCGCCACCTGGATGCGCATGGGCGGCGTCTATGTGCTGGCCGGCCTGCGCGGCGGCGGCGAGTACGGCGCGGCCTGGCATGAGGCCGGCACCAAGCTCAAGAAGCAGAATGTGTTCGACGACTTCATCGCCACGGCCGAGTGGCTGATCGCCAACAAGTACACCCAGCCGAGCAAGCTGGCCATCAATGGCGGCTCCAACGGCGGCCTGCTGGTGGGCGCGGTGCTGAACCAGCGCCCCGAGCTCTTCGGCGCGGCCGTGCCCCAGGTGGGCGTGATGGACATGCTGCGCTATCACAAGTTCACCATCGGCTGGGCCTGGGCCAATGACTACGGCACGGTGGATGACGCCGAGCAGTTCAAGACCCTGCTGGCCTACTCGCCCCTGCACAGCATCCGTTCACAGCGCCTGTACCCGCCGGTGCTGGTGACCACGGCCGACCATGACGATCGCGTGGTGCCCGCCCACAGCTTCAAGTACATCGCTGCCCTACAGGCGGCCGACACCGGTCCGGCCCCCAGCCTGATCCGCATCGAGACCTCGGCCGGCCATGGCGCCGGCAAGCCCAGCTCCAAGCTGATCGAGGAGCGCTCCGACGTGCTGGCCTTCATGGCCAACGCCTTCGGGCTGCAGCTGCGCTGAGGCGCTGCCCGGCCCGCGTGGCGCTGACGCCGCGCGGGCCTTGCCCTTGGGTCAACAAGGCGGGAAGATGCATTGCATCCGCGGCCTTGATCGGGGCTTTGGGTCGGGCGGGCCGGCCCGAAGATGCTGCTCCGGTACAGGTCGCCACGACGGCGGCCCGCGACTCAAGGAGTCCCCATGGCATTCTTCAAGCGCCTGAGCATTGCGGCCAAGCTTTTTGCTGCCTTCGCGGTAATGCTGGTCCTGCTGGCTTTTCTGGCCCTGTTTTCATACTCGCGGCTGACTCAGGTGCAGGCCGAGTCCCGGGACATCAGCGGCAGCTGGCTACCCTCGGTGACGGCCCTGGGCGGGATAACGGGTGAGCTGGCCGAGTTCCGGGTGGGGGTGCTGCTGAGCGTGGCCGCCTCAACGGCGGAGGAAACGCAGGTGGCCAATAGCGTGCGCGCCGCTGCGGCCAAGTCGATCAACACGGCGCTGGGCGGCTATCACAAGCTGATCTCCGGCCCCGAGGAGCAAAAGCTCTTCGACAGCTTCCAGGCCGACTGGAAAAGCTATGAGGCGGCCGCCACCAAGATTGCCGAGCTGATGCGCGACGGGCAGATTGACGATGCGCGCCAGCTGCAGAAGGGGCAGGCCCGGGACACCGTGCAACGCGCCGGCAAGACCCTGGATGAGCTGGTGAGCCTCAACAACAAGGGCGCCGATACTGCGGCTGCACGCTCCGAGTCGGTATTCCGCACCGCCGCCCTGGGTCTGTTGCTGGTCAGCCTGCTGGCCTGTGCCCTGGCGGTGATCATGGCTCTGGCCCTGGTGCGGTCCATCACCCGCCCCCTGGCCCAAGCGGTGCAGGCGGCCGACCGGGTGGCGGCCGGCGATTTGAGCCAGCCGATCGAAGCGCAGGGCGAGGACGAGACCGCACGCCTGCTCATGGCCATGCAACGCATGCAGCAAGCCCTGGCCGAAACCGTCTCATCGGTGCGCAATGGTGCGGAATCGGTGGCCACGGCCAGTGCCGAGATTGCCCAGGGCAATAGCGATCTTTCCGCCCGCACCGAGCAGCAGGCCTCCTCGCTGGAGGAGACCTCGGCCACCATGGAAGAGCTGGGCGCCACCGTGCGCCAGAACGCCGACAACGCCCAGCAGGCCAATCAGCTGGCCCAGAGCGCCAGCGAGGTGGCGCGCAGCGGCGGCACCGTCGTGGGCGATGTGGTCAGCACCATGCGCGGCATCGAGCAGAGCTCGCGCAAGATCGCGGACATCATCACCACCATCGACGGCATCGCCTTCCAGACCAATATCCTGGCGCTGAATGCCGCGGTGGAGGCGGCGCGCGCCGGTGAGCAGGGCCGTGGCTTTGCCGTGGTGGCTGCCGAGGTGCGCACCCTGGCCCAGCGCAGCGCCGGTGCCGCCACGGAGATCAAGAGCCTGATCAACGACTCGGTGGAGCGCGTGCAGTCCGGCACCCAGCTGGTGGATCGGGCCGGACAGACCATGGAAGACATCGTGCGCTCGGTGCAGCGTGTGGTCGATATCGTGGGCGAGATCAGCAGCGCCAGCGTGGAACAGAGCTCGGGCATTGCCCAGGTGGGCGAGGCCGTGGGCCAGCTGGACAAGGCCACGCAGCAGAATGCGGCCCTGGTCGAACAGAGCGCGGCCGCCAGCGAAAGCCTCAAGCATCAGGCCGGCCGGCTGCTCGAAGCGGTCGCCAGCTTCAAGCTCAGACGCTAGGCCCTCGCCGCAAGTCCCAATCCCATTCCCGCGTTTGGGATGCCTGCCCTGCGCCTTGCGGCGCGCGGGCAAGCCCTGTCCCCGCGACCCGCGCTCCCCACCACATCGCAGCCCCACGCCGCGCCAAGCGGCGTCCCGGGCGATGTCCCGCGCTCCCGATGCCCCGGCCCTTGGCCGGGGCATCATCTTTTGTGAGCTTCAGATCGCCATGCGCTGGCGCACGCCGTCCTGCTGCATCTGCGCGCCGCGGCCGCGGGCCACGAACTCGCCGCGCTCCATCACCAGGTACTGGTCGGCCAGCTCCTCGGCGAAGTCGTAGTACTGCTCCACCAGGATCACGGCCATGGGCTCGGGCTTGCGGCCCGCCTCGGTCTGCAGGCCCTCGCGTGCCAGTTGGCGCAGCACGCGGCCGATGTCCTTGATGATGCTGGGCTGTATGCCCTCGGTGGGCTCGTCCAGGATGATGAGCTGGGGCCCGGCCGCCAGGGCGCGGGCAATGGCCAGCTGCTGCTGCTGGCCGCCCGAGAGGTCGCCGCCGCGTCGGTTCAGCATCTGCTTGAGCACCGGAAAGAGCTCGAAGAGCTGGGGCGGGATGGGCGTGCCCGCGCGCTTGTAGGCCAGACCCATGCGCAGGTTTTCTTCCACCGTGAGCCGGGCAAAGATCTCGCGGCCCTGGGGCACATAGCCCATGCCCAGGCGAGCCCGCTCGAAGGGCGTCAGCCGCGCGATCTCGCGCCCCGCCAGGCTGAGGCTGCCGCTCTTGATGGGCACCACGCCCATCAGGCTCTTGAGCAGGCTGGTCTTGCCCACGCCATTGCGGCCCAGGATCACCGTGATCTCGCCGGCCTGGGCCTCGAAGCTGAGGCCGCGCAGGATGTGGCTGCCGCCGTAGTACTGATGGAGTTGTTCGGCTTTCAGCATGGCGATGTACCTTCGATGGGTCTGGCATGGGCAGCGCTGGGGCATGCGAAGGATCTGCGCATGCCATGGCGGCGCCGGACCGCCGGCAGGGGGAGCCCGGATGCCGCAGGTAAAGGAGGAGGCCCGAAGGGCCGGGGGACACGGAGGCAGCCGGGCTCACCCTGGCGGCGGTCTTCGCCCAACTCGCCGCCCACGCACAAGCACTCAGCGCCCAAGATACACCTCCACCACCTTCTCATTCGCCTGCACCTCGCTCAGCAGGCCCTCGGCCAGCACCGAGCCCTCGTGCAGCACGGTGACCTTCTTGCGCCCCTGGGTGAGCTGGTCCACGAACTTCATATCGTGCTCCACCACCACCAGGGAGTGCCGCCCCTCCAGCGAGAGAAAGAGCTCGGCGGTGCGCTCGGTTTCCTCATCCGTCATGCCGGCCACGGGCTCATCGAGCAGCAGCAGCTTGGGGTCCTGCATCAGCAGCATGCCGATCTCCAGCCACTGCTTCTGCCCGTGCGAGAGCAGGCCGGCCGGCCGCGCCGCCTGGGGCAGCAGATGGATGAGCTGCAGCACCTCGCCGATGCGGGCCTGCTGCGCGTCGCTCAGCCGTGCGAACAGGGCGGCCCGCACGCGGCGGTCGCCGGCCAGGGCCAGCTCCAGGTTCTCAAACACCGTGAGCTGCTCGTAGACCGTGGGCTTCTGGAACTTGCGGCCTATGCCCACGGCGGCGATCTCGCTTTCGCGCAGGCGCAGCAGGTCGATGTTCTGGCCAAAGCTGGCCGTGCCGGCGTCGGGTCGGGTCTTGCCCGTGATCACGTCCATCATCGTGGTCTTGCCGGCGCCATTGGGGCCGATGATGCAGCGCAGCTCGCCCACATCCACCGCCAGACTCAGGCGGTTGAGGGCGCGAAAGCCGTCGAAGGATACGGTGATGTCGTCCAGGTAAAGGGCCACGCCGGTGCCGAAGTCGGGACGGCCCTCGGTCAGCAGGCGGCCGAAGGAGGCGCTGCGGCCGCCCGAGCCCTGCTGCTGGCGGGCCAGCTCGGCCTCGGCATGCTGGCGGCGGGCCTGGCTGCCCTGCTCCATCAGATCGGGAGTCATGCCTGCTCCTCCTGGCTCGAAGCCCGCTTGAAGCGCTGGCCCAGCTTGTGCGCCAGCCCGGCCAGGCCCTCGGGCAGCCACAGGGTCACGGCAATGAAGAGCGCGCCCAGGAAGTAGAGCCAGTACTCCGGAAAGGCCTGGGTGAACCAGCTCTTGGCGCCGTTCACGAAGAAGGCGCCGACGATGGGGCCGATCAGCGTGGCACGCCCACCCACGGCAGTCCAGATCGCGATCTCGATGGAGGCCGCGGGCGACATCTCGCCGGGGTTGATGATGCCCACCTGGGGCACATAGAGCGCGCCGGCCACGCCGCACATCAGGGCCGAGAGCGTCCAGATGGCCAGCTTGTAGGCCAGGGGCTCATAGCCGGTGAACATCACCCGGCTCTCGGCATCGCGTATGGCCTGCAGCACGCGGCCGAAGCGGCTGCAGACGATGAAGCGCGCCAGCAGAAAGAAGCCGATCAGCACCAGACCCGTGGTCACGAAGAGCAGCATGCGGGTGCCCGGCTGGTTCAGCGGCACGCCCAGGATGCGCTTGAAGTCGGTGAAGCCGTTGTTGCCGCCAAAGCCCGTCTCATTGCGGAAGAAGAGCAGCATGGCCGCAAAGGTCAGGGCCTGGGTGATGATGGAAAAGTACACGCCCTTGATGCGCGAACGGAAGGCGAAGAAGCCGAACACAAAGGCCAGCAGCCCGGGCACGGCCAGCACCATCAGCATCTGGAAGGCAAAGCTGTCGCTGCCGGCCCAGTGCCAGGGCAGCGCCTTCCAGTCCAGAAAGACCATGAAGTCGGGCAGATCGCTCTGGTAGTTGCCGTCGCGGCCGATCTGGCGCATCAGGTACATGCCCATGGCATAGCCACCCAGGGCGAAGAAGAGGCCGTGGCCCAGGGACAGGATGCCGGTGTAGCCCCAGATCAGGTCCATGGCCAGGGCACAGATGGCGTAGCACATGATCTTGCCCAGCAGGCCGACCAGGTAGTCGCTCAGGTGCAGGGCATGGCCGGCGGGCAGCAGCAGGTTCAGGGCCGGCACCAGCAGGGCCACGCCCAGCACGGCCAGCAGCACCAGGGTCCAGCCGCGGGCCGAGAGCAGGCGCGGCGCCGGGGGCAGCAGCAGCGCGGGCGGGGTGGAGGCGGCGGTGTTCATCATCGTCAGTTCCCCTCAGGCTTCCGCGCTGCGGCCTTTCATCGCGAACAGGCCCTGGGGCCGCTTCTGGATGAAGACCACGATGAAGACCAGGACCATGATCTTGGCCAGCACCGCACCGGCCCAGTCCTCCAGCAGCTTGTTGAGCACGCCCAGGCCCAGAGCAGCGATCACGGTGCCGGCCAGCTGGCCCACGCCGCCCAGCACCACCACCATGAAGCTGTCCACGATGTAGTTCTGGCCCAGGTCGGGGCCCACATTGCCCACCTGGCTGAGCGCGCAGCCCGCCAGGCCGGCGATGCCCGCCCCAAGGGCGAAGGCATAGGTGTCGGTGCGTGCGGTGTTCACGCCCACGCAGGCGGCCATGCGGCGGTTCTGCGTGACGCCGCGCACAAGCAGGCCCAGCCGGGTGCGCGCGATCAGCAGGGCCACACCGGCCAGCACCGCGAAGGCAAACACGATGATGGCGATGCGGTTGTAGGGCAGGGTCAGATTGCTCATCAGGGCCACGCCACCCGAGAGCCAGCCCGGGTTCTCCACCGGCACGTTCTGCGCGCCGAAGATCGAGCGCACCGTCTGCATCAGCACCAGGGAGATGCCCCAGGTGGCCAGCAGGGTTTCCAGTGGCCGGCCATAAAGCCAGCGGATCACACTGCGCTCCAGCACCGCGCCCACGGCCGCCGCCACCAGAAAGCTCACCGGCACGGCCGCCAGCACATAGGCATCGAACCAGGCCACGGGCAGATGGGCGCGAAACAGGTTCTGCACCACATAGGTGGCATAGGCGCCCACCATCATCAGCTCACCATGGGCCATATTGATCACGCCCATCAGCCCGTAGCTGATGGCCAGGCCCAGGGCCACCAGCAGCAGGATGGAGCCCAGGCTCAGCCCGGTGAACACCAGGCCCAGGCGCTCGCCCCAGGCCAGACGCGCATCGATGGCCTCGATGGCCCGGCGCAGCGCGCTGCGCAGCTCGGCATCGGTCTCGAGCGCCAGCCGTTCGGCCAGCAAGGCCTTCACCGTGGGCTCGCTGCTGGCGGCGAGCAGCTGCACCGCCTCCAGGCGCTTGGCGCGGTCGCTTGATCCCACCAGCAGGCCGGCGCGCAGCTGCGTGAGCCGCGCCCTCACCGCCGCATCGCTCTCGGCCGCCAGCGCCTTGTCCAGCAGCGGCAGCTGCGATTCATCCATGCCCTGCCTGGCCAGGGCTTGGACCGCCTCGCGCCGCGTGGCGAGCTCAGACGCGAAGAGCTGTAGTGCGGCCTGCGCCGCCTGCAGCACGCCACGCATGCGATTGTTGTTGAGCACGTCCTCGGCATCGTCGGGCAGCGTGGCCGGCTGGCCGGTCGCGGCATCGCGCACGGCCGTGCCGTCGATCACCAGCACCTGTTTGGGCGTGAGCTTGACGGCATCGTCCAGCAAGGCCTGCACGTAGGCCGGCAAGCCCGAATCGCCCGCCGCCACCGCGGCATTGAGCGCCGCGATGCGCGCATCGGTCTCGCCCGCGGCGATGGCGCGGGCCCGGTCGGGGGTCAGGGCTTGCGCCTGGCCGCTGCTCAAGCAAAGCAGCAGCCAGACGCCCGCCGCGATAAGCAGGCGCTGGATCATGGTCAGAGGCGATGAGTGGTCAGTCAGGCCGGCTTACTTGGCCACAGGCCCATCTTTCTTGCCCTTGTTCTCGGGGATGTAGGGGCTCCAGGGCTGGGCCTTGACCGGGCCGGGGGTCTTCCAGACCACATTGAACTGGCCGTCCGCCTTGATCTCGCCGATGAAGACCGGCTTGTGCAGATGGTGGTTCTTGGGGTCCATGGTGCTGGTGAAGCCGCCCGGCGCCTTGAAGGTCTGGCCGGCCATGGCGGCGATCACCTTGTCGGTGTCGGTGCTCTTGGCCTTGGTGACCGCCTGGGCCCACATATGGAAGCCGATATAGGTGGCCTCCATCGGGTCATTGGTCAGGGGCTTGTCCTTGTGGCCGGGGATGTTCTTGGCCTTGGCGTACTCGCTCCACTTCTTCACGAACTCGGCATTGGCCGGGTTCTTGATGCTCATGAAGTAGTTCCAGGCGGCCAGATGGCCCACCAGCGGCTTGGTGTCCACACCGCGCAGCTCTTCCTCACCCACCGAGAAGGCCACCACCGGCACATCGGTGGCCTTCAGGCCCTGGTTGCCCAGCTCCTTGTAGAAGGGCACGTTGGAGTCGCCGTTGATGGTGGAGACCACGGCCGTCTTCTTGCCCTCGGCCGAGAACTTCTTGATCTTGGCGATGATGCCCTGGTAGTCGCTGTGGCCGAAGGGGGTGTACTCCTCCATGATGTCGGCGTCCGCCACGCCCTTGGACTTCAGGAAGGCGCGCAGGATCTTGTTGGTGGTACGGGGGTAGACATAGTCGGTGCCCAGCAGCACAAAGCGCTTGGCCGAGCCGCCGTCCTTGCTCATCAGGTATTCCACCGCGGGAATGGCCTGCTGGTTGGGCGCGGCGCCGGTGTAGAACACGTTCTTGCTGAGCTCCTCGCCCTCGTACTGCACCGGGTAGAACAGCAGGGAGTTCAGCTGCTCGAAGACCGGCAGCACCGACTTGCGCGACACCGAGGTCCAGCAGCCAAAGACCACGGCCACCTTGTCCTGCGAGATCAGCTGCTTGGCCTTCTCGGCGAACAGCGGCCAGTTGGAGGCCGGGTCCACCACCACCGGCTCCAGCTTCTTGCCCAGCAGGCCGCCCTTGGCATTGATCTCGTCAATGGCCATCAGCACCGTGTCCTTGAGCACGGTCTCGGAAATGGCCATGGTGCCGGACAGAGAGTGCAGCACGCCCACCTTGATGGTGTCGGCAGCAAAGCTCGGCTGGGCCAGGCCGGCCAGGCCGGCCAGGCCCAGGCTGAGGGCGGACAGCGAGAGGGTACGGCGGGAGAGTTTGCGCATGGGGATGCTCCGTGTGAGAAGAAGACCGTGGAAGAACAACGGACTCCAGTCTCGGGATTCCCCCGCCCGCGCGGAATACGCCAGACGGCGTAGAGGCTTGCCTAGCCCGGCCCAGCCGGCGTGAGCCGGTCGCTGGCAATCAAACCGTCCACCAGCTCGATCACCCGGTCGCAGCGGGCAGCCAGGCGGGGGTCGTGGGTCACGACCAGAAAGGCCGTGCCCACCTCGGCGTGCATGCGGCGCAGCAGGGCAAACACCTCGTCGGAGGAGGCGGTGTCCAGATTGCCCGTGGGCTCGTCGGCCAGCACCAGGGCGGGCTCCAGCACCAGGGCACGGGCGATGGCCACGCGCTGCTGCATGCCGCCCGAGAGCTGCTTGGAGGGCCGGTCCATGGCGCTGGCCAGACCCACGGCCGCCAGCAGGGCCCGCCCCCGCTCCCGCAGGGCGGGACTCACATGACCGTCCCGCGCCAGGCCGGGCAGGCAGACGTTCTCCAGCGCGGTGAAGGCCGGCAGCAGATGGTGGAACTGGAACACAAAGCCCAGGGTGGCCTGGCGGGCCTGGGTCAGGGCCTTGTCGTCCAGGTCCTGCACGGCGCGGCCGTCCAGCAGGTACTGGCCGCTGCTGGGGCGCTCCAGCAGACCCAGCACATTGAGCAAGGTGCTCTTGCCCGAGCCCGAGGGCCCGATCAGGGCGGCAAACTCGCCATGGGCCAGGCTGAGGTCCAGTTGCTTGAGCACCGCCACCTCGGTGGGCTGCCCCGGGTTGTAGACCTTGCCCAGGGCCTGGAGCTGAATCAGGGGCTGTTTGCTCATAGCCGTATCGCCTGGGCCGGGTCCATGCGTGCGGCGCGCCGCGCCGGGGCCCAAGCCGCCAGCACGCCGGCCGCCAGGGCCATCAGACTCACCTGCAGCGCCGTGCTGGCCGGCAGGCTGATGGAGAACAGCGGCTGGCCGTCCGCGCCCCGTACAAAGCTGGTGAAGGCCCAGATCAGGGCCACGGCCAGCAGATTGCCCAGCACCGCCCCCACACCGCCCACCAGGGCGCCCTGCAGCAGAAAGACCCGCATGATCTGACCCTGGGTCACACCCATGGCCCGCAGGATGCCGATCTCACGGCGCTTCTGCACCACCGACACCACCAGCACGCTGGCAATGCCCAGCACCACCACCACCATCACCACTGCGCGTATCAGGGTGGTGCTGATGCTCTGCGCATTCAAGGCCGAGACCAGCTGGGCATTGGTCTCCTGCCAGCTCTCCACCTTGTAGGGCAGCTGGCGCGCCAGACCGGCCGCCAGCTCGCTCGCGCTCCAGACATCGGCCACGCGCAGATCGATCTGGGTCACGCCGCCGGGCAGGTCCAGCAAGCTTTGGGCCGAGCGCAGGGGCAGCACCACCATGCGCCGGTTCAGGTCACGGATGCCATAGTCCAAGAGGCCCACCAGGCGCACCGTGTCGCTGCGGCTGCCGGTATTGAGCACCATGCGGTCGCCCACGCGCAGACCCAGGTCGGCCGCCAGCAGCTGGCCCACCAGGGCCTCGCCCGGCAGCAGCCGGAACTCGCCCGCCACCAGACGCTGACGCAGGCCCACGATGGCGTCGTAGCGCGCCAGCTCCACCCCCATCAGGGCGGCCGAGCGGCTGGCCTCGCCGCGCTGGGCCAGGGCCGGCCCCGAGACCAGGGGCGACACCGCCGTGATGCCGGGCTGCTCGCTCAGCCAGCCCTCGTAGGACAGCCAGTTACCCAGGCTGCGCAGACGCTGGGCCCGGGCCTGGGTGTCGCTGAGCGACTGCGTGCCCGAAGCCGCCGGCCAGGCCGGCAAGACTTTCTCATCGGGCGGCGTGATCACCACATGGGCCTGGGCACCCAGGGTCTTCTCCAGGGTGTTGCGCTGCAGGCCACCCACCAGGGCCGAGATATAGGCCACCACCGCCACACCGGCGGCCACGCCCACCACAATAAGCAGGGTCTGGAAGCGCCCCTCCAGCAAGAAGCGCCAGGCCACTTGGCGCTCGAAGCCCAGGCCCAGATGGGCCGATCTTGAGGTCGTTCCGGGCATTCAGCGAGCCCCGCCGCCCACGGCCTGGGCCATGGGATTGCCGCCACCCGCCGCACGTACGGGCGCCGCAACCGCCGGGGCCGCCACGCCGCGCACCCGCGCGCCCAGCGCCAGCCGCGGATCCAGCAGCAGCTGTTCGCCGGCCTGCAGGCCCTGCTGCACTTCCACCCGGTCCAGGCTGCGCAAGCCCAGGCGCAGGGTTCGCTCCACCACGCGCCCCGCCTCCAGCACCGCAACACGGCCTTGGCTCCCCCCGTCCTGACGCAGCGCGGACAGCGGCACGGCCAGGGCGCGCTCGCGCTCGGCCGTGAGCAGTTCCACCGACAGCGTCATGTCCTCACGCAAGAAGGCGGGCACCTGCCCCTGCGGCCGCAGCCAGACCTGCACCGCGCCGCGCTGGGCGTCCACCAGCGGGGCCAGGCGCTCCAGGCTGGCGTCAAAGGGCTGCTGCGGATAGGCATCGGCCAGCACGCGCGCGCGCTGGCCCGGCTGCAGCTGCGAGAGATAGCGTTCATCCACCGACGCCACCAG
>NZ_JBKCLH010000029.1:0-26492 GCF_046300915.1 Roseateles sp. | reverse complement strand
CCCTCCCCTCGTCCCGGCCACTGTTTTTCATGAGTCTTGCCGAGCTGCGTGCGGCCCTGGAGGCCGAGCTGGCCGCCACCCCCGAGTTCTACGACTTCAAGGTGCTGCACAGCGAGCCCGAGGGCGCGCTCTGGCGCATCAGCCTGGAACCCGGCTATGTCTTTGCCGAGGGCCAGCCCCCGGGCCTGGCCGCGGCCCAGGCTCTGCTGGACGACAGCCTGGACGGCGCCTCCGCCTGGTGGGGCGCGCCGCAGCGCGGCGCCGCCAGCGTGCTGGCCCTGCTGCCCGAGGCCGACCAGCTGCTGCTGCAGAACGCCAGCGCCCCGCCGCCGGGCGCGGGCCATCTGATCCGCCTGTACCCGCCGCGCTTCCTCAAGCCCCTGGCCGAGGCCTGGTGGGATGCCAGCTGGGCGCCGCGCGCCTGGGACTGCCTGACGGATCTGGCCGCGCCCGAGACGGTGGACGAGGGCCTGCAGCTCAGCGGCGCGCCCTTTCGCTGGCTGCGCGAGGGCCAGCGCCGCGCCCTGACCCTGCCGCGCCACAGCAGCGCCTTTCTCTGGGGCCCGCCGGGCACGGGCAAGACCACCACCCTGGGCGTGATGCTGGCCGAGTATCTGGAGGCCCGGCCCCAGGCGCGCGTGCTCCTGCTCTCCAGCACCAATGCCGCCGTGGACCTGGCCACCCTGGCGGTGGACAAGGCCTTGCAGAAAGGCCGGCGCGAGGTACTGCGCCCCACGGTGCAGCGCCTGGGCACGCACTTCAATGCGGCGGCCTATGCCGGGCGCGAGCACCTGATCCCCAGCGCCGATTCGGCCCTGCTGGCCCGGCTTTCGCGCGCCGCCTCGCTGCAGGTGCTGCGGCGCAGCCGCCTGGTGAGCATGACGGCCAGCCGCGCCTGCTTCACCCTGCGCAGCCTGCGCGAGCTGGCCGGCCCCGAAGGCGCGGACGAGCCTCCCTTCGATCTGCTGGTCTTTGACGAGGCCAGCCAGCTCAGCCTGGCCCAGGCCCTGGTCCTGATGCCGCTGGGGCGGGCCCGGTTGTTTGCCGGCGACCCGCAGCAGCTGGCCCCGGTGCTGCGCAGCCGCGAGCGCGGCGCCCAGCGCTGGCTGGGTCGCTCGGCCTTTGGCGAGATGCCGCGGGGCGCGGCCGCGCCCTCGGGGGTGCTGCTGGACGGGCAGGCGCGCATGGCCGCGCCCATTGGCGAGCTGGTCAGCGAGCTTTTCTACGAGGGCGCGCTGCGCGTGGCGGCCGACAGCGCCCAGCGCCCGGACTGGCTGGCCGCGCGTCGCCGCGCCCTGGGCGAGGTGGGGGCAGAGAGCCATGTGCAGCTGCAGTGGATGCGCAGCGAGGGTGCCTGGTCGGCCAGCGAGCGCGGGCCGCTGCGGCGCGAGTCGGCCGAGGCCATCGCCCAGGCCGTGGCCCAGGCCCTGGAGGGCGGCAACTGGCGGGCCGAGGAATTGATCGTGCTGACGCCGTTTCGCGCCCAGCGCGCCCTGATCCGCCACTGCCTGCGCCGGCGCGGCGTGGCGCTGGACGGCGAAGGGGGAGGCTTGCGCGTGAGCACGGTGCACCGCGCCCAGGGCAGCGAGGCGCCGGTGGTCTTCTTCGACCCGGCCGATGCGGCCCAGCCTTTTCTGCAGACCGAGGCCGCGCTGCGCCTGCTCAATGTGGCGCTGAGCCGCGCCGAGGCCAAGGTGCTGGTCTATCTCTCGCGACGCGATGCCGAGCAACCACTGCTGGCGCCGCTGGTGCAGCGCCTGCGCCTGGCGGCGGATGGGCGCGAAGCCCTGCCGCTGGAGCGGCTGGCGACGCAGCCGGACTTTCCGGCCAATGCCTTGGGGCGGCGCGTCATGGCGGGCCGCCACCGGGGGGAAATCGTGCGGGTGAGCCCGGATGGGCGCCAGTTCTGGCTCGTCAATGAGCGCAGCGGCGCCACCCAGCTCTTCGATACCGCGTTCTGGCGCGCCAAGGCGGGCCAGACGCCGTAGCCGCGGCGCCCCGTCGAGCGCCGCTGGGCGGTGTCACCGGGCCGTTCAGGCCTTGGCGTTCAGCGCGTCCTTCAGGGCCTTGCCGGGCGTGAAGCGGGCGCTCTTGGAGGCCGGGATTTCCAGGGCGGCGCCGGTGGCGGGGTTCTTGCCGGTGCGGGCGGCGCGCTCGCCGACCTTGAAGGTGCCGAAGCCCACCAGGGACACCGAGTCACCGGCCACCAGGGCTTCGGACAGGCTGGCCAGGGTGGCGTCCAGGGCCACGCCAGCAGCGGCGCGGGAGATGTCGGCCTTGGCGGCGATGCGTTCGATCAGTTCGGTCTTGTTCATGATGTCGATGTCATTCAATCCCTGCCAGAAGCGGCTAAGGGGGCGCGATTATCGACGCAAGCCAGGATCGAGGCCTCCGGGGTCCCGTGACAGGATGTACAAAAAGGAAAAAGGGCGCCTCGACAAGCCGAGGCGCCCCTTGGACCGGCGGGGATCAGCGCGGCATGATGACCTGGTCGATCACATGGATCACGCCGTTGTCGGCCTGGATATCGGTCTTCACGACCTGGGCCTGGTTGACCTTCACGCCACCTTGGGTGCTGACCGTGATGTCACCGCCCTGCACCGTGCGCACCGCGCCGGGCTTCACATCCTTGGCCATGACCTTGCCCGGGACCACGTGATAGGTCAGCACGGCGGTAAGCTTGGCCTTGTCCTTGAGCAGGGCGTCCAGCTGCGCCTTGGGAATCTTGGCAAAGGCTTCATCGGTGGGCGCGAACACCGTGAAGGGGCCCGGGCCCTTGAGCGTCTCCACCAGGCCGGCCGCCTGCAGGGCGGTGGCCAGGGTCTTGAACTGGCCGGCGGCCACGGCGGTGTCCACCAGATCCTTGGCCTGGGCGGCGCCCAGGGTCAGCAGGCCCAGGCTCAGGGCGGCGAAGCACTTCTTGAACAGCATGTCTGCAACTCCTTTAGACAAGTCAGCGGGGGAAACCTCCGCCCCGGCAGGGCCGGAGCGGAGCGGAAAACAAAGAAGAGATCAGAGGGTGGGAATCAGCACCTTGCCCAGCACATGGATCACGCCATTGCTGGCACGCACGTCCGTGGCGGCGATGGGGGCGGCGGTGCTGGTGGTGTCGACGATGCGTAGCGGCGAGCCCTGCACCACAAAGCTCTGCCCGGCCACCGTGTTCACCGGCGCGCCCAGGGTGATGTCACCGGACAGCACGCGACCGGCCACCACGTGGTAGGTCAGCACCTTGCTCAGCTGAGCCGTGCTCAGACCGGCCACGGTCGAGCTGATGGCCGCAAAAGCCTCATTGGTGGGCGCGAACACCGTCAGCGGCCCAGCGCCCGCCAGCGTGCTGTCCAGGCCCGCCTGCTTGACGGCACCGACCAGGGTGCTGAAGGCGGGGTTGGCCTGGGCCATCTGCACCAGGTTCAGCACGCCGGGCGGCACCAGCACCTTGTCGATCACATGCACCACGCCGTTGCCGGCATTGACATCCGCCTGGCTGACCTTGGCCGCGGTGAGCACCGCATCGGTCAGGCTCACGCCGCCCGAGGTGCTCAGGGCCAGCGTGGCCGCGCGGCCATCGAACTGGTAGAGGGTGGCCAGGCTGCTGCCCGCCGTGCCCAGGTCCGCAGCGCTTCGGCGTGTGGCCAGCACGTGGTAGCTGAGGATGTTGGACAGGGCCGAAGCCGGCAGGGCGTTCACCATCGCCGTGGCGTCGGCAAAACCCAAACGCGTGGCCAGGGCGTTGAAGGCGGCATCCGTGGGCGCGAACACCGTCAGACTGGCCTTGGGGTCGCTGAGAGCGCCGCCCAGCCCCGCCTTGGTCGCCGCCGCCAGCAGGGCATTGAAGCCGTTGGTCTGGGCCACCTCCACCACCGTCGCGGGCAGGTGGTCTTCGTCATCGCTGCCGCCACAGGCGGTCAGGGACAGGGCCAGGCCCGCTACGGCCACCCCGAGAAAAGCACGCTTAAGCCGGTCGTACATGATTTGCTCCGTCTGAGTTTGTTCACCACAGCCCGGCTCGCCCGAGCCGCCCATACCAATCAGTCTTGTGCGTGACTGAACGGTTTTTATCCTAGACAGTTAAGTTGGAAAATTCAACAGGAGAGTTGATTGCCTTGTATGGACATGGGTATCAACCGATCGCGCGACGACCCAAAAGCTTTTGTGCTTGCAACGTGGCTCGGCCTGCAAACTGATCAGGTGCTGGAGAGCGCTCGGCAAGCGCTACGATTCACGCCAAGGAGCTGGCATGGTCACGACTGTCAAACGCGAAGATTTCTCTCTGCTGGTGGTGGACGATTTCTCGACCATGCGCCGCATCATTTCGGGCCTGCTGCGCGAGCTGGGCTTTCGCAAGATCGCGGAGGCTGAGGATGGCCAGGTTGCTTTGCGCACCCTGGAGCTGGCTGCCGCCTCGGACGAGCCCATCCACTTCGTGCTCAGCGACATCAATATGCCGGTGATGAATGGTTTCCAGCTGCTGGAGGCTCTGCACGCCAAACCCGAGAACGACCCCTTGCGCAAGATGCCGGTGCTGCTGGTCACGGCCGAGGGCCGCAAGGAGGACATCGTTCGCGCTGCCCAGCTGGGTGCGGCCGGCTATGTGGTCAAGCCCTTCACCAAGCAGACGATTGGCGAAAAGATCCACATGACGCTGCGCAATCGCGGCATCCTGGTGGAGTGAGCCGAGTCACGGGCAAGCCTCGGTATGGTGCTCGGAGGCTGAGGCCATGAATCTCACTTCCCTGGTCCCAGCCGACCCGGCGCTGGCGGTATTCTTCCAGGGACTGCTGCTCAGCCTGGGCCTGATCGTGGCCATTGGCGCCCAGAACGCCTTTGTGCTGCGCCAGGGCCTGCGCCGCGAACATGTGGGGGCGGTGGTGCTGTTTTGTGCGCTGGCGGACGCCTTGCTGATCACGGCCGGGGTCCTGGGCATGGCCCAGGCTCTGGGGGAGAACCGTCAGCTGGCGCGCGCGCTCGCGCTGGCCGGCGCCCTCTTCCTGGCCTGGTATGGCTGGCGGGCGCTGCAGCGTGCCCGGCGGCCTTCGCAGCTGCACGCGGCAGCCGGTGGCGAAGGCCTGAGTGCCCGCGCCGCCCTAGCGCAGGCGGCCGCATTCACCTTGCTGAACCCCCATGTGTACCTGGACACCGTGCTGCTGGTGGGCAGCGTGGGGGCGCAGCAGCCCGCCGCCTTGCGCCCTGTCTTCATCGCTGGCGCCGGCCTGGCCAGCCTGCTGTGGTTCACGCTGCTGGGCTTTGGCGCCCGGCGCCTGGCACCGCTGTTTGCCCGCCCCCAGGCCTGGCAATGGCTGGACGCGCTGATCGGTCTGACCATGCTGGGGCTGGCGCTGGCCCTGCTGCGACATGTGCAGATCGGCCCCTAGGCGCGACACAGGGGAGACACAGGGGCGAGAATCCTCTGCCATGAACACCCATCACGCCCCGTCCTCTGCCGCCACCGAAGGCGAGCTCTACCGCCAACATCTGGCCGCCCTGCAAAGCCAGGCCGAGGCCGCGCTGGCCCGCTGCGGCCACGAGGCTCTGCTGATCGCCTCGGGCATCGAAAAGTACGCTTTTCTCGATGACAGGCCTTATCTGTTTCAGCCCAACCCGCATTTCAAGCATTGGCTGCCACTGTGCGCGCACCCGCACAGCTGGCTGCTGGTGCGGCCGGGCCACAAGCCGCGCCTGGTTTACTACCAGCCCGATGACTACTGGCATGTGCCGCCCAGCGCGCCCTCGGGCTTCTGGGTAGAGCATTTCGAGCTGGTCGTGATCGGCCAGCCCGAGGAGGCCGTGCAGCACCTGCCCAGCCAGGGCAGACTGGCCATCATCGGCGAGGCCGATGCCGCCCTGCCCGGCCTGGTGCCCAACAACCCCGCGGATCTGCTGAATCTGCTGCACTACCGCCGCGCGGTGAAGAGCGAGTACGAGCTGCTGCAAATGCGCGCCGCCTCGCGCCGCGCCGCGCCCGCGCATCTGGCGGCCAAGGCGGCTTTCGAGGCCGGCGCCTCGGAGCTGGACATCCACCGCGCCTATCTGGCGGCCAGCGGCCACAGCGACCGCGACCTGCCCTACGGCAATATCGTGGCGCTCAACGAGCATGCCGCGGTGCTGCACTACCAGTACCAGGACGCGCAGGCACCGGCCGAGTCGCGCACCCTGCTGATCGACGCGGGCGCTTCGGTGAACGGCTATGCCTCGGACATCACCCGCACCTGGCAGCGCGGCGGCGATGCGCGCTTCGCGGCCCTGCTGGCGGCCATGGAGTCGGCCCAGCTGGCCCTGGTGGACGAGGTGCGCGCCGGCACCGATTACCGCGACATCCATCTGAGCACCCACCGCCATGTGGCGCGCATCCTGCTGGAGCAGGGCATTGCGCGCGGCGTGAGCGAAGAGGCCTTGCTGGCGCAGCGCGTGACCAGCAGCTTCTTCCCGCATGGCATCGGCCATCTGCTGGGCCTGCAGGTGCACGATATCGGCGGCTTCATGGCCGACGAGTCGGGGGCGCCCGCCGCCAAGCCCGAGGGCCATCCCTTTCTGCGCCTGACCCGACGCCTGGAGCCAGGCATGGTGGTGACCATCGAGCCGGGCCTGTACTTCATTCCCACCCTGCTCAAGAAGCTGGCCGCCACGCCGGCAGCAGCCTGTATCGACTGGGCCGCGGTAGAGCATCTGGCGCGCTTTGGCGGCATCCGCATCGAGGACGATGTGGTCTGCCGCGGCACCGATGAGGCGCCAGAGAACCTGACGCGCGATGCCTTTGCGAGCGTGCTGAGCGATCGGGCCTGACCTCCCTGGGGCAAGCAAGGAAAAAGGGCCTCGCCGGTCAGACCGGCGAGGCCCTTGTCATCGGGTATCGGCGAGGCCGATTCCGCGTGGCTTAGAAGCGCATGCCCAGACCCACGCCCACCAGCAACGGGTCGACCTTGAAGGTACCGGCCTTGTTGCCCTTGGAGTAGACGTCGGTGTCGATCTGAGCCTTCTTGATGTCCACGTTCAGGAACAGATTCTTGGACAGCTCGATATCGGCACCCACCTGGAAGGACAGGCCATAGCTGTTCTTCTTGATGCTGGGATCCAGTGCGGCAACCACGGCCGGCTCGAAGTTCACGCTGGAGAAGCGGGTGTAGTTCAGGCCCGCGCCCACATAGGGGCGGAAGGTGGCGTTGGGCGCGAAGTGGTACTGCAGGCTCAGGGTCGGCGGCAGGTGCTTGAGCGTGCCGATCTTGGCGCCCTTGGCGTACAGGGTGTGCTTCTGCGGATAAGTCAGGATCAGCTCGGCCGCGATGTTCGGCGTGAAGAAGTAGCTGATGTCCACTTCCGGCAGGGTCTTGTTATTGACCGTCAGACCCAGGCCGGTGGAGTCCTTGTTGGCGGAATCCAGATGGACGGCGCGAACACGCACCATCCAGGGGCCTTCGGCCTGTGCCTGGGCGGCAAAGGGAACGGTAGCCAGGGCAGCAGCGGCCAGAGCCGAGGCGAGGATCTTCTTGCTCATTGAGAACACTCCATTGATGCGGGGACATCCCGAATGAGCTCATTGGAAGATCAAGCCAGGGGTTAACCCTTGATCTGACGCAAAGTCGCCGGCGCCCCGCAGCATCGGTGCCGACGACTTTGACCTGGGGCAAATCAGGCGTTCAGACCGATGCGTCGGCACAACTCCAGCGTGAGCGCCGACTGGTTCAGGGTGTAGAAGTGGATGGCCGGCACGCCACCGGCGATCAGGCGCTCGCAGAGCTGGCCGATCACGTCCAGGCCGAAGGCGCGGATGGAGGCGGTGTCGTCCATATAGCCTTCCATCTTGAGCGCCACCCAGCGCGGGATCTCGATGCCGTCGCGCTGCGCGAACTGGGCAATGCGCGCGTAGTTGTGGAAGGGCATGATGCCCGGGATGATGGGCTGGTCCACGCCCAGCTTGCGCGCCGAGTCCACGAAGTGGAAGTAGGCGTCGGGGTTGAAGAAGAACTGCGTGATGGCGGCGGTGGCGCCGGCGCGCATCTTGTCGGCGAAGTGCTGCAGGTCCTTGGCGGCGTAGCGCTGCTGCGGGTGGTACTCGGGATAGGCCGCCACCTCGATCTTCCAGTCCGGGCCCTGGGTCTCGCGGATGAAGCGCACCAGCTCGGCCGCGTAGCGGAACTCGCCGGCCGTGGCGGTGCCGCTGGGCAGGTCGCCGCGCAGGGCCACGATGCGGCGGATGTTCTGGGCGCGGTAGGTGGCCAGGATCTCGGCGATGTTCTCGCGCGTGGAGCCCACGCAGGAGAGGTGCGGCGCGGCCTCGAAGCCGCTGGCGGCAATGTCCATCACCGTGGCCAGGGTCTTCTCGCGGGTGGAGCCGCCGGCGCCATAGGTCACGCTGAAGTACTGCGGGGCCAGGGCGCCCAGCTCCTGCACCACGGTCTTGAGCTTCTCGGCGCCGACGGGGGTGTTGGGAGGGAAGAACTCGAAACTGACGGGCGTCTTGGTCGTCATGGCAGCTGGGCCCAGAGGAAGAATTCGGTATTGCCATCGCCACCGGCGATGGGGCTTTCAAAGTAGTCGCGCCAGCGCAGGCCGGCAGCTTCGGCGGCAGCGCGGGCGCGCTCGGCCAGCAGGGGGTGCTGGAGTTCGGGGTCCTTGACCAGACCGCCCTTGCCGATGGCCTGGGGGCCCAACTCGAACTGCGGCTTGATCAGCAGCAGCAGCTGGCCCTGCGGCGCCAGCCAGGCGGCCAGGCGCGGCAGCTCGCCCAGCATGGAGATGAAGCTCAGATCGCCCACGATGAGCGCAAAGCGATCACCGGGCTCGAACTGGCGCACATGCATGCCCTCGATGGCGCGCACGCGCGCGTCCGCGGCCAGGCTGGGGTGCAGCTGGCCATGGCCCACATCGATGCCGGTGATGGCGGCAGCACCCTTCTTGAGCAGGCAGTCGCTGAAGCCGCCGGTGCTCTGACCGATGTCCAGCACCGTGAGGCCCGTCACATCCAGGCCGCAGCGCTGCAGCGCGCCTTCGAGCTTGAGGCCGCCGCGCGAGACATAGCGCAGCTCCGCATCGTCGGTGATGCGCAGCTGGGCCGTCTCGGGCAGGTCCTCGCCGGCTTTGCGCAGCACCGACCAGCCCTTGGGCGCCGCCCATTCCACGGCCCCCCGCTCGATCAGACGCTGAGCGGCGGACCGGGTGGGGACGAGTTGTTGAGCGACAAGGAGCTGGTCAGCGCGCATGCCGATTTAGTAACGGTAGCTGTCGGGCTTGAAGGGGCCGTTCTTCGGCACACCGATATAGGCGGCCTGCTCATCGGTCAGCTCGCTCAACTGGGCGTTGAGCGTGGTCAGCTGCAGGCGGGCCACCTTCTCGTCCAGGTGCTTGGGCAGCACATAGACCTTGCCGATGTCGTAGGCGTCCTTGTGGGCGAACAGCTCGATCTGGGCGATGGTCTGGTTGGCGAAGCTGGAGCTCATCACATAGCTCGGGTGACCGGTGCCGCAGCCCAGGTTCACCAGGCGGCCCTTGGCCAGCAGGATGATGCGCTTGCCGTCCGGGAAGATCACATGGTCGACCTGGGGCTTGATCTCCTCCCACTCGTACTGCTCGAGCGAGGCGACATCGATCTCGTTGTCGAAGTGACCGATATTGCAGACGATGGCGTTGTTCTTCATCGCGGCCATGTGCTCGTGACGGATCACGCTCTTGTTGCCGGTGGTGGTGACGAAGATGTCGGCCTTGTCGGCGGCGTATTCCATGGTCACGACGCGGTAGCCTTCCATGGCGGCCTGCAGGGCGCAGATCGGGTCGATCTCGGTCACCCAGACCTGGGCCGACAGCGCGCGCAGGGCCTGGGCCGAGCCCTTGCCCACATCGCCGTAGCCGGCCACCACGGCGATCTTGCCGGCCACCATCACATCGGTGGCGCGCTTGATGCCGTCCACCAGGGATTCGCGGCAGCCGTAGAGGTTGTCGAACTTGCTCTTGGTGACGCTGTCGTTGACGTTGATGGCACGGAACAGCAGGCTGCCCTTGGCGGACATTTCCTTCAGGCGGTGCACGCCCGTGGTGGTCTCTTCCGTCACGCCGATGATCTCGGCGCTCTTGCGGGTGTACCAGGTGGGGTCCTGCGCGACCTTGGCCTTGATGGCGGCGAACAGGATGCGCTCTTCCTCGCTGCCGGGGTTGGCTAGCACCGACAGATCCTTCTCGGCCTTCTGGCCCAGATGCATCAGCAGCGTGGCATCGCCGCCGTCATCCAGAATCATGTTGGGGCCTTCGCCGGCCGTGCCCGGGGCGCCCGGCAGGGCGCCCTTGACGCCCTCGCCGAATTCAAAGATGCGGTGGGTGTAGTCCCAGTAGTCTTCCAGGGTCTCACCCTTGTAGGCGAACACGGGGGTGCCTTCGGCCACCAGGGCGGCAGCGGCGTGGTCCTGGGTGGAGAAGATATTGCACGAGGCCCAGCGCACTTCGGCGCCCAGGGCTTGCAGGGTCTCGACCAGCACGCCGGTCTGGATGGTCATGTGCAGGGAGCCGGTGATGCGCGCGCCCTTGAGCGGCTGGCTGGCGGCGTATTCCTTGCGGATGGCCATCAGCGCGGGCATCTCGCTCTCGGCGATCTTGAGTTCCTTGCGGCCCCAGGCGGCCAGGGAGATGTCGGCGATCTTGAAATCGTCGGCGGTCAGCGTCTTCTTCAGCACAGCAGCATTCATTGCAAAGCTCCTTCGGTATGAAGCCGCAACGCAAGACTGTGGGAAACGCGCTCGGAGTCGCGAATCGGAAAACGGTCACCCACGTCAAACTTTGCGGGTGAGCGCGGTTGCAGTGGGCCCGATCATGTCGGGGCTTCCGAGCCTGGCCTCATGGAACTGAGGTTGCAACGCTCCTCGGAATAGGACCGCATTCTAGCCGCATGCCGCCCACCGCGGCTGCCAACAAGCACCGGATTGCCCGCTTTCCCGAGGGACAATCCGCCGCTATGCAGCCTCTTTCTTCCTGTCCGCCGGCCGACCTGCGCGTGCTGAGCGGGGTTCTGACCGATATCGACGACACCCTCACCGCCGACGGCGCCATCGCCCCCGAGGCCCTGGCCGCCCTGCAGCGCCTGCACGCGGCCGGCCTGCCCGTGATCGCCATCACCGGCCGCCCGGCCGGCTGGAGCGAGCCCTTTGCCCTGGCCTGGCCGGTGCAGGCCATCGTGGCCGAGAACGGCTCGGTGATGCTTCGCCGCGCGGCCGACGGCAGCCTGGCGTGCGACTTCAGCCAGGATGAGCCCACCCGCCGCGCCAACTTCGCGCGCCTGCAGGCCTGCGCGGCCGATGTGCTGGCGCGCGTGCCCGGCGCCACGCTGGCCACCGACAGCCCCGGCCGCCTGACCGATATCGCGGTGGACCACAGCGAGTTTGCGCATCTGGATGAGGCGCAGATCCAGTCTGTGTGCGCCGTGATGCGCGAGCATGGGCTCACCGCCACCGTGAGCTCCATCCACATCAATGGCTGGATCGGCGAGCACAGCAAATGGAGCGCGGCCCAAGGGGCCGTGCCCACCCTGCTGGGCCGTGAGTTCGCGCCGCAGGACTGGGCCTATGTGGGCGACTCCACCAATGACCAGCTGATGTTCGAGCGCGTACCCTTCTCGGTAGGCGTGGCCAATATCGAGCGCTTCGTGCCCCAGCTCCACACCCTGCCGCGCTATGTGACGCGCGGCGAGCGCGGCCAGGGCTTTGCCGAGCTGGCGGACGCCTTGTTGGCGGCGCGGGCCGCGGGCTAAAGCCCCAGAAACTCGCTCATGCCCGTCAGCGCCTCGTCCAGCGCCAGGCGGAAGGCGGCGCCGGCCGGGCGGCGTCCGCTGACAAAGCCGAGCTCATGTTGCAGCCGGCCCTGCTCCACGCGCAGATTGGCCCAGCCGATCATCGCCTCGCCCCAGAGCAGGGGCAGGGCGTAATGGCCCATGCTGCGCTGGGCGGCCGGGGTGTAGGCCTCGAACTTGTAGGTCCAGCCCCAGAAGCGCTCGAAGCGGCGCCGGTCCCAGACCACGGGGTCGAAGGGCGCCAGACAGCGCAGGCCCGGCGGCGCCTGGTGGCGACGGCTTAGCGGCTTGTCATCGGCCGGCCAGAACCAGGTTTCGCCCTCGAGGCTGGCATGGGCATAACGCTGCTTGGCCGCCTTGAAGGCCGCGCGCGTCTCGGCACGCAGATGCGGGGCGCCATAGCCCAGCAGGCTGGTGAGGTAGCCGAAGCTGGCGGCGGGCAGGGGCGCGTAGAGCGCCAGCACCTGGTCCAGCAGGGCCTCGGCCCGGGCCCGGCGGGCGGCGGGGCTCTCATCGACCTCGGGATGCTCGATGGCCTCATACACCCGGGTGCCCTGGTCGCGCCGCTTGACGCGCAAGAGGCCGCGGTAGTGCAGGCCATCCAGCAGCTGGGTGGAGACATTGAGTGTGCCGCCCCAGTAGCCGGGCATGCGGCCATGGTGGGCGAAGTCTTCCAGCAGCTGCTTGGGGTGGGTGGGGCCGCGCTCGCGCACCACGGCCAGCAGCTGCTGGGCCTGGGCCGTGGTCTTGGCATCCCAGGGCTTGCGCGGCTGGCGCGGGTGCAGCAGGGCCAGGCTGCTGCGCGGCACAAAGCCGTAGTTCACCAGACAATCTTCCTCCACGGGCAGGCGGGGATAGCGCCGCTCCAGATCGCCGGCCCGGTAGCCGCGCACGCGGTGCATCAGGATCAGGTCCTGGGCCCGCGCCGGGGCACGCATGGGATCGGCCTGCACAAAGCCCAGGCGTGCAATGGCCTGGGGCAGGCTGGTGGGCCTGAAGAGGCTGCGGGCCAGGGCGTAACGGCGCAGCGTGTCCAGGTCGAGGGCAGGTGGGCTCGGGGGCAAGGCGTGAGGCTCCGCACAGGAAAGCCGCCAGCATAGGCCGGGGCTGCTGACGCGCGCTGTCAGTGGAATGCTCTGGGCTCAGCGCGGCGGCTGCGGACGCTGCTCCTCGGTGTCCATCTGCATCTCGTAGCTGAAGAAGCGATTGCGCCCCTGCGCCTTGGCCGTGTAGAGCGCATCATCGGCCCGCAGCAGCAGGCCCTCGGCCGTGGTGCTGGCATCCGGCACACAGGTGGTGATGCCGCCCGAGAGGGTGATATGGGTGGCGACCGGTGAATCGGGGTGTGCAATCTGACGCTGGGCCACCAAGCGCATCAGGGCCCGCGCATAGGTCATGGCGCCGGAGCGTGGCGTGCGCGGCAGCAGCAGGGCGAACTCCTCGCCGCCGTAGCGGGCGGCCCTGTCGGCCGGCCGCCGGCAGGTATCGCGCAGCAGCTGGGCCACCTGGCGCAGGCAGGCATCCCCTTCGACATGCCCCTGGCGGTCGTTGAAGCGCGTGAAATGATCGACGTCGCAGAGCATCAGGGTCAGGGGCTGCTGCTCGCGCCGCGCCAGCTCCAGCTCGCTGTGCAGGTAGTCATCGAGCGCTCTACGGTTCATCAGGCCGGTGAGCGCGTCCACGGTGGAAAGTTCATGCAGCTGGGCATTGGCGCTGCGCAATTCGTCCGAGAGCAGTACCAGACGCTGGCGCATCTGCGCCAGACGATGCATGGCGCGCAGCTTGGCATGCAGCACCATGGGCAGCACGGGCTTGATCAGATAGTCATCGCCACCAGCCTCGATGGCCTGCCAGATATCGCGCTCCTGATCGCGCTGGGACAGGAAGATGATGGGCGTCCAGCCGCCGGGCTCCGCGGCACGCATCTCCCGGGCCGCCCAGTAGCCGTCGTGGCCCGGCATCTCCACATCCAGCAGCACCAGATCGGGCCGATGGCGCCGGAACAGATCCAGCGCCCAGTCCGCGCTGTCGGCCTCCAGCACGCGATGGCCGCAGCGGTCGAGTTCGGCACTCAGGGCCACACGCGGGGCATTCTGGTCATCGACCACAAGAATGGTCAGGGGGGCGGCAGGACTGCCAGGGTGAACTTCTACAGACATATTGTTCCCATCGACCAAGGACCGGGACTCTTGAGCCCCTGACCCTACGAAAAGCTCAGATCTTGTCCAATCCACCCCAGCCGCTGTGCCGCTGCTCCAGGGTATCCATCTGCATCTCGAAACTGAAAAAACGGTTGCGCCCGCGCGATTTGGCGTTGTAGAGCGCGTCATCGGCCCGCTGCAGCAGACCCTCCACCGTGGTGCCGGCATCGGGCACACAGGTCGTGATGCCTCCTGACAGCGTCACATGGGCTGCGGCACCGGAGCTGGGATGGGGTCGGGCGCTGAGCGCAAAGGTACGCAGCACCGCCCGCGCAAAGGTCATGGCGCCGGAACGCGGCGTGCCGGGCAGGATGAGCGCGAACTCCTCGCCACCGTATCGCGCAGCACAATCGCGGGGACGCCGGCAGGTCTGCCGCAGGAGCTGGGCCACATGCTGGAGACAGGCGTCCCCCTCCACATGCCCCAGGCTGTCGTTGTAACCCTTGAAGTGATCGACATCGCAGAGCACCAGGGTCAGGGGCTGCAGATCACGCCGGGCGCTGGCAATCTCGTGCTGCAAGCGGGCGTCGAAAGCCCGCCGATTCATCAGGCCGGTCAATGCATCCTCCTGACTCAGGCGCGACAGCTGCTCATTGCTGGCGCGCAACTCGTCGGAGAGCTCGAGCAGACGCGACTGCATGCGCCGCAGCCGCTGCATGGCGCGCAGCTTGGCATGCAAGACCGTGGTCGAGACGGGCCTGACCAGATAGTCATCACCACCGGACTCTATGCCCTGCCAAAGATCCTGATCCTGATCGCGACTGGACAGGAAGATGATGGGCGTCCAGTCACCGGCTTCGGCCGCACGCATCTGGCGCGCCGCCCAGTAACCATCCTCGCCCGGCATCTCCACATCCAGCAGCACCAGATCGGGCTTGTGTCGCCCGAACTGCAGCAAGCCGTCCTGCCCCGAATCGGACTCAAGCACGGTATGCCCCGCGGCGCGCAGCTGCGCAGCCAGAAGCTGCCGCGTGCTTCGCTGGTCATCGACCACCAGCACGCGCAAGGGAGGCAGGGGGGTTGGCAACATGGGCAGCGGACTCCAGCCACCGGACCCCGAGGCCCGGCAATCAGCGCAGCATAGCGGCTACCCCCCGGTTTTTGCGAGCCCCACGGCCCAGGGGGCTCAAGTTCGGCCCGACTGTGCCGATACTCCACTTCAGTGGCCGCGTGCGCGGCCGGCCGAGGGCCGGGCTCAGCCCGGAAGACGCATGAACGACACGACCCATCTTGAGGCCAAGGTACTGGTGCTGGACCAGGACTCGGAGCAGTGCCGCCAGCTCTCGGAATTCTGTGCCGAGGCGGGCCTGCTGCCCCTGCTGCGCACGGCCCACGACGCGCTGACCAGCCTGTCCCAGCACAAGGATCTGGCTGGCGTGCTGCTGGCGGAGGACATGCCTTGCGACAGCGGTGATGCGCTGATCCTGGCCCAAGCCATCCACAGGCAGCGCCCCGAACTCCCCATCATCCTGCGGCGCACCAGCCAACGCGCGTTCAGCCCCAACGAGCAATCCGCCATTGCCTACACCTGGAGCACCGGCGATATCGAGCAGCTGCGCACCCATATCGGGCGCTGCATCTTCAGCCTGCGCTACCCCATCGCCCTCGTGGACGGCATTGTGGAGCTCACGCTCAACGCGCTGCGCTCCATGTTCCCCAATGCCGGCGTCAGCAACGAGTCGCCCTATGTGGTGCACGACCGCATCATCCACGGCGAGGTCTCGACCCTGATCCCGATTGAGAGCACCTGGTGTCGGGGCTACATGATGCTGCAGACCGAGGAGAGCGCCCTGCGCCAGGGCCTGATCCAGGGCTTCGGCTATGCGGGGGTGGGCGGCGACCTGAACTTTCGCGAGCTCAACAATATGCTGGGCGAGACCACCAACCTGATCTGGGGCGCCTTCAAGAACCGCTACATCCCGCCCGAGGCCTTTGCCAATCAGCAGACCCAGGTGCCCATCGTCATCAACCATGCACACAAGTACATCTCCTTCGGCTCGCCCGATCCGCAGCTGTGCATACGCTACCAGCTCAGCGACGCGGCTCGTCCCGGCATGTCGGCCTTGACCATCGTGCAGCGCTTCATCTTCAATCTGCACTGGTCGCCCGAAGATTTCGCCCAGTTCTCGAGCAAGTCCGGCAGCTCGGGAAGCAGCACTGGCGAGCTGGAGTTCTTCTGATATCTCGATGAATGTCGCGGGCAGGCATGGAGCCCGCTCTGGAGCTTTCAATATGGCAAATGTCCTGGTCGTCGACGACTCCAACACCATGCGCGAGATCGTTGCCACCTTTCTGAAGCAGAACGGCTTCGAAGTGGCCGTAGCCACCGACGGTCGCGACGGCCTGGATCAGCTGCGGCGCGACCCCAGCATCCGGCTGGTGGTCAGCGACATCAATATGCCCAATATGGACGGCCTCACCATGGCCGAGAAAATCCGCACCGAGCTGGGCAACAAGGAGGTGCGCATCGTGATGCTCACCACCGAGGACAATGCCGTGATGCGCAGCCGCGGCCGCGAGATCGGCGTCACCGGCTGGATCGTCAAGCCCTTCAACGGCAATGCGGTGCTGGGGCCATTCAAGAAGCTGTGCGGGATGAGCTGAACGCGCAGCCTCCGGACATGAAAAAGCCGCCCGGCTTGCGCGGGGCGGCTTCTTTGCTGATGAGGCCTTGACTTACAGCCCGGCCGCTGCGCGCAGCGCGGCGGCCTTGTCCGTTCTTTCCCAGGTGAACTCGGGCTCTTCGCGGCCGAAGTGACCGTAGGCCGCCGTCTTGCTGTAGATCGGGCGCAGCAGGTCCAGCATCTGGATGATGCCCTTGGGACGCAGATCGAAGTGCTCGTTCACCAGGGCGGCGATCTTCTCGTCGGAGATCACGCCGGTGCCTTCGGTGTAGACGGTCACATTCATGGGACGGGCCACACCGATGGCGTAGGCCACCTGGATCTGGCACTGCTTGGCCAGGCCGGCGGCCACGATGTTCTTGGCCACATAGCGGGCGGCATAGGCGGCCGAGCGGTCCACCTTCGTCGGGTCCTTGCCGGAGAAGGCGCCACCGCCGTGCGGGCAGGCGCCGCCGTAGGTGTCCACGATGATCTTGCGGCCGGTCAGGCCGCAGTCACCCTGCGGGCCGCCGATGACGAAGCGGCCGGTGGGGTTGACCAGGTACTTGGTGTCCTGCAGCCATTCCTTGGGCAGCACCGGCTTGATGATCTCCTCGATGACCGCCTCGTAGAACTCGGGCTTCATCTTGTCGCCCAGGCTCATCTCGGGGGCGTGCTGGGTGGAGAGCACGACGGTGTCGATGCTGTGGGGCTTGCCGTCCACATAGCGCATGGTGACCTGGCTCTTGGCGTCCGGGCGCAGGAAGGGCAGACGGCCGTCCTTGCGCAGCTGGGCCTGGCGCTCCACCAGACGGTGGGCATAGTAGATGGGCGCGGGCATCAGCTCGGGCGTCTCGTCGCAGGCATAGCCGAACATCAGGCCCTGGTCACCGGCACCGGTGTTCAGGTGGTCATCCGAGGCATGGTCCACGCCCTGGGCGATGTCATTGCTCTGCTTGTCATAGGCGACCAGCACGGCGCAACCCTTGTAGTCGATGCCGTACTCGGTGTTGTCGTAGCCGATGCGCTTGATGGTGTCGCGAGCGACCTGGATGTAGTCCACATGCGCATTGGTCGTGATCTCACCGGCCAGCACCACCAGACCGGTGTTGCACAGGGTTTCGGCGGCAACGCGCGAGCGCGGGTCCTGCTGGAAGATGGCGTCGAGGATGGCGTCCGAGATCTGGTCGGCCACCTTGTCGGGATGTCCTTCGGAAACGGATTCCGAAGTAAAGAGAAAATCGCTGCTCGCCACTTTTACACTCCTAGTTGTCGGTCCATCGGCGTTGCCGGCTGGGTCAGGAGACGCGGCGAACGCTTTAGCGGCATTTGTTGAGCTTGGCAGCCCGGCGGGGCTCTCGATCACTCGATAAGCAGCCGCGTCGCCCCGCAAGTTGTCCAAATTAACTCGGCGACCGCCCGATTATAGAAAAAATGTTGTTGGTCTTTCGCTTGATGGCGCGCTGCCCCTTGTGGCTTTTGCACGCCTTGGGCAGCCTCGCCGGCTGGTTGAGCTACGCCCTCTCACCCAGCTATCGCCAGCGCTTCCAGGCCCAGGTCCGCCAGGCGGGGCTGCCTGCGGCGCAAGCACGCCCGGCCATTGCTCAGGCAGGACGCATGGTCACCGAGCTGCCCTGGCTCTGGCAGCGCCACCAAGCCCTCGGCGAGTTGGTGCGCTGGCAGGGCGCCGAGCTCATCGAGAGCCGCCTGGCCGAAGGGCGGGGCATGGTCTTGCTGACCCCGCATCTGGGCTGCTTCGAGGTCACGGCCCGGGCCTTTGCGGAACGCTTCGGGCGGCGCATGCCCATCACCGTGCTGTTCCGCCCGGCTCGCAAGGCCTGGATGCGCGCGCTGATGGAGGGCGCCCGCGAACGCGAGCACCTGGCCACGGCCCCGGCCAATCTGGCGGGCGTGCGCCAGATGCTGCGCGCGCTGCGCCAAGGTCAGGCCATTGGACTGCTGCCCGATCAAGTCCCACCGGAGGGCCTGGGCGTCTGGGCCCCCTTCTTCGGTCGTCCGGCCTACACCATGACCCTGGCCGCCAAGCTCGCCGTGCAAAGCGGAGCGCCCCTGATGCTGCTCTGGGGGGAAAGACTCGCGCAAGGTCGCGGCTATGTGATCCATGTGCAGGCCGGCCCGGTCATCCCCCTAGAGGCTTCGCCCGAGCAGGCGGCAACCCTGATCAATCAGGCCATGGAGGGGCTGATCCGCCAGGCGCCACAGCAGTACCTCTGGGGCTATCACCGCTACAAGCAACCGCGCGGTCTCGGGACCGGGGGAGCCGCTTGATGGCCGCCCGACTTGCCAGCCACGCCTTCATCGGCCTGATCTGGCTGCTGCATTTCCTGCCCCTGTCCTGGCAAGCCTGCTTGGGCCGCGGCCTGGGCGCCCTGCTCTGGCGCCTGGCAGGTTCGCGCCGCCGCGTGGCCCTGCGCAATCTGGAGCTCTGCTTTCCCGAGAAGAGTGCCGCGGAGCGCCGGGCCCTGGCGCGGGAACACTTTGCCTGGCTGGGGCGCAGCCTGCTGGAGCGCGGCCTGCTCTGGTTTGCCTCGCCCGAGCGGCTGCGGCGCCTGGTGCGCATCAAGGGTGATGTGCACTATGCCGAGCGCAGCGAGGCGCCCGTGATGTGGCTGACACCGCACTTCGTGGGTCTGGAATGGGTCAGCCCGGCCCTGATGCTCAACCAGAGCAATCCCGGCGTGAGCATCTACCAGACCCAGAGCAATCCGGTTTTCGACGCCCGCATGCTGGCGGGCCGCTCACGCTTTGGCACCAATGCCCTGTTCGACCGCCAGGACGGCATACGCCCCGTGCTGCGCCTGATCCGCCAAGGCTATGCCTTCGTCAACCTGCCGGATATGGACTTCGGCGCCAAGGACTCGGCCTTCATCCCCTTCTTCGGCGTACCCGCCTGCACCCTGCTGGCGCCGGGCCGCATGGCCTACAGCCTCAAGATGAAGATCCAGCCGGTGGTGATCACCATGCTGCCAGGCGGACAGGGCTACGAGGTCGAGCTCGAGGCCCCCTGGGAGGACTATCCCAGCGCCGACGCCGAGGCCGACGCTCTGCGTCTGAACCACTGGCTGGAAACCCGCATCCGGCAGCAGCCGGCTCAATACCTGTGGGTGCACAAGCGCTTCAAGACGCGCCCCGACGGGCAAGCTTCCCTGTACTGAGGCGAGGCCAGCCACAGGGCGATAATTCAGCGATGAAAGTGCGATTCACCAAGATGCAGGGCGCGGGCAATGACTTCGTGGTCATCGACGCCACCGAGCAGCCCCTGAGCCTGGACGCCGCCCAGCTGCGCCGCCTGGGCGACCGCCGCTTTGGCGTGGGCTGCGACCAGATCCTGGTGATCGAGAAGAGCGCCAGCCCCGGCGTGGACTTCCGCTACCGCATCTTCAACAACGACGGCGACGAGGTGGAGCACTGCGGCAATGGCGCCCGCTGCTTCGTGCGCTATGTGGCCGACAAGGGCCTCTCCGACAAGCGCAGCATCCGCGTGGAGACGGTCAATGCCCTGCTGGAGCTGCGCCTGCGCGAGGACGGCCGGGTCACGGTGGACATGGGCGCGCCGGTGTTCGAGCTGGCGCGCGTGCCCTTCGAGCCTGCGGGCCTGAGCGCGCGCCGCGAGGGCGGCTTGGCCGGCGGTTTCGAGCTCTGGGCCCTGCCCGGTCTGGACTGCGAGGTGGCGGTGCTGTCCATGGGCAATCCGCACGCCGTGCAGCGCGTGGCCGATGTGGACACCGCGCCGGTGCTGAGCCTGGGGCCGCGCGTGGAGTCGCATGCGGCCTTCCCGCGCCGGGTCAATGCCGGCTTCATGCAAATCCTGGACCGCAGCCATGTGAAGCTGCGCGTGTTCGAGCGCGGCGCGGGCGAGACCCTGGCCTGCGGCACCGGCGCCTGCGCGGCCGTGGTGGCCGGCATACGCCTGGGTTGGCTGGACGAGCGCGTGGATGTGCAGGCCCTGGGCGGCCTGCTGACGATTGAGTGGGCCGGCCTGAGCCAGGGCCTGCAGGCACCGGTGCTGATGACGGGCCCGGCCGAGCGAGTTTTTGATGGAGAGATCACGCTGTGAGCATTGAGGGCATTACCGAGCAGGACATCGCCGACTTCCTGGCCAACACCCCGGGCTTCTTCGAGCGCCATGCCGAGCTGCTGGCCACGATCCAGCTGAGCCACCCCCATGGCCAGCGGGCGGTCTCGCTGCAGGAGCGTCAGGCCGAGATGCTGCGCGACAAGATCAAGGGCCTGGAGCAGAAGATCATCGAGATGATCCGCAACGGCCAGGAGAACGTCTCCATCGCCGACCGCCTGCACCGCTGGACCCTGGCCCTGATGCGCACCCAGGACCCGGCCCGCGTGCCCGTGGTGCTGCTGGAGCGACTGCGCCACGAGTTCATGATTCCCATGGCCGGCCTGCGGCTGTGGGGCGTGGATGCGGCCCATGCCCAGGCCGAGTTCGCCCAGCCGGTGAGCCAGGACGTGAAGAGCTTCGCCAAGAGCCTGAACCAGCCCTATTGCGGCGTGAACTCGGGCTTCGAGGCCGCGCGCTGGCTCTCCGACGAGCAGAGTCATGGCGCCACATCCCTGGCCCTGATCCCGCTGAGCCATGGCAAGCCGGCCCAGGCCTTTGGCCTGCTGGTGCTGGGCTCGCCCGATCCGACCCGCTACACCGCGGAGATGGGCACGGAGTTTCTGGCTCGCATCGGCGAGCTGGCCAGCGCGGGCCTGGTGCGCCTGCTGCCACCGGACGCGCTCCGCGATGGCGGCGGCGCTGACTGACCTCCTGCAGCGCTATCTGGAGCATGCGCGTGTGCAGCGCCGCCTGGCCGCGCGCACGCTAAGCCTCTACCGGGACGCGCTGCAACGCCTGCAGGATCTGGCCGAGCAGGACGGCGTGGCGCTGCTGCAGCTGCAGCAGGCCCAGGCCCGGCGCTGGGTGGCCCGCCTGCATGGCCAGGGCCTCTCGCCGCGCAGCCTGGCCCTGGAGCTCTCGGCCTGGCGCGGCCTCTACCGCTGGCTGGGCGGCGAGCGCCTGGTGAGCCACAACCCGATTGACGGCCTGCGCGCGCCCAAGGCCGCCAAGCCCCTGCCCAAGGCCCTGGGCGTGGACGCCGCCGTGCAGCTGGCCGAGCACGCCGATGCGCAGCAGGACCCGCGCCTGGAGGCCCGGGATGCCTGCATCGTGGAGCTGCTCTACGGCTGCGGCCTGCGCGTGGGCGAGCTGGTGGGCCTAAATGCCCAGGCCTCGCGCGAGGCGCGGGGCTGGGTGGATGTGGCGGGTGGCGAGGTCCAGGTGCTGGGCAAGGGCGAGAAGCGCCGCAGCGTGCCCTTGGGGTCCGCCGCCGCCCAGGCCCTGCAGGCCTGGCTGGCCCAGCGCCCGACCCTGGCCCGGCCCGGGGAGCCCGCGCTCTTTGTGGGCCGGCGCGGCGGCCGCCTGAGTGCCGATCAGATTCGCCAGATGCTCAAGGCCCGGGCGCTTGCCGCCGGCATGCCCAGCCATGTGCATCCGCATATGCTGCGGCACTCGTTCGCCTCCCATGTGCTGCAGTCCAGCGGCGATCTGCGCGCGGTGCAGGAACTGCTGGGGCACGCCCACATCACCACCACCCAGGTCTACACCCAGCTGGACTTCCAGCACCTGGCCAAGGTCTACGACGCCGCCCATCCGCGCGCCAAGAAGAAAAGCCCCGTCTGATGAACCCGATGCAACGCCTGCCCTTCCCCCTCCTGCCGCTCTTGGCCCTGCTCTCCCTGGCCGCTCCCGCGCTGGCGCAGAGCACGGCCGACTCCGCCCCCCCCCTGCCCCGCCCGGGCTTTCTGCAGGCCCAGCCCGCCGCCATCGAGCTGAACTGGACCCCGCTGAAGATGCCCACCCAGGAGCGCATCGCCCTGCTGGGTGCCAACTACCTGGTGGCCATGAACGAGGACTGGGGCATAGGCCCCGGCTGTTATGGGTCGGCCAAGGGCAATTTCGGCGGCATCTTCACGGTGGGCTTCACCGCCCAGCGCCGCTGGCGCCTGGGGCCGGACCTGCATGCCGCGGCCAGCCTCTATGCCGGCGCGGGCGGCGGCCTGAGCTCGGACAAGGTGCGCTTTGGCGGTGGCCTGATGCTGCGCCCCGAGCTCTCGCTGCGGCGCGAGCTCGGCAACTGGTACGGCGGCCTGGCCCTGGCCCACACGGATTTCCCCAATGGCCGCGGCAATGTGCGCGACACCACGCTGGGCTTTGTGCTGGGCTACTCGGACGGCTTTGTGAGCTACGCGCCCACGGCCTCGGGCCGCCGGGTGGAGACCCTGCGCCGCAGCGGTCTGGGCTTTGACGAGATCAGCCTCAGCGGCGGCGTCTACAGCCCACGCTCCGGCGCCAAGAACCGCAGTGGCGCGCCCGCCAAGCGCATGGGCAAGGCCGGCGCGGTGCTGCGCCAGTATGTGACCGAGGGCGCCTGGTGGGGGCTGGAGGCCGCGGGTGCCGCCCAGGGCGGGGCCGATGGCTATATGGAGGTGCTGGCCACCCTGGGCCAGGACTATGGCCTGGGCAGCAAAAATTTCCGCGCCGGCTGGCATGTGGCCACCGGCCTGGGTGGCGGCGGCGATATCGACACCGGCAATGGCTGGCTGGTCAAGGGCGGCCCCACCCTGCGCTGGAAGACGCCCTGGGGCCCCAGCCTGCACCTGGACGCGGGCGTGATGGGCTCGCTGACCGGCAGCTTCAAGTCCACCTATGCCCGCCTGTCCCTGGGCCTGCCCCTGGACCAGGGCGCGGGCAGCTTCGGCCAGCCCAATGCGGCGCCGGGCGTGCTGCGCACCCAGACGGTCTATGCCAGCCTGCAACATCTGAACAAGGTGAAGTTCAAGGACGGCCGCCAGGAAAGCGTGGGCCATCTGGCCATGGTCATGACCCGGGACCTGAGCGAGCACGTCTATGGCGTGGCCCAGGCCGGCAGCGCGGCCTTCGGCAGCGCGGGCGCCTACTCCTTCGGCCTCTTCGGCCTGGGCCTGCAAGCCAAGCCCTGGGCGCGCGGCCCGCGTGTGGGCGCGGAAGTGATGGTGGGTGCGGCCGGCGGCGGCGGCGTGGCCATCACCGGCGGCGCGGCGGCCCAGACCGAGGCCTGGGCGCAGTGGGAGTTTGGCCAGCAGGAGCGCATCCGCCTGCGCACCGGCGTGGGCCAGTGGCGCTCCCTGCGCGGCCAGACCCAGAGCACGCCCCTGATCAACGTCTCCCTGGGCTACGCCTTCGGCACGGTCTCGCGCTGAAGGCGCGGCGGCGCCAGGCCCTGAGACAATCGGGGCATGAAAGTCATACGTCTTCGCGCGGGCCGTGAGCGCTCGCTGCAGCGCCGCCATCCCTGGGTCTTCGAGAGCGCCATCGCCAAGGGCGGCGCCGATCCGGGCGAGACGGTGCGGGTGGAGTCCGCCGAGGGCGAGTTCCTGGCCTGGGCCGCCTTCAGCCCCGCCTCGCAGATCCGCGTGCGGGCCTGGAGCTTCGATGCCGCCGAGCGCATCGACGCGGCCTTCTTCGAGCGCCGCATCGCCCGGGCCCTGGCCATGCGCGAGCGCCTGCAAGTGCCCTCCGACGCGGTGCGCCTGGTGCATGGCGAGTCCGATGGTCTGCCCGGCCTGATCGTGGACCGCTATGGCGACACCCTGGTGGCCCAGTTCGGCACGGCCGGTGTGGAGCGCTGGAAGACGGTGATCGTGGAGGCTCTATTGCGCCAGACCGGGCTGAAGCGCTTTTACGAGCGCTCCGACGCCAGCGTGCGCGCCCTGGAGGGCCTGCCCGAGCAGACCGGCTGGCTGGCCGGCGAGGGCGCCACCGAGCTGACCATCCGCGAGCATGACTGGCGCCTGAGCCTGGACATCGCCACCGGCCACAAGACCGGCTACTACCTGGACCAGCGCGACAACCGCCGCCGCTTTGCCGAGGTGGTGCGCCAGCATGGCTGCAAGCGGGTGCTGAACTGCTTCAGCTACACGGGCGGCTTCTCGGTGGCCGCCCTGGCCGGCGGGGCCGAGCGCGTGATCAGCGTGGACTCCTCGGGCCCGGCACTGGCGCGCGCCAACGCCCATGTGGCGCTCAACGGTTTCGAGGCCGCGCGCCACGAGGCCCTGGATGCCGATGTCAACAAGACCCTGCGCGCCCTGATCGCGGCGGGCGAGCAGTTCGATGCCATCGTGCTGGACCCGCCCAAGCTGGCGCCCACCTCGGCCCACGCCGAGCGCGCCGCACGCGCCTACAAGGACATCAATCGCCTGGGGCTCAAACTGCTGGCGCCCGGCGGCCTGCTCTTCACCTTCTCCTGCTCGGGCGGCGTGGGGCCGGAGCTCTTCCACAAGATCGTGGCCGGCGCCGGCATGGACGCCCAGGTGGATGCCTACATCCTGGAGCGCGTGGCCGCCGCGCCCGACCATCCACAAACCCTCTACTTCCCCGAGGGCGACTACCTCAAGGGCCTCTTGCTGCTCAAGCAGGGCTGAGGCCGGAAGAGCCCTGGCGCGGCCGGCTCAGCGGGCCGCCAGCGGGCTCAGATCCAGGCTGGGGTCGAACTTGCTGCGCAGCACGCTGAAGAAGGCCTTGACGTTGCGCACATTGGCATCCTGCGTGAACAGGCGCAGCACCAGGGCCTGGTAGGCCGGCATGTCCGGCACCTGCAGCAGCAGCACGAAGTCCGGCCCGGGCGAGACGCGGTAGCACTGCTGCACCGCGCCCTCGGCCAACACCTTCTGCTCGAAGGCGGCCAGATGCTCGGCGCCCTGGCGGTCCAGGGTGATCTCCACAATGGCCGTCAGCCCCGCGCCCAGCTTCTCGGGCGAGAGCAGGGCCACGCGCCGCTCGATCACGCCGGCCTCCACCAGACGCCGCACCCGCCGCAGGCAGGTGGCCGGCGAAACATGGGCGCGCGCCGCCAACTCCTGGTTGCTGAGCGCGGCGTCCTGCTGCAGGAGCTCCAGCAGCCGCAAGTCGGTGGGATCAAGATCGATAGAAAATTTCATTTCTGAATTACTTTTTTCGCATTATTTCATCGCCACCAATCATCGTCAGAATATTTCATTTCTAGCGATATTTTGAAAGCAAAAGATTTTGCCGCCTGCCTAGGATGCGAGCCATTCCCGGGGCACTCCGTCGCTCCGGCTTCCGGACCCCAAGGCATAGCAGGGAGCAGCAAACCATGTGTGGCATCGTCGGCGCGGTCAGTCAGCGCAATATCGTCCCCATCCTGATCGAAGGCCTCAAGCGCCTGGAGTACCGCGGCTACGACTCCTGCGGTGTGGCCGTGCACCAGTCGGGCGAGCTCACGCGCGCCCGCAGCACCTCACGCGTGGCCGAGCTGAACACCGCGGTGGACGAGGACGGCATTGCCGCCGGCACCGGCATCGCCCAGACCCGCTGGGCCACCCATGGCGCCCCGGCCGTGCACAACGCCCACCCGCACTTCTCCCACGGCCCCGGCGCCGAGGCCAACAGCGCCAGCGCCGGCCGCATTGCCCTGGTGCACAACGGCATCATCGAGAACCACGAGGAGCTGCGCGCCGAGCTCAAGGCCAAGGGCTATACCTTCAGCAGCCAGACCGACACCGAGGTGATTGCCCATCTGGTGGACCACCTCTACAACGGCGATCTGCTGGACGCCGTGCAGGCCGCCCTGCCCCGCCTCAAGGGCGCCTATGCCATCGCCGTGTTCTGCCGCGATGAACCCCACCGCGTGATCGCCGCCCGCGAGGGCTCGCCCCTGGTGCTGGGCGTGGGCGCGGGCGACAGCGCCGGCGACCACTTCCTGGCCAGCGACGCCATGGCCCTGGCCGGTGTGACCGACCAGATCGTCTACCTGGAAGAAGGCGATGTGGTTGACCTGCAAATGGGCAAGGTGTGGATCAGCCATGCCGACGAAGCCGGCCGCTTCCGCAGCGTGGACCGCC
>NZ_JBKCLH010000028.1:0-21452 GCF_046300915.1 Roseateles sp. | reverse complement strand
GTGGGCCTGCTGGCCAGCGAGATGGCCAGCCGCCTGGCGCGCGAGGAGCGGGCGGCCCGCGGCAGCCTGGAGCTGGCGCGTCAGCAGGCCCAGCTCAACCGGCTGGTGATTGAGCAGATGCAGGAGGGGGTGCTTGTCGTGGACCGCCGCGGCCATGTGCGCGCGGCCAATCCTGCGGCGCGCGGCCTGCTGTCCGGTGCCCAGCGTGTGCGTGAGGCGCCGTTTCAGCTGCGTGGCGTGGCCGACTGGGAGCCTCTGGTCGCCGCCGTCGATCGTGCCTTTGCCGACGCGGGCTGGCCCGAGGAGGGGCGAGATATCAGTCTGAGGCTGGATGGCGGCGAGACGCGCGGGCTGCGGCTGCGCATGCGCTTCACGCAGCGCCGCGAGGGGCAGGGCAATGAAGACCTGTGTGTGCTCTTCATCGAGGATGTCCGCAGCGTGCTGGCGCGCAGCCGCCAGGAGAAACTGGCCGCCATGGGGCGGATCTCGGCGGGGATTGCCCACGAGATACGCAATCCACTGGCCGCCATCGACCAGGCCAATGCCTTGTTGGCGGAGGACAGCGAGAACGAGCAGGCCCGTCGACTCACGGCCATGGTGGCCTCCAATGTGCAGCGGCTCAAGCGCATCGTTGACGATGTGATGGAGGTGGCGCCCGGGGTTCTCTTGCCGCCGCAGGCCCTGGATGCCAGTGCCTTGGTGCGTGAGGCCTGCGCAGACTGGGCGAGCACCAATCGATTGCCGCAGTCTGATGATGGTCCGCTGGCCCTGAGTCTGCCCGCAGGCAGTCTTGCGGTGCTGTTTGAGCCCGAGCACATGCGCCGCGTCCTGGTCAACCTGCTGGACAATGCGCTGCGGCATGCCGAGCCCGGGCCGGCCTCGGTGCAGGTCAGCTTGCGGGCGCTGTCCGAGCAATGGGCTCAGCTCTCGGTCTACAGTGCAGGGCCTGCCCTGGCGCCCGAGGTGGAGCGACATCTCTTCGAGCCCTTCTTCTCCACACGCAGCCGGGGTTCCGGCTTGGGGCTCTACATCTGTCGCGAGCTTTGTGAGCGCTACGGTGGCCGCATCGACTATCAGCGTCAACGTGCCGTCGGGCATGCGGGCAACGAGTTCATCATCACCCTGCGTCGGCCGCCCGCCGAGGCTTAGAGCAGTTCAAGACCATGAATCCCGTTCCCGCACACAGCCTGCTGGTCATTGATGATGAGCCTGATCTGCGCACGCTCTACGAGCTGACCCTGCTTCGCGAGGGTTATGAGCTGGACAGTGCGGGCTCGGTTGAAGAAGCGCTGGCCCGGCTGACGGAGCGCGGTTATAGCGCGGTGATCACCGATATGCGCCTGCCCGACGGCTCGGGTCTGGACGTGCTGGCCTGGCTGGAGCGCCACGGCCGGCCCGAGAAAGCCCTGGTCATCACGGCTTTCGGTTCAGCGGAAAACGCGGTGGAGGCGCTCAAGGCCGGCGCCTATGACTACCTGACCAAGCCCGTGGACCTGCGCCAGTTCCGCAGCGTGGTGGCCTCGGCCCTGGGTCGGGCGGGTGCTTCGGCGCAGTCGGCCGTATCGGTGGCCGGTGCGCCCGCCGCAGCGCCCGCCTCCGCTCGCAGCCCGGGGGCGCGAGCGCCGCGGGCGGGCGAGGCGGGTAGCAGCCATCCGGCTTTGCACCGGCTGGCCGGCGACTCCGCGGCCATGTGTCAGGTGCGTGCACTGATTGAGAAAGTGGCGCGCAGCATGGCGCCGGTATTGCTGCAGGGCGAGTCGGGCACGGGCAAGGAGCTGGTGGCGCGAGCCATCCATGACGCCAGCCCGCGCAGTGCCAGGGCCTTTATCGCGGTCAACTGCGGCGCGATTCCCGAGCAGCTGCTGGAGGCCGAGTTCTTCGGCTTTCGCAAGGGTGCCTTCACCGGCGCACATGAGGACAGGGAAGGCTTCTTCCAGGCCGCCCACGAGGGCACGCTCTTTCTGGATGAGATCGGAGATCTGCCCCTGGCCATGCAGAGCAAGCTTTTGCGCGCCATCCAGGAGCGCTCGGTGCGGCCGGTCGGGGCCGTGGCCGAGGCGCCGGTCAATGTGCGCATCGTCAGCGCCACCCACAAGGACCTTTCGGCCGAGGTGGCTGCGGGGCGCTTCCGTCAGGATCTGTTCTATCGCCTCAATGTGATCCAGATCCGCGTGCCGCCCTTGCGTGAGCGCATCGAGGATCTGGAGGCGATCAGCGAGCGTGTACTGGATCGCATTGCGCGCGATGCCGGCGTGTCACCTGCGCCGCGGCTCTCGGCCCTTGCTCTGGCCCAGCTCTCGCGCTATGCCTTCCCGGGCAATGTGCGAGAGCTGGAGAACCTGCTGCATCGGGCCTTGGCGCTGTCCGGGGGGGAGGTCATCGACGTGGCCGATCTGGGCTTGCCTGAGGCCGTGCTGGATGATTCGCAGTTCGGCAGCCTGGACATGCCCGACAGTGTCAGCCTGCCGCTGGTCGCTCAGCGTGCATCGGATGCTGATGAGCCCCTGCCGCAGGACTTGGCGGCTTATCTTGACGAGGTGGAGCGCAGCATCCTCCTGCGCTCCCTGGTTCGGCATGGCTTCAACCGCACGGCGGCCGGGGCTTCTCTGGGTCTGTCGCTGCGGCAGATGCGCTACCGCATGGCCCGTCTTGGCGTCACTGAACCCTCGGGTTCGGCGGGTGAGGGCGGCTGAACCTCGGGAAGGCCCAGCATTGGCGCGGCTTGGCGTCATGTTTCAGCCTGCAAGCCAGCGCTGGTGCGGGTCGGCCGGCGCGGAGTCCCTGTTCATCGTGATGTGCACGCCCGTGCGGCGTGATACGCCCTTCGAGCCCTGATTTGCTAGCGCGATCCCAGCGCGAGGTCAACGGGGTTTGAACGCTATCGGTAGTGCTTGAAGCGGTCACATCCGCTAGATATAGTGTCTGTCGTGGTATCCTTCTGACCTCGGCTAGACCTGATATGCCCCACTCAATTGCAGCCGCAGCTTCTCGCGCCACCCGCTGTCTGGGTCGGCGTTCCGGGACCGGGGCAGGGTCAGCACGCAGGGGATTGGCGTCTGGCGGCTCTAGAGCCGCAAGGCCGTCCAGGTACTCCCCGCCAGCCACAAACCGAACATGAAGCCAGAGCAGCGCGCCGCATGCTCCGGCTTTGCGTTCTCCGATTGATTGAACCGAACAAGACTCAGACGAGGACCTCTATGCAAACCGTTGCAGCCAGCACGCTATCGGATACCGCAGCCGTCCCCTCCGCTCACGGCGCGAGCGGCGGAGCCGCCAAGACCTCGGCCTTCCAGGCCTACCAGATCATCCGCCGCAATGGCGCGGTGGTGTCCTTCGAGCCCAGCAAGATTGCCGTGGCGCTGATGAAGGCCTTTCTGGCGGTGCATGGCACCAGCGGTGCGGCTTCGGCCAGCGTGCGCGAGACGGTGGACGCCCTAACCGAGAACGTGGTGCGCGCCCTGCTGCGTTCGCGCCCGAGCGGTGGCACCTTCCACATCGAGGATGTGCAGGACCAGGTGGAACTGGGGCTGATGCGTGGCGGTCACCATGAAGTGGCCCGCGCCTATGTGCTGTATCGCGAGCGCCGCGCCCAGGAGCGTCTGGCCAAGGGCGAGGTCGATATCGCCGCCGGCAATATGCCGAGCGCCAGCCTGATGGTGGTCGAGGGCGGCCAACGCGTGCCTCTGGATCTGGCCAAGCTTTCGGCCCTGATCGCCAGCAGCTGCGCCAATCTGGGCGCCGATGTGAAGCCCGAGCCCATCATTGCCGAGACCAAGCGCAATCTGTATGACGGCGTGCCCATGGATGAGGTCTACAAGGCCGCCATCCTGGCCGCCCGCACCCTGATCGAGAAGGATCCTGGCTACACCCACGCCACCGCTCGCCTGCTGCTGCACACCATCCGCAAGGAGATCCTGGGCGAGGAGGTCATCCAGGCCGATATGGAGCAGCGCTACGCCGAGTACTTCCCCGGCTATATCAAGAAGGGTGTGCAGGCCGAGCTGCTGGACGAGAAGCTGCAGCAGTACGACCTGGTGAAGCTGGGTGCCGCGCTCAAGGCGGAGCGCGATCTGCAGTTTGACTACCTGGGCCTGCAGACCCTGTATGACCGCTATTTCCTGCATGTGGACGGCAAGCGCATCGAGATGCCGCAGGCCTTCTTCATGCGCGTGGCCATGGGCCTGGCGCTGAACGAGATCGACCGCGAAGCCCGCGCCATCGAGTTCTACGAAGTCCTGTCCAGCTTCGACTTCATGTCCTCGACCCCGACCCTGTTCAACTCGGGCACCCGTCGCTCGCAGCTCTCCAGCTGCTACCTGACCACGGTGTCGGACGATCTGGACGGCATCTACGAGGCGCTCAAGGAGAATGCCCTGCTGTCCAAGTTTGCTGGCGGCCTGGGCAATGACTGGACCCCGGTGCGCGCCTTGGGCTCGCACATCAAGGGCACCAATGGCAAGTCGCAAGGTGTCGTGCCCTTCCTGAAGGTGGTGAACGACACGGCCGTGGCGGTGAACCAGGGCGGCAAGCGCAAGGGCGCGGTCTGTGCCTATCTGGAGACCTGGCACCTGGACATCGAGGAGTTCCTGGAGCTGCGCAAGAACACCGGTGACGACCGCCGTCGCACCCATGACATGAACACGGCCAACTGGATTCCGGACCTGTTCATGAAGCGCGTGCTGGAAGGTGGCGACTGGACCCTGTTCAGCCCCTCCACCTGCCCGGACCTGCACGACCTCTTCGGCGCTGCCTTCGAGAAGGCCTACACCGAGTACGAGGCCAAGGTGGATCGCGGCGAGATCAAGCTCTTCAAGCGCATGCCGGCCAAGGATCTGTGGCGCAAGATGCTCTCGATGCTGTTCGAGACGGGCCATCCCTGGATCACCTTCAAGGACGCCTGCAATGTGCGCTCGCCGCAGCAGCACGTGGGCGTGGTGCACTCGTCCAACCTCTGCACCGAGATCACGCTGAACACCAATGACAGCGAGATCGCGGTCTGCAACCTGGGTTCCGTGAACCTGGTGCAGCATCTGAAGGACGGCCCGAACGGCAAGGAAATCGACCACGAGAAGCTGAAGAAGACCGTGTCCACCGCCATGCGCATGCTGGACAACGTGATCGACATCAACTACTACGCGGTCAAGAAGGCGCGCGACTCCAATCTGCGTCACCGTCCGGTGGGCATGGGCCTGATGGGCTTCCAGGATGCGCTCTACGCGCTGCGCACTCCCTACGCCTCCCAGGCGGCCGTGGAGTTCGCCGACCGCTCGATGGAAGCGATCTGCTACTACGCCTACTGGGCCTCGACCGAGCTGGCCGCCGAGCGTGGCCGCTACTCGAGCTACCGCGGTTCGCTGTGGGACCGTGGCATCCTGCCGATCGACTCCCTGGACCTGCTGGCCGAGGCCCGCGGCGGTCATGTGGACGTGGACCGCAGCATGACCCTGGACTGGGATGCGCTGCGCGCCAAGATCGCCCGTGACGGCATGCGCAACAGCAACTGCGTGGCGATTGCTCCGACGGCCACCATCTCCAACATCATCGGCGTGGATGCCTCGATCGAGCCCTGCTTCGGCAACCTCTCGGTCAAGTCCAACCTCTCCGGCGAGTTCACCGTGATCAACGAATCCCTGGTGCGCGATCTGAAGAAGCTGGGTCTGTGGGACGACGTGATGGTCATGGACCTGAAGCACTTCGACGGCTCGCTGCGCCGTATCGACCGTGTGCCGGAAGAGCTCAAGGCCCTGTACGCCACCGCCTTCGAGGTGGAGCCGTTGTGGCTGGTGGAAGCCGCCGCCCGCCGCCAGAAGTGGATCGACCAGGCGCAGAGCCTGAACATCTACATGGCCGGCGCCTCGGGCAAGAAGCTGGACGAGACCTACAAGCTCGCTTGGCAGCGTGGCCTGAAGACCACCTACTACCTGCGCACCATCGGCGCCACGCACGCCGAGAAGAGCACGGTGAGCAAGGCCGGCCAGCTCAATGCCGTGGCCAGCGGTGGCGGCATGATGGCTTCCGCACCTGCGGCCACGCCTGTCGCCGAGATGCCCGAGCCCGAAGGTGCGGTCTGCATGATGCGCCCCGGCGACCCTGGCTTCGAAGAATGCGAGGCCTGTCAGTAAGGCCTTGAGCGGGTCGCGATGAAGCCCTCATCGCGACCCCTGAACACGCGCGATGCGAGTGTTCATCGATGCAAACTCGATTTGCACTGCATCGATGAATGCTCACGCCGAGGATGCTGATGTCGCTGCGAGCACCGCATGTGCGCCGCGCGATATCGATGCAGCACAGCAACAGCCAGTGCTGCGCCATGTCAAGAAGTCCTTGGTGTTTGAACACAACACTCTGATAATTCAACGCGATAGGAAGTCCACCATGCTGGTTTGGGAAGAAGACCGTCAACCCTCGCAAAGCGCAGCGCAAAGCGCCAATCTGAACGTCGCACCGGGCCAGTCGCCGGTCGCGCGCGCCGCGGTCCCCGCCACGCAGACTCCCGCCAGCTCCTCCGTCCAGTCCGCCAGCGAGCGTCGCGTCAATGTGGCCGACAAGCGCATCATCAATGGCCAGACCGACGTCAACCAGCTGGTGCCCTTCAAGTACAAGTGGGCCTGGGAAAAATACCTTGCCACCTGCGCCAATCACTGGATGCCGCAGGAAGTGAACATGAGCCGCGACATCGCGCTCTGGAAGGATCCCAACGGCCTGAGCGAAGACGAGCGCCGCATCATCAAGCGCAACCTCGGCTTCTTCGTCACCGCCGACTCGCTGGCCGCCAACAACATCGTGCTGGGCACCTACCGCCACATCACGGCGCCCGAGGCTCGCCAGTTCCTGCTGCGCCAAGCCTTCGAAGAGGCCATTCACACCCACGCCTACCAGTACATCGTGGAGTCGCTGGGTCTGGACGAGAGCGAGATCTTCAATGCCTACCATGAGGTGCAGTCGATCCGGGACAAGGACGAGTTCCTGATCCCCTTCATCGACGCGATCATGGACCCTAACTTCAACACGGGCACGCTGGAGAACGACCAGACGCTGCTGAAGAGCCTGATCGTTTTTGCCTGCCTGATGGAAGGCCTGTTCTTCTACGTGGGCTTCACGCAGATCCTCGCCATGGGCCGCCAGAACAAGATGACCGGTGCCGCCGAGCAGTACCAGTACATCCTGCGCGACGAGTCCATGCACTGCAACTTCGGCATCGACCTGATCAACCAGATCAAGCTCGAGAACCCGCAGCTCTGGACCCCGCAGTTCAAGGCCGAGATCAAGGCTCTGTTCCTGAAGGCCGTGGAGCTTGAGTACCGCTATGCCGAGGACACCATGCCTCGCGGCGTGCTCGGCCTGAATGCCTCCATGTTCAAGGGCTATCTGCGTTACATCGCCAATCGCCGCGCCGTCCAGATCGGTCTGGAGGAGCTCTTCCCCAATGAAGAGAACCCCTTCCCCTGGATGAGCGAGATGATCGACCTGAAGAAGGAACGCAATTTCTTTGAAACCCGTGTCATCGAATACCAATCCGGTGGCGCCCTGTCCTGGGATTGATGCGAGGCACGGTGCCTCACGCAGTTCCAGTTTTTGAAGAGATCAAGATCCGCGATGTTTGAGACCCAGGCCGCCAGAAGAAGCCGAGGCCGGACATCGCCACCCCATTCACCGTACCGGGGCACTCCTCCTGGGTGACTCTCGGATGGTGAATAACCGCGCTGCAGCGGACCGGTCTGTTGCAGGCGGTGCTCTTTCCACTTGATCAAGGAGAACGAAATGGCAACTGCAAAGAAGGCGCCGGCCAAGAAGGCCGCTCCCGCCAAGAAGGCCGCCGCTCCGGCGAAGAAGGCCGCCGCCCCTAAGAAGGCTGCTGCTCCGGCGAAGAAGGCCGCCGCTCCGGCCAAGAAGGCTGCTGCTCCGGCCAAGAAGGCTGCTGCGCCGGCCAAGAAGGCCGCTGCCCCGAAGAAGGCTGCTGCTCCGGCCAAGAAGGCTGCTGCCCCCAAGAAGGCTGCCGCTCCGGCCAAGAAGGCCGCTGCCCCGAAGAAGGCTGCCGCTCCGGCGAAGAAGGCCGCTGCCCCTAAGAAGGCCGCTGCTCCGGCGAAGAAGGCCGCTGCCCCGAAGAAGGCTGCTGCTCCGGCGAAGAAGGCCGCTGCCCCTAAGAAGGCTGCTGCTCCGGCCAAGAAGGCCGCCGCTGCCCCCAAGAAGGCTGCTGCGCCTGCTGCCAAGCCGCCCGCCAAGAAGGCTGCCAAGAAGCCGGCTGCCAAGAAGCCTGCCCCTGCGCCTGCTGCTGCGCCTGCCGCCAAGCCCGCTGCGGCTCCGGCGCCGGCTGCCAAGACGGCTCTGAGCCCTCAGGCTGCCTGGCCCTTCCCGACCGGCAACAAGCCCTGAGTGAAGCGAGCTGCATGACCCGACGCAAGTCGGGTCCGCAGATGAAGAACCCGGCCATGGCCGGGTTTTTTTTCGACGCTGGGGTCGTGTGATACCTTCGGCCCGCTCACGGGCCTCGGCTTGCTCAGGGGTGGAAGATCACCACGCTGTAGCCACTGATCTTGAGCTTGTCGGTGCTGAAGACCAGTTGCAGTGCTTCCTCGGAGTGGGCTGCAATGCTGCCCTTGCTGAGGTTGAAGTCCGCGGGCTTGAGCATGCGGCGAGCCACCAGGGCGCCACTGGCATCGGTCAGGCTCAGATCCACCCAGGGCAGCGCCAGGGCATAGCCCGCCTTGTTCTGCAGCTGGATGCCAAGCTTGTAGTGGTTGCCGGAGCCTGCCTGCGTGAGGCTGCTCGTCTCCACGGCCAGCCCATCGATGCGCTTCCAGGGCTCCAGGCTGCAGCCAGCCATTTCGCAGAAGCGGCTCAGCAGCGGCTCGGCCGGCGGGTGCAGGGCCAGCAGGGCATTGCGGAACTGCCAGAGGGCTTGCAAGCCCAGCGCCGTCAGCAGCAAGAGACTGCCCACGAGCAGTACCAGACCTTGCCAGCGCGTACCCTCGCTCGCGTCACGCTTGCTGGCCTTGCGCATGAAGCTGGGCTGAGGGGGCTCGGCAGCGACGGCCGGCTCGGGTTTCGCGGCGGCCATGGGGGCTGGTTCGGCGGTTGCCGGTTTACCGCCGGCCAGACGCGCGCGTGATTTGTCCAGACCCTTGGGCGTCGGGCGCTTGTCTTCGGCGGCCGGGACGGGATCGGCATCCCAAACAGGTTCGCGGCGCTGCGGGCTCGCGTCATCGGCGGGCAGCGCATCCTCATGACGGCGCGTCGCGGAGGACCCAACCGGGGAGGGTGGCGCCATGCCACCGGGCGCGAGCGCGTCGGCGGCATACATGGGCGGCAGCTGGATCGTCGGCTCGCCAGCATCCGGGCTCTCCTCGGGCTCGTCTCGCACCTCCTGCTGCACGCGCTGAGATGTCGCTCGGGCATGGGTGTTCGAGTCGCGCGGCATCACCCAGGTGGATTCATCCGGGCGTCGAGAAGGCATCGGCGCAGATTCAGGCTGCGGCTCGGCCATGGCAGGCCGCACATCACCGAGCTGTTGCGGCGTGGCGGCAGCCGTGCTGCTGCTCTGCGGGGGCCAGGGCGGCGGCGCTTCGCGGTCGATGTCGAAGAGCTGCTCGTTGGCGTCAAAGACCTCGGCGCAGCGGCCGCAGCGCACCCAGCCTTCGGACACGCGAAGCTGGTCTTGCACCACCCGGAAGATGGTGCCGCAAGCGGTACAACGGGTGGCGAGACTCATGGTCGGAATCATGCCACGAGAAGGGCCTGGTTCATGGGGCTCAGACGCGCTGTGCCGTCATCAGGATCCAGCCTTCTTCGCAGTCGCTGACCTCCAGCTGCAGCCAGGGTGCATAGGCGGCCTTGAGATCATCGGCCTGCCGTTCCAGGATGCCGGCCAGCACCAGATGAGCACCGGGTGCCAGGTGTTGACACAGCAAGGGGGCGAGCAGCTTGAGCGGCGTGGCCAGGATATTGGCCAGCACCAGCGGGTACTCGCCGCTGGCCGCATCGGGCAGGCCCACGTGGATGCGTTCTGCGACCCGATTCGCCTCGGCATTGGCTTGGGTGGCGGTGACGGCGGCGGGGTCAATGTCCACGGCATCCACCTGGCGAGCGCCATGCAGGGCGGCACCGATGGCCAGGATGCCCGAGCCGCAGCCGTAATCCAGCACGCGATTCCAGCCGGGGGCCAGGTCTTGATGGCGGGCGATCCAGCCCAGGCACATGCGGGTGGTCGGGTGGGTGCCAGTGCCGAAGGCCAGTCCCGGATCCAGGCGCATGATGGTGGTGGCCTGGGGCGGAGCCTCATGCCAGGAGGGCACGATCCAGAAATCCTGGGTGATCTCCACCGGTGCGAACTGAGACTGGGTCAGGCGCACCCAGTCCTGCTCCTCGACGGCCTGGATGGTCTGCACATGCACGTCTTGCGCCCAGTCCTGGGCCAGGATCAGGGTGGCGGCCTCGGTGGCCTCGGCTTCGGTGGCAAACAGGGCCTTGACCACCGAACGTTCCCAGCCCGACTTGGGGGCTGGCATGCCGGGCTCGCCGAACAGGGCCTTCTCGGCATCGGTGTCGGCATCGGCGTCTTCCACCGAAACGGCCAGGGACTCCACCTCCATCAGCGCATCGCTGACGGTCTCGACATCGTCTTCGCGGCAGATCAGGATCAGTTCGTGGAGGATGGGGCTGCTGCTACTCATCATGTGTCCTTGCTGAAAAAGCAAAAGCCCCGGAGCGGCTGGCGCCACGCCGGGGATCTGCAAAGCGGACCCGCGCCGGAGCGCGACCCGCTGCTGCGCTCAAGCCGGAGCTTAGCGCTTGTGGTCCCGCATCCAGCCTTCCAGATAGTGGATGCTGGTGCCGCCTTCCATGAACTTGGCGTCGGCCATCAGTTCGCGGTGCAGCGGGATATTGGTCTGGATGCCTTCCACCACCGTCTCGGACAGGGCGATGCGCATGCGGGCCAGGGCCTGCTCGCGCGTGTCGCCATGGGTGATGATCTTGCCGATCATCGAGTCGTAGTTCGGCGGCACGAAGTAGTTGGTATCGGCGTGCGAGTCCACGCGCACGCCGGGGCCACCGGGCGCATGCCAGGTCGTGATGCGACCGGGGCTGGGCGTGAACTTGACCGGGTCTTCGGCATTGATGCGGCACTCGATGGCGTGGCCGCGCATCTCGATCTGGCGCTGGGTGAAGGGCAGCTTCTCGCCAGCGGCGATGCGGATCTGCATCTGCACGATGTCGATGCCCGTCACCATCTCCGTCACCGGATGCTCCACCTGCACGCGGGTGTTCATTTCGATGAAGTAGAACTCGCCGTTCTCGTACAGGAACTCGAAGGTGCCCGCGCCACGGTAGCCCATCTTCTTGCAGGCGGTGGCGCAGCGGTCGCCGATCTTCTCGATGGTGCGACGGGGGATGCCCGGGGCCGGCGCTTCCTCGATGATCTTCTGGTGGCGGCGCTGCATGGAGCAGTCGCGCTCGCCCAGCCACACGGCGTTGCGGTGCCCGTCGGCCAGCACCTGGATTTCTACATGGCGCGGGTTCTCCAGGAACTTCTCCATATAGACCTGCGGGTTGCCGAAGGCTGCACCGGCTTCCGCCTTGGTAGTCTGCACCGCATTGACCAGAGCCGCCTCGGTGTGCACCACGCGCATGCCGCGGCCACCGCCGCCGCCGGCGGCCTTGATGATCACGGGGTAGCCGATGGCGCGGGCGATCTTGACGATCTCCTTGGGGTCATCGGGCAGGGCGCCTTCCGAGCCGGGCACGCAGGGCACGCCCGCGCGGATCATGGCCTGCTTGGCCGAGACCTTGTCGCCCATCATGCGGATATTGTCCGGAGTCGGGCCGATGAAGGTGAAGCCGCTGCGCTCCACGCGCTCGGCAAAGTCGGCGTTCTCGCTGAGGAAGCCGTAGCCGGGGTGGATGGCCTCGGCATCGGTCACCTCGGCGGTGGCGATGATGGCCGGCATGCTCAGATAGCTCTGGGCGGAGGGCGCCGGGCCGATGCACACGGCTTCGTCCGCCAGCTTCACGTACTTGGCTTCGCGGTCCGCCTCGGAGTACACGACCACCGACTTCACACCCAGCTCGCGGCAGGCGCGCTGGATGCGAAGCGCGATTTCTCCGCGGTTCGCGATCAGGATTTTCTTGAACATGGCGAAGCCTTATTCAATGATGAACAGGGCTTGTCCGAACTCGACCGGTTGACCGTTCTCGATCAGCACCTTGGTGATCGTGCCGCTCTTGTCGGCCTCGATCTCGTTCATGATCTTCATGGCTTCGATGATGCAGATGGCATCACCTTCCTTGACCTGCTGTCCCACCTCGGCGAAGGGCTTGGCATTGGGGCTGGAGGCACGATAGAACGTGCCCACCATGGGCGACTTCACCGCATGGCCGGTTTCGGCGGCAGGTGCCGGCGCTGCTGCTGCGGCGGCGGGCGCCGCAGCCACGAGGGCGGCAACGGGCGCGGCCACGGCCGGCGCCATCATGGGCAGGCTCGCCATCGGCACGGCCACCTGGCCATCCGACTTGACGATGCGCACCTTGCCATCGGCCTCGGTGATTTCAAGTTCAGAAATGTTCGACTCGGACACGAGGTCGATCAGGGTCTTGAGCTTGCGCAGATCCATAAGGCTTCTCCAACGGAAATGGTTTGTTGTGCTTCGTGGGGTCGCGAGGCGCCCGCCGTCCCGAGCCTCAGGCCAGGGACTCCGACCGGCTCAAGGCATACTGCAGGGCCAGGGTGTAGCCCTGTGCCCCCAAGCCGCAGATCACGCCTTCGGCGAGTGCGGAGAAGTAGCTGTGATGCCGGAAGGCCTCGCGCTTGTGGACATTGGACAGATGCACTTCAACAAAAGGCAGTCCCACGGCCGCCAGCGCATCGCGCATGGCCACACTGGTATGCGTGTAGGCGGCAGGGTTGATGATGATGAAGCGGCTGCCGTCCTGGCCCGCTGCCTGAATGCGGTCCACCAGAGCACCTTCATGGTTGCTCTGGAAGGATTCCAGCTTGGCGCCTGCTTTCGCCGCGATCTCCTTGAGATCAGCGTCGATCTGGGCCAAAGTTCGCGAACCATATACGCCCGGCTCCCGTGTTCCCAGGAGGTTGAGGTTGGGTCCGTGAATGACGAGAATCTGCATCTGCAGCGTGCCCGGCTTTTTAGAGCGCGGCCACTAGAAGCGATAAAGGGCGCACTTTACGCCTTTTGAGGGCTGATCCTGCTACTTCGGCAAAAATTTATCGCTTGACCGCCGTGAGCTTTTGGGGCTGGTGGGGCTTAGCGGCTGGTCGCGCCCAGCTCCCGGAGTTCGTCCAGATGGGTGGGGCCGAGTTTGCGCCAGCTGATCTCGCCGGAGGCATCAAAAGCCACGCTGAAGGGCAGGCCTCCCTGAAGATTACCCAATTTTCGCGTCAATTCCAGGCCAGTTAGCCCGGCCAGGGCGGTCGGGAAGGAGACGGGTTGCTTCTTCAGAAACTCCTGCACCGGTGCGGCCGAGTCCACCGCCAAGCCCAGCACCCGCCAGCCCTTGGCGGCAAATTCGCGCTGGAACTGGTCCAGTTCTGGCATCTCCTTGATGCAGGGCGCACACCAGGTTGCCCAGAAATTGAGCAACAAGGGCTGGCCGCGCAGGCTGGCAGCGGCCAGCGCGTCGGCACCCGGGCGCTCGAAGCTTGCGTCCCAGAAGGCCTGGGCGGGCTCCGACAAGGGGGCGGGGCCATGGCGCTGCCAAGCCAATAGACCGCCCAGACCGGCCGCGCCCAAGCCCGCGCCGGCCAGTATCCATTGACGTCGATTCATAAGGGTTGCTCCTAGGGGGGCGGCGAGGCGGGTTTGGGGGCGGCGGCTTCCTCGGCCAGCAAGCGGCGCAGGGCCGCAAGATCTCCGCGTTCGGAGCGCCCGCGGCTGTCGGGCTTGAGGGCGCCGCGCAGATCGTCGTGGTCCAGGATGGTCAGCGCCAGGGTCACGCTTTCCTGCAAGGCGCGGCAGGGCGCAGCCAGGATCAGCTGGTCCACGCTCTGGCCGCGCGGCCCGGCCGTGCTGCCCACCTCGTAGTCCACCCGCCAGTTCAGCAGGGCGATCTCGGCGGCCTTGCTGTCGTCACAGAAGAGCTGGAGGTGTATGGGCGAGAGGCGGGTGGCCGTACCACGCCAGACCGCGCCGCACAGATGAGGCCTGAACTCGGCCAGGCGCTCCATCCAGAGGGCGGCCAACTCGCGCAGGGCCAGCAGCTCGGCAGGCTGGGTGTCGGCACAGAATATGGCCAGGTACTCGCGCACCTGTTCTTCCAGCAGCTCGTTGTCGGGCAGGGCGGTGCGCCGGGGCAGGCCCAGGCTCTTGAGCGCACGTTGCTTGGCCGGCCCGTACTCCAGGCCTTCTTCCACCACCAGGCGGGCCGCACTGGCGGCGATTTCCAGACTCAGGTTCTCGTCGCTGGGCATGGCGGGTCGACTCTCAGGGCAATTCCACGGCGTTCATGCGGGCCTCTATGGTGGCCGCACGCGAAAGCACATAGGGTGAGGCGGGTCGTTTTTCGAAGCGCTTGGGTGCCGGCAGCATCACCGCCAGCCGGGCCGCCTGGTGAGCCGAGAGCTGGGCCGCGTCCACCCGGAAGTAGTGGCGTGCCGCGGCCTGGGCGCCGAACAGACCCTCACCCCATTCCACATTGTTGAGATAGATCTCCAAGATGCGCGACTTGCTCAGCAAGCCCTCCAGCATGAAGGTCAGGGCGAATTCCTGGCCCTTGCGCAGCAGATTGCGCTCGCCCGAGAGAAACAGGTTCTTGGCCAGCTGCTGGGTGATGGTGGAGCCGCCCACGATCTTGGCCGTGGGCGCCGTGCGGCCGGGCTGCAGGCGGGCGGCCTGCTTCTCGGCCCGGGCTTCGGCGCGCTGGTTCTTCTCCCAGGCCTTCTCCAACGCATCCCAGTCCACGCCACCATGTTCAGAGAAGCCGGCATCCTCGCTGGCAATCACGGCTCGCTGCAGATTCTTGGACAGGCGGGCCTCGTCCACCCACTGCTGCGCCCAGGCGATCTGCCCCTTCTCGCTGAGCAGGCGCCAGATCTCGGAGCGCTGGAAGCTGGTGGACTGCGGGGCCAGCACATTCATCAGTGCAATGCGCCCGGCAAAGAACAGCTGCAGGGCCAGCACGCCCACGAGCAGCAGCGCGAGCAGACGACCCAGGGCGCGCATCATGTGCGGGCCTCGGCCTCCAGGCGCTGGCGCAGGGTGGCCAGCACCGGCGCACTCTCGGGCATCACGCCGCGCCAGATGAAGAAGGCCTCGGCCGCCTGTTCCACCAGCATGCCCAGGCCGTCGCGGCCCTCGAAGCCTTGGGCCGCAGCCCAGTCCAGGAAGGGGCGTGCGGCGGGGCCGTACATCATGTCCAGGGCCAGTGCCCCCGGCTTGAGCGCGGCGGCCGGCACCGGCACGCCCGCACCTGCCAGACTGGCGCTGGTGCCGTTGATCAGCATGTCAAAGCCCTCGCCGGTGCCGTCGAGGGGGCTGGCGCGCAGCTTCACGCCATGTTCTGCGGCGAAGCCGGCATGGCTTTGCACCAGAGCCTGGGCCTTGTCCAGGCTGCGGTTGGCCAGCACGATCTCGGCCGGACCGCGCTCGATCAGGCTGGCCAGCACGCCCGCGGCCGCGCCGCCGGCGCCCAGCAGCAGCAGGCGCTGATCACGCAAGGGCCTGCCGGCGTTGTGCTCGATGTCGCGAGCCAGGCCCACGCCGTCGCTGTTGTCGCCCAACCAGTCGCCGCTGTCGGCGCCGCCATCAAAGCGCAGCACATTGCAGGCACCGGCCAGCCGGGCCCGCGGCGAGAGGCGGCGCGCCAGGGCATGGGCCTCGAACTTGAAGGGCACGGTGATATTGCAGCCGCGCCCGCCCGCGGCGGCAAAGGCGCGCACCGTGGCCTCGAAGCCGTCCAGCGGGCAGAGCAGGCGCTCATAGACCAGGCCCTCGCCGGTCTGCGCCGCGAACAGGGCATGGATTTCGGGGGAGCGGCTGTGGGCTACCGGGTTGCCGGCCACGGCATAGCGATCGGTCATGAGCATCTCATCCAAGGTTCAGGGCTGAGCCGAGAGCGTGGTCTCCAGCCCTTCGTCCCGCGTGAAGCGAAAGCGCGAGGTGATCACCAACACCTCGGCACCCTGACGCATGGCCGCGGTGAAGGGGCCGAAGGGCCCGCTGGCGCGCACGATGGCCACGGCGCGGCGGTCCAGGATGGCATTGCCGGAGCTGGCCACGATATCGGTTTCCACCACGCGGCCGCGGTGGTCCACATGGATGTTCATCACCAGCTCACCGTAGAGCTTCTTGCCCTGGTGCTCGGGAAAGTCGCGCGTGCCGCGTGCCTCGATGCGGCGGCGCAGCTGGTCGTAGTACTGGGCATAGACCACCTCGCGGGTGGCCGGGCTGATGTAGCGTTTCTTGGGCCGTGCGTTCTCGTCGTTGATGCGCTTCTCGATCTCGGCCATCAGCTGCACCAGGCGGCGGCGCTTGTCGGCCTGCTCCTGCGCCTCGGGCTCGCCCCGGTCGCGGCGCGGGTCGGGCGGTGGCAGCAGGGCCAGCTCGCGTCGAACCTGGGCCAGCAGCTGCTGCTGCATCTCCATCAGCTGGGCAATCTGGGCGCGCTGGTTTTCGGCCGTGTCGCCCAGCTCCATCTGGGGCGAGGGGGGCAGGGGCGAGGTGGCGCGGCCCTGGGCGGCCTCGCCGCCGCCGGCCAGATTGGCCTGGGCCAGGGCCTGCGCCTTGGCGGGCGCCTCCTTGCCCCGGGTGTTCACCAGCACCACCTCCAGGGGTGTGTCCTGGAAGAGGCGGTTGAAGCCTTCGGGGTCGGCAATGCGCAGGGTCAGCAGGCCGGCATGCGCGCCCAGAGAAATCAGGAGCGCGATCTGCAGCGTGGAGAGCCGGCCCAGCATCGGCGTCTGTTGCTCCGTGCGTCCGTGGCCTGTCAGGCGCCGCCGCTCGCGGCGGGCGCCTCGGCGCCGTCACCGGCGTCGCTCAGATCGATGGCCAGGGTCAGGGCGCCGGCGGCTTCCACCTCGTCCTCATCCTCGGCGACCTCGTCGGTCGCGCCGCTCACCGGCTCATCCAGACGCGCCAGCAGGCTGGCATGCACATCCAGCGTCATCTCGTCGATGCCGGTGATGCGCACCCGCACATGGCTGTTGCGCGGCAGGCTCTCGCAGCCCAGGGCCTTGAAGACCAGGGGCAGGGTGTCGGCCCGCACCAGACCGTCCTTGAGCACGGCCGCATCCAGCTCGCTGATGCCCTGCTGCTGCAGATAGCGCAGGGTCCAGAAGCGCTCGATGCCGTTCTGGAAACCGTTGTAGGCGGTGTAGGCGGCGTCGAAGCCCGAGATGATGGAGAAGAGCTGCGCGTCCTTGGGCTTGAAGGGCGCGGCCAGGGCTGCAGTCTTGCCGTGGCGGGCGCAGGCAATGATCTGCCACTGGTTCACCAGGTCCACATAGCGGCGCAGCGGCGAGGTGGCCCAGGTGTACTGGGCCACACCCATGCCGGCGTGGGGCAGGGCCTTGGTGCCCATGCGCACCTTCATGCCCGGAGCCAGGCTGGCCTGGCTGCGGTAGATGCCTGGCAGGCCCAGCTGCGCCAGCCAGCCGCCCCAGCTGGAGTTGGCCAGGATCATGGCCTCGGCCACGATCAGGTCCAGGGCCGAGCCGCGCTGGCGCACCGTGATGCTGACCTGCTCGCTGCCGTCCGGCTCCTGGGCGCCGCCGTCGTTGTCCAGGCGGAAGTTGTAGTCCGGCCGGTTGAAGGTCTCGGGCTTGCCGCGCACCACCTCGCGCTTGGCCTTGAGATCGCGTGCCAGGCGGTGGCAGAAGGCCAGCTCGGCGGCGAACTCGTAGTCGGCCGCAGCCTGGCCGGTGAGCGAGGCCTCGGTGATCACGCCGTCCAGCTTGTCGTGGCGCAGATTGCGCGTGATGGGCACGCGCTCCAGCTTGGTCTCGAAGCCGCGGATCTCCAGCGTGGCCTCGTCGATGCTGAAGTAGATGGACACGGCCGGGCAGTCGCGGCCCTCGATCAGGGTGTAGGTCTGCACCACCTCGTCGGGCAGCATGGTCAGCTTCCAGCCCGGCATGTAGACGGTGGAGAAGCGATCGCGCGCCACCTTGTCCACGGCCGAATCCGGCTGTATGGCCAGGCCCGGCGCCGCGATGTGCACGCCAAAGCTGATGCTGCCCGTGCCCAGACCCTGCACCGAGAGCGCATCGTCGATCTCGGTGGTGGCCGAGTCGTCGATGGAGAAGGCCGACACCGCCGCCAGCGGCAGCTCGTCCTTGATCTCCGGGGCGGTGAGGGCCGGGAAGCCCGTGCCCTTGGGGAAATTCTCGAACAGGAAGCGCTTCCAGTGGAACTGGTAGGCGCTGCCGATGGCGCCCGCGCCCTGCAGCAGCTCCAGCGGCGCCTTCTGCGCACGCTTGGTGGCCTCCACCACGGCCTTGTACTCGGGGCCGTTCTTGTCGGGCTTGAACAAGATCTTGTAGATCTGTTCCTTGATCGGGGCCGGGCATTCGCCGCGCACCAGCTCCTCGGCCCAGGCCTCGATCTGCAGGGCCTGCTGGCGCTTGCGTTCGATGCCCAGCAGGGCGGCCTTGACGATCTCCTCCGGCGCCTTCTTGAACATGCCCTTGCCGGCACGGCGGAAGTAATGCGGCGCTTCGAAGAGGCGGAACAGCGCGGCCGCCTGATGGGCCAGGCTGGCCTTGGCATCGAAGTAGTCGCGCGCCAGCTCGGCGAAGCCGAACTCGGTGTCGGGGGCGAACTCCCAGGCCAGATCGAGATCGATCTCCTGCGCCAAGCGCTGGCCCTCGGCCATCAGCTCCGCCGGGGCGGGCTTGTCGAACTTGAGCAGCACATTGGCCGCCTTCACTTTGACGCGCTTGCCCGACTCCAGCTCAATCTGCAAGGAGCTCTCGGCTTCGGACATCACGCGGCCGGCGAGAAACTTCCCGGCGTCATCGAACAGGGCAAACATAGGAGGCGGATTGTCGCCCAAAGCGCCGACCCTCCCGCCGCGATGCCGCCGCCAGCTTGCTACTTTTTGCAGCAGGCCAGGAATAGTCCAAGCGGGGCAAGCACTTGCAGCCGCCCACCCCAGCTTGTCCCGCGACTTGTCCACAGGCGCGGTGGGCAAGTGGGTTGAGGGGTCGTCGTGACCGGCCGCTCACCCACCAAAGTGTGATCTCGCCGCCGGCTCGCGCTGTTCAGGCGCGGCCTAGTTTAGTCTGTGCCCGCCTTTGCTTGACGCCTTCCCATGAGCCACCCCATGACCTCCCGGCCCGAACTGCTGGACTACATCGTCTTCTTCGAAACCGAGCCCCTCTGGGTCAGCCCCGAGGGCTGGTACCACGGCATGCGTTTCGAGATTCAGCGCGGCGAGGACCGGGTGCTCGCCACCCTGGCGCCGGACGAAGGTGAATTCGCCGTGGCCTGGTGGCAGGGCGAGCGGCTGCGCCTGCGCATGAATGCGGTTCAGCTCAATCGCTGGGAGATCGAAACCCAGGAAGGGCGCGAACTACTTCGGGTCAGCCCCCTCGAAGATCGCTTCAAGTTCTGCGAGTTGCAGCTGCGGCCCCATGTCCGGGTGGAGTGGGCCGCGGAGTGGAGCTAGCCTTGCCTTTGAGCCCGGCCCGCCACTGAAGCCGAGCCTTCGCAAGATAGCCTTGCGTCTCGCGCTGCTTGCCGCTGCCCAAATGGGTGACGCTGGGCCCGCGCCGTACTGCCACTTTTTGCAGCACACCAGCCCAAACCCAGGCGCATCAAGCACTTGCAGCCGCCCACCCCAGCTTGTCCCGCGACTTGTCCACAGGCGCGGTGGGCAAGTCGCGGCCGGGCTGGATCAGTCGCTCAGACCGTCATGCCGCCCGAGACTTCCAGCACGGCGCCGTTCACATAACTGGCCTCATCGCTGGCCAGGAAGGCGTAGACATTGGCGATTTCTTCGGGCTTGCCCAGGCGACGCAGGGGCACATGCTCCTGCATCTGGGCGATCACCTTGTCGGGGATGGTGGAGAGGATGGGCGTCTCGATGAAGCCCGGGGCCAAGGCGTTCACGCGCACGCCCTTGGGGCCCAGTTCGCGGCTCCAGGTCTTGGTGAAGCCGATCACGCCGAACTTGGTGGCGGCGTAATTGGTCTGGCCGAAGTTGCCGTAGATGCCCACCACCGAGCTGGCGTTGAGGATCACGCCGCTGCCCTGGGCCACCATGGTGTCGGCCACGGCCTGGGCGCAGTGGAAGACGCCGCGCAGGTTCACGTCGATCACGGCGTCGAACTGCTCCAGCGTCATCTTCTGCAGGCGCGCGTCCTTGGTGATGCCGGCGTTGTTGACCAGCACATCGATGCGGCCATGCCGGGCCTTGACCGCGGCCACCACCGCGTCCACCTGCTCGCGCGAGGTCACGTCCAGCACATGGCCCTCGGCCTGGGCGCCCAGCGCGCGGCACTGCGCCGCGGCTTCTTCCACGGCCTGGGGCTTGATGTCGCAGACGATGACCGTGGCGCCCTCGCGGGCGAACTTGAGCGCGGTGGCCAGGCCAATGCCCTGGGCGGCGCCGGTGATGATGCAGACCTTGTGGGCGAGACGTGCAGAAGAGCTCATAGCTGGAGAAAGTCCGTCAGTTCGTGGAGGTAATCGTCGAAGTCGGAGAGCGCGTGGTCGCTGCCTTCCAGCAGCTTGAGGCGCGGGCAGTCGGCGTAGCGCGCGTGCATCTCGCGCCAGTCCAGCACCTCGTCGCCCTTGGCGATCACGGGCAGGTAGCGGGCGGGCCGGGTGATGGCGGCGGGTTTGAGCGCGCGCAGCTCGTCCACGAACTCGGCGCGGAAGAAGAAGCGCTGCTCGGGGTCCTCGGGGCTTTGCCAGCAGCTCTGCTCGCCCAGATAGGCGGCCAGATCGCGGGCCGGGTCCACGGCAGGGTTGAGCAGCACGGCCGGGCAGCCCAGGCGCTCGGCCAGCACGGTGGCATAGAAGCCGCCCAGCGAGCTGCCCATCAGCACCATGCGCTCGCGCGGCCAGTCGGCCACCAGGGCTTCGGCCAGGGCAATGGCCTCGGCGGGCGAGGGCGGCAGCTGCGGGCAGGCAAAGACCAGATCGGGGCGCTGCTCGGCCACCCAGGCCGCCATGCGCTGGGCCTTGGCCGAGCGTGGCGAGGAGCGGAAACCGTGCAGATAAAGCAAATGCGTGGTGCGGGCGGACATGGCCGCGAAGTCTACCCATGGCCGACCCGGCGGCTTGTTTGTGGATTTGTGCGCAGCTCGCCCGACGCGGTGTGACAGGCGGCGGAATTCGAGGCCCAAGCCGCGTGGCGGTGCATTGACGCCCGGGTCGCGAACGAGGACAGTTGCGCCTTTTTGACAATTCCCTGATGTGCCGCCATGGCCAAAAGCGATGGGCCGGCCGCGAGACGAAGAGAAGAGCGCCTGATGATGAAGCCCATGGACAAATCCGGTC
>NZ_JBKCLH010000027.1:0-18491 GCF_046300915.1 Roseateles sp. | reverse complement strand
TTGCCTACTTGGATCAAGGGGTTCCGGCGGCACAGCTCATCCTTAACGGGACAACCCAGGGCTTGACGATGGACCATGTCTGGGTTCAAGCCTGCGTTCCGTTCTCGTCCTACCGCGGCGGGTTCTCTGAGGCCTCGGGCTATCGCTGGGTGCCGATGGATCCGGCCTTCCGAGACGCGGAGTACCAGGCTGGCATCGCGGTCAATGTGCCGCTCGATAGCGGCTTCTATGACGCCTACCTGGCAGCGCGCAGCGCCCAGCTGCCCCCTGACTACTATGCCGACAAGACCGAGCAGGCTGCGCGTGGTGTGCGCGCCGACGCCGCCCTGGTTGACATCCCGTACACCGGACGCCCGAAGTCCCCGCGCATGGATGTACTGCCGGGCGCTTTGCCGCACATGGTGATCAGATTCACGGCATGGCCGGGCGGCAGTTCGGCAGAGACCGCCGCCATTCCGCCCGAGCATCGTCATCGCTTTACGGTGCAGGTCAAGGCCAGCACCGCAGGCGCGGCATTGGCCAGCACCACGGTAAGCCTCCCGCAGGGCCTGCAGGGTCGTCTGACACTCAGCTATCAGCCCGACGCCGCTAGCCAGCCGCTGTGGAATGCCTGGGGCGGTAGCCTTCGGTCGCTGCCCGCAGGTGCTGTTCGGGTCAGCCCCGTGCTCACATTGGATGGCACTGTCCAGGCGACAGGTTCCAGCACGCTTGCGCTCGGGTCTGAGCATGTGATCACGATGAAGCTCGTCCAAGGCGAGAAGACACGCGGTTCCTGCATTGCCGACAGCGGAGTCATCACCGATCCCAAGGATCCCGACGCGAGCTGCCTCAACAAGACCGTCTACGAGGGTGTCAAGGCGGGCGGCTTCTATGCGCTGGGGTTCAACGGAGGGCAAGCCACTTCGGCTTTGTTGGACTCACGCGCCGACAAGCTCGCCGATGCGGTGCAGGCCAACCCTTCTGCCCCCACGCCCGCCGCGGGCGCGGCCTACGACAGCACGGTGGGCGAGTTGCTGCACCTGGTCCTGCAGCAGTACATCCATGACACCGAACAGTCGGACCGCCGCATCGCCGAGCTGCGTGGCTACCTCTCTGCCGGCCTGTACGACATCGGATTGACCGGGTCGGAGATCAAGACCGACTACCTCTTCGATCTGCCGCTGACCGTCAAGCCCGCGGGCGCGTATGTCGACTTCAAGGGTGGCACCTACGGCTTCGTGCGTATCGATACGGCGGCCGATTTTTCTGCCAACCGCGTCCAGACGCTGCGTGCCGAGCAGCGGGATCTCGCCAAGCTCTCCCTCTACGGCAGCTCCGCCCTGGAACACTACGTCTGGCAGCAGGCCCTGCGCACCGACGCTGTGTCCACGGTGCGCGGCCTGCAATACGCCAGCGAGACCGGCGTGACCCTGGTCACTCTGCGCGCCGACAACATTGGCAGCTACGACAGCCTGATGCAGATTAGCGGGCCGGGCAGTATGGCGGCCTACAAGCCCCTGCTGCAGCGCGAGGTGCAGCAGGGGGCCACCGTCACCGTACCCCGTGCGCAGATCGCCTATGCAGACGCGGTGGATCCCAGCAAGGCCTGGCGCGGCGTGGTCTACATGAGCGAGAACGCCACGCTGGGGGTCTACGGCGCGATCATCAACGGGTCTATCTCGGGCGGCTTCCCGCTGCTGAACAGCACGCCGGTCAAGAGCGTCTTTGCCCCCAACGCGCAGGCTCCGTCCTTCCTGAGCCAGACCGGTAGCGGAGGGCCTGTCTGGCTGGCCAGCGCCGGCAAGGGTCTGAACCAGCTGATGAGCATCGCCGGCGACCCGGTCAACCTGCTCAACGGCAACCTGATTCATGACCATACAGACCTGGTCGTCAAGGGGCGTGGTCTGCCCATCGTGCTGAAGCGCTGGTACAACGGCGCTGCAAGTGGCCAGGACGGTCCGCTGGGCCATGGCTGGACCCACAGCTTCCATCACCAGCTGCGCCTGTACGGCGTCGAGGGCGGTCTGGCCAAGCTCGGGTGGACCGGTGGAAACGGGTCGGAGAGCTTCTTCTCTACGGCCAGCCATAGCGGGGGCGATATCGCCCGCGGTGCGGTGCTGAGTCGGTCGCCCGGGAGCAGCTCCGAATTGAGCCGTGTATCCGGCGGCGCCGACGACGGGAAGTTCCGCATCCGCGAGCGTGACGGCAGCGTCTATCTCTTTGCTTCCGCCGTCGGGCCCGCCGGTGTTCCGGCGCCGGGTGCTTCGGTGGTGGCGAAGTTGCTTTCGATCACTGACCGCAACGGCAACAGCCTCAACCTGAACTACAGCGGCGAGCAACTCGCCAGCGTCGTGGACGGACTTGGACGCCAAGTGCTGACCTTCACTTGGAGCGGTGGGCGCATCGAGAGGGTCACCGACTTCAGCGGACGCAAGGTCAGCTATGCCTACACGGACGGCACGCTCACCCAGTACACAGACGCGCTTAGCCAGGCCCATCGCTACACCTACTACGGTGCAAGCGACGGCCCCAAGCTCAATCGCTTGCTCAAACGCTTCATCCATCCGCGCGGGAACGGCATGGAGTTCGAGTACTACAGCGGGGGGCAGGTCTTCAGGCATACGCCCTTCGGCGTCGATGGCAAGCTGATCAGTGAGAGCTCGATGAGCTTCCACTACAACCTGTTCAACAAGGAAGCCTGGACGCTCAACGAGCGCGGCCACGAGCGCCGGCACAGCTTCGACGCCTACGGCAACCCGGTCCGCATCGTTGACGAGGCGGGAGGCATCCACCAGTACAGCTACGACCCTGCCAAGCCGTACAACCGCCTCTCCGCGACCGATCCGATCGGACGGCGCACCAGTTACAGCTACAACGCGGCCGACCTGCTGGAGACCGTCACCCTGCCTAGCGGGGCGACGCTGGAGTACCGCGACTACAACGCTTTTGCCCAGCCCCAGCGGGTGAAGGATGCGCGCGGTAACTGGCGCTGGATGCGCTACGACGCTCGCGGCAACCTGACCGACAGCATCGTGCTGCGCGCCGGCGTGGCCGGTGTCGCGGGCACCCAGCCCGCACCGGCCGATATCGTGGCCTGGCATCGCACCAGCTTCGATGCCTCCGGCAATCCGGTCACCCTGACCCGGGTCAAGGACTTCAGCGCCGGTACCGGGCCGAGCTTGACTCGCAACTGGGATACCAACCGGCTCAATGTGCTGAGTCTTGGTCGCAGCGGGAATCGCAGCGGAAAGACGGTGAACGAAACCAGCTCTGCCTTCTCATACGACAGCCTCAACCGCCTGACTGTGGGCGTGGATACACGTTGGTACCCCACCAGCCAGACCCATGATGCGCTGGACCGCCCGATCCAGACCTCCGACGGGCTCGGCCAGCCGCGCAAGCTGCGCTACGACGGCAATGGCAATCTCATCGAGACCGAGCTCATGGGCGCCGGCGGCGCGCGCCTGGACAGCCAGGTGTTCAGCTATGACGGTCAAGATCGTCTGATCCGGACCCTGGACGGTGCCGGCAATCTCAGCAGCGTCGCATACGACGCCGCGGGGAACCCGGTCGCGCGCACGTCGGCTGACAATTTCACCTTAAGCACCGAGTTCGACGAGCTGAACAGGCCTGTGGCGGCCTTCGATGCTGAAGACAACCGTGTGTTCACACAGCTCGACGCGGTGGGGCGCGTTCTCAGTGTCACGGATCCCAACGGGAACGCGGTCGCCTACCAGTACTGGGGGCCGAGCAACTTTGACGGTCGGCTGCGTCGTATCACCCAGCCCGTGATCACCGGGCAGTCGCGCGGCCGGGCGCTGGAGTTCGAGTACGACGCCCAGGGAAACGCGATTCGGACGACCGTGATCGCCGCAGACGGGAGCAGCACCCGCCAGAGTCATCAGTTCTATGACGAGCTGGGCCGTGTGGTGCGTAGCCTCGGGGCGCCGGACGACGATGGCAAGCGGCTCCAGGTCTGCACGCGCTTTGACTCGCTGGGCAATGCCACCGAGATCTGGGCGGGTCCGACGACCGACACGAGTCGTGACCGTTGCGACTTCGCGGACGCCAGCCTGAAGCTGCAACTCTCTCAGAGCTGGGACGATTTCGGGCAGCGCCTGAGCCGCAGCGACCCGCTGGGACGTGTCTGGCGCTATGGCTACGACTTCTACGGCAATCTGGCCTTCAGCCAGAGCCCGGAGCAGGCCAAGCGCGGGCTGAAGACCGACTACTTCTACGACAGCAAGCTGTTTGGCACCCTCAGCGCACGCCGCGTGCCAGCGCAAGGCAGCAGCGGTGGGCAGGAGGTCAGCTGGACCCGCAATGCGCTGGGCCAGGTTACGCGCGCCGAAACCAGCGACGCTGGCGGCAATCTGCTGCTGGCCTACGACTACGCCTATGACGCGGCGCAGCGCCTGGTGCGCATCGGCGACAGCCGCGGCGGCAAGACGCTGATCTACCGCTGGACACCCGGCGGCCGCCTGGCTGGTGTGAGCTTGGCTGACGACGCAGCGGCAGCCTCACCCACGCACCGCTGGGACTTCAAGTACGACGGCGTGGGCCGGCTCAGTGCCATCGTCGCGCCCAATGGCCAGACCTTGACGATCACGCTCGACCCTGCCGGCCGCCTGCGTGAGCGCACGCTTGAAGGCAGCGGCCTGACGAGCCGCTATAGCTGGTTTGCCGACGGCAGCCTGCAGGCCATCAGTCATCAGCAGGGCAGCACGGTACTGGCCAGCAGCAGCTATGGCTACGACCTTTGGGGCAACCGCCAGACGCTGAGTCAGCGTAGCGGTGGTGCCACGGATACGTGGAGCTATGGCTACGACGCGCTGAACCGCCTCAAGAAGGTGGGCAATGGCAACGCCGCCCAGGAACAGGGCTTTGCCTTCGACCTATTCGGCAACCGCATCGAGCGCACACTGGGCAGTCCGGTCACCCAGCGATGGACCTCGAGCTTCGACGCGGCGCACCAGCTGCAGCAGATCCAACAAGTGGTCGGCACGGTCGGCATTACATTGGCCCAGCGCTGGGACGACAACGGCAACCTGGTCAAGAGCTGCGATGCCGGTACCGGAGGCAGCGTCAGCGCCACGGCCGGCGACTGCAGCGCCAGCGGCGGCACCAGCCACGTCAGCAACTTGGCCTGGGACGGTTTGGAGCAACTGGTCTCGCTCATCCGCAGTGGTGCGGGAGCCGTCACCGAGGCCTATGCCTATGACGACACCGGGCGGCGCGTGCGCAAGACCAGCGGTGCGGCCGTCACCCACTACCTGTACCAGGGTGAGGATATCGCCGCCGAATGGTCGGGCGCGCTCCCCATGGTTGGAGCGCCGGCCGCGGTCTACGCGCACGGCGCGGATCGCGACGAACCGCTGCTGCGCCTGAGCGGTGCGGCCAGTGGCACGCCGCAGGCGCAGACCCTGGCCTATCTGAGCGACGGCCTGGGCAGCATCGTGGCGGGGCTGAACGAGGCTCGAGTGGCCACCGAGGCCCGGGCTGATGGCATCAACGCCAGTGGCAGCGTGGATGAGGCAGCTTTCCCCAGCGCCGGCCTGATCGACGGCGATCCGCTGGCGGGGGCCTGGCAGGGCAATGCAGCCAACGCCTCCATCACGCTGGAACTCGGTGCCCAAGGCCAGCGCCTGAATCGGGTCAAGCTGTGGCGGGCGATGGGTCAGAGCGCTGACACCGTCGTGCGCAATGCCAGCGTCTCGCTGCGCGGTCTGGACGGGCAGTGGCGTGCAGTGGCAAGCCTGGCCAACAACAGCTCGCAGGACAGCCCTGAGCTGAGTTTCACCGCGCAGAGCGCCAGCGCGGTGAGGGTGGACTTCACCGCGGCACGCAATGGGAGCGTGGTGGCTCTGGCCGAAGTGGGGCTGAGCCTGGATGCTGCCAACGCGGGCACCCTGGTGCAGCGCTTCGATGCCTGGGGGCAGCTCTTGAGCGCCAGCGGCGGGGCGATCCCGGTCTATGGCTACACCGGGCGCGAGCCCGACTTGTCGGGGCTGATGTTCTACCGGGCCCGGTATTACCAGCCGGGCACGGGGCGCTTTGCGAGCCGCGATCCGCTGGGCTTGGCGGGGGGCATCAACCCGTATGCCTATGCGGATGGAAACCCGGTGCTCTTCAATGATCCGGATGGGCTGCTGGCCACGCAGGCGGGGAACTATGTGACCGACTATGCGGGGCGCGTCGCGGACCGTTTGCCGGGATGGTGGGAGGAGCGCCGGGATCGGATTGATCCCACTCGCAACCCGATGGTGCAGGCCTCGGGAACAGGCCTGGCGAGCTTGGCTGCGACGGCGGTTGGTTTGGCAACGGGTGACCAGGCGCTGATCGACATCGCGGCTGATGGGGCGCGAGGGACCGGCCTTTCAACTGCAGACGGTCTTATGATGGCTGCGTCCCTTGGTCTTAGTGGGCGGCAATCCGCAAAGGGAACGGCGGCGCCTGCTCATTCGGTGGCCTTCGAGACGACCATTGCCAAAGCTGGGGTTGGAACTCGGGGTTCGCATTTCACTGACGCGAACAAGAGTCTTGCTTCGGCTATGAACAAGGATCCCGCGTTTGGAAAGATGATGGGCGAGCTGGGCGTAAAGATCCCTCAGCGATTGGATCAAAGTCCCGCGAATTGGAGCTGGCATCACGTACCGAATCAGCCGGGTACTTTGCAACTGGTTCCGCGCGCTCAGCATCAAGGCGCTCCATGGCAGCCATTGCTGCACCCAAACCAGACCGGCGGCTTCAAGCTGTGGGGCGCCGACTACTGAGGCTTACGACCATGGATCTGGGTACTCTCATTGACAGCTTGCCAAGTGGCTTGGATGACGGCCTGTGTATCTTTGCTGCAAAGCCGTGGTCCGCGACTTCACCTGCTGTTGCTGTGCAATTGGATGGTGAATTCAAGCCGCCCAAAGAAATCTCGGAGCAGGGGCTTGTCTACTTCTTGGAAGTGCATGTCGCCAACGAGACTCTGGAGGTGTTCGGTGATCGGCAGCCGAGTTCAATCGAAAAGCGGGATCTGCTGATCTTCTATGCAGAGAACGATGCCTTCCCGGGCTGGGTTTACGCGCGGTAAGTGGCGGGCTACAACGCCCGTGTTCAGCCCACCGAGTGAAGCTGACCCGCAAAGCGTTGCGAGAGCCCTACGGACCACTCGCGTGGTCGCGTGGGCACGGGGTGAACTCGCCCCGCAAAGACAACGAGCTGACGTTTAACTCAGCAACCGTCGCCTCAGCATGAAGGGGAAGTGGCGTGGGTGGCCAGCCTTAGCGACAAAAACTCTCAGGGCTTGTGCTGATTCATCGTCCATCGGCTCTGCGGTGGGTCATCAAATGATGCGTCGCTCCGGCCGTTGCCGGTCGATTTTCCGGTATCTGTGCCACCCGCCCAGTGCGAATGGGCTCGCTCATGCCGAGGCCGCGCGGTAGGCCTGGGAAGCCCGCGAGCTGGAAGAGCAAAGCTGCTTGGTCATGTCCAAGACCAGCTGAGCACCTGTGTCGGGGTGGTTTCTCTGCAGTGCAATGGTGCACAGCATCCACAAACCGTAGCAGTGGCGGTTCACGACGGGTATGGTGCAGCGATTTCCGCCCCCGCTGATTGCGAAGTAGATCTTCCCCTCCTGGTGCTTCACCCCTCCAGTTCCATCTTGATCGATACAAATAACCGATAGTTCCAACTTGAAGGGAACAGCGTTTCCAATCTCGTTGACAGTGCCGCAGCCAAGTTGTTGATTCAGCTGTCCCCTTCGGTTCCACGTTGAGCGCAAACCGACAGCACGGACGGCGGGCGATTTGCCCGGGGCGGTGTAGGCGGCCTAGCGCAGCACCTCGCAGCGCTTGCGGCGGTTCGGGTAGGGATCGCCGCCAAATGCATCGTTGTTGCAGCGCACAGTGTCCCAGGCGTCGCGGTACTGATAGCGCCCGGCCGTGCCGTAGCGCACCTGGGCCCGGCCGCTGAAACGGCACAAGCCGCCCTCGTCGGCACAAGCCTGCCAGCGCTGGCTGCTGCCCTCTCCGCCCCAGCCGCCGCCCCAGCCGGAAGTCTGGACTTCGCAGTGCTTGATCACACCGTGACTGGGATCGCCGAACACATCGGTCGTGCAGGCCACCTCGCCGTTGACGTCACGCTTGGCAAAGCGCTGACCGTCGCCGAAGCGCACCGTGGCACGTCCCCGTACCTTGCAGGTCTGCCCCTCCGCGGCGCAGTAGCGCCAGCCGTCATCATTGCCCCAGGAGCCGCCCGAGCCCCCGTTGTCACTGCCCAGCAGCGCGCGACGCGGCACCTCGCAATGCTTGGTCACGCCAAAGTGTGGGTCTCCGAAGGCCGTGACGTCGCAACGCACGCTGCCATGGGCGCGCCGGGTGGCAAAGCGGTCTCCGGTTCCAAATCGCACATCGGCCGAGCCGCGGAAGCGGCAAACCTGGCCTTCCGTGGCGCAGAACACATAGTCATCGGCATCGTCCTGCGGGCCGCCGCCGTTGCGACCTGCGACCTCGCAGCGTTTCGGCGACCCGGGCGCCGGGTCGCCAAAGGTCTCGTTGCTGCACATTACCTCGCCCCGCACCGAGCGCGTGGCCCAGTTGCCGGGTACGCCGTAGCGTACGAGGGCATTGCCCCGGACTTCGCAAACCGAGCCTTCGGTGGCGCATTGGCGCCAGCCATCGCCGCGGGCTTGAGCGCCGGGGCTGGCCAGCAGCAGGAGGCTGGGTAGCAGGGCCGCAGCCGACAGGCCGCGTGCAAGGGATGACAGCAAGCGCATCGCAAAGTCCTTTTTTTGATTGATCGTGAGAACCGCGCCCTGGGGCGAGAGTGCACAAGGATGTTACGCCGCCGGGGACGCGGATCCGTGGCCTCGATGGGCCTTGCGGGCCTCAATCGGCGGGCTAGACTGCGGCTGCCCCCAATTTTGCGGCTGTCGCCATGCAAATACCGGATCTGCCCCCCGATGAGGCACAGCGTCTTGCGACCCTGAGGGGGTTGAATCTCCTCGACACGCCTGCAGAGGAGCGCTTCGACCGTCTGACTCGCTTGGCCAAGCGCCTGTTCGGCGTTCCCATCGTGCTCATCAGCCTGGTCGATGCGCACCGGCAGTGGTTCAAGTCCTGCGTGGGCCTGGACATGTCTGAAACGCCGCGGGAGATCTCGTTCTGCGGCCATGCCATCCTGGCCGACGAGATCTTCCTCATTCCCGATGCCACGCAGGACCCGCGCTTTGCCGACAACCCGCTGGTGACGGGTGAGCCCCATATCCGCTTCTATGCGGGTTGCCCCTTGTCGGTCGGCGTGGGCGGGCGTCTGGGTACCCTGTGCCTGATCGACACCGAGCCGCGCCAGATGGGCGCGGATGATCTGGCCCTGCTGCGCGATCTGGCGCGCATGGCCGAGCAGGAACTGGCCGCTGTGCAGATGGCCACGCTGGATGAGCTGACCGGCCTGTCCAACCGCCGCGGCTTCATGGCGCTGGCCCAGCATGCGCTGCAGTGGTGTCAGCGGCATCGCCAGCCCGCGACCCTGCTCTACATGGACTTGGACGAGTTCAAGCCCATCAATGACCGCTTCGGCCATGCCGAGGGCGATCTGGCCCTGAAGGCCTTCGCCCAGTGCCTGGGTGAAGCCTTCCGGGGCTCGGATGTGATTGCCCGCCAAGGGGGGGACGAGTTCCTGGTCCTGCTGACCGAGAGCACGCCCGAGCAGGCCAGCGCTGCGCTGGAGCGCCTGCGCAGCCTGCTCCAGGCCTACAACCTCAGCAGCGCGCGGGGATATGCCCTGGACTTCAGTGTGGGCGCGGTGTCCTTTGACCGCGAGCGACACGCCACGCTCGATGCCTGGCTGGCCGCAGCCGACCAGGCCATGTACGCGGCCAAGCGCGCGCGCAAATTGGCCGGGCCGCGCTGAAAGGCGGCAGCCCGGCGGCCTCTGGCTTAGCGACCCAGGCGGCGACGGCTCATCAGGCCCACGGCGCACAGGCCGGCCAGCAGCACGGCGTAGGTGCTGGGCTCGGGCACGGGGGCCAGGGTGGCGTTGAAGCTGAAGTCGTCGATGGCCAGGCCGTCGTCAGAGCCCGAGGCCACCTTGGGATCTGTCCAGCGCAGCCAGAGGCTGCCGCCCTGGGCCAGGTTCAGGCCGGCGATGCTGCCCGAGAGCGCGCTGCGGTTGGCGGCGGCATTGCCGTCCAGAACGGTGGCGCCGCTGCTCTTCGGGGCGATGAAGTCCAGGGCGCTCACGCTGGTCCAGGTTCCGCTGTTCAGTGCAGTGGCATCGGTGCTGTACTGGAAGCTCAGGCGGTCATTGCGGCCCGTGCCGCCCAGGCGCCACTGCTCGCCGGTGTAGCCGATGCTCACGCTCTCGATGGCGCGGCCGGCCAGGTTGAGGAAGGACACGCCGAACATCGGTTCCAGGGTGCCCGAGCGCAGGCTACCCAGGGCACGTTCGGTGCTACCTGCCTTGCCGAAGCTGTAGGTATTGCCGGCGTTGCCGTTGCCGTCGCCAGCGCCATAACTGTTGTTGACGTTGTTGCTCGTACCCTTTTCAAAAAGTGCCCAGCCAGTTGGCAGGCTGCTGCTGGTACCGCTGCTGGCCAGGGTGTCGAAGTTCTGGCTGTAGCTCAGAGAACCGGCCGTCAGCTGGACCTGGGCCTGGGCCGACAGGCTGGCCGCCGCCAAGGCGGCCAGGGCAAAGAATCGCTTGGACATGGTGAGACTCCCTCGGTGATGGAAAACCTGTGGCGGACATACTGCAGTGCAGCAAAGCCCCATGCTTCAGGGAAAGCGTGAATCTCCTGTGTCATTGCGGCACGCCGAGGTCTCCGCACCCCGTGAATGCGGGGGCACACAAAGACGTTGGCGCCGTGTGCGCCCATTTGCGCAAAGAAGATGGTGTTTGCGAGTGTTTTGCGGTGATCCGGGCGTGTGCCCGCCCTGAGCCTTCTGGTGCCCCAGCCGCCGGGTGGTCGGCCTCTACAATCCGCGCCTCACCCAACTCAAGCCCCGGGGTCTGCCTTGTCCGAACGTCTTGCCGTGCTGCTGCAACACCTGCTGCCCAAGCAGGCTCTGACCCGGCTGGCGGGGGCTTTTGCCTCGGCGCGCCTGGGCGGCCTGACGCAGTGGGCCATACGTCGCTTCATTGCCCGCTATGGCGTCAATATGGCTGAGGCGGCCAACCCCGATCCGGCGGCCTATGCCAGCTTCAACGAGTTCTTCACCCGGCCGCTGCGCGAGGGGGCGCGTCCGTTGGCCGCGGCTTCGCTGATCTGTCCGGTGGACGGCGCCATCAGCCAGTTCGGCGTGATCCAGGGCGATCAGATTTTCCAGGCCAAGGGGCATCAGTTCAGCACCACGGCCCTGGTGGGCGGCGATGCCGGCTTGGCGGCGCAGTTTCAGGACGGCTTCTTTGCCAACCTCTACCTGAGCCCGCGCGACTACCACCGCATCCATATGCCCTGCGCCGGGCGCCTGCTGCGCATGATCCATGTGCCGGGCGAGCTGTTCTCGGTGAATCCGGTCACGGCGCGCGGCGTGCCGGGGCTGTTCGCGCGCAACGAGCGCGTGGTCTGCGTGTTCGAGGGCGAGCAGGGCCCCTTCGTGCTGGTGCTGGTGGGCGCCACTGTGGTGGGCTCCATGTTCACCACTTGGCATGGGGTGGTGAACCCGCCGCGCCCCGGCCAGGTGCGCGAATGGTCCTATGCCGACCAGGACATCCGCCTGCAGCAAGGCGAGGAAATGGGCCGCTTCCTGCTGGGCTCCACCGTCGTGATGCTCTTCCCTGCCGCCCAGAAGCTGAACTTCAACCCGGCCTGGGCACCGGCGGGTCCGGTGCGTCTGGGCGAGACGATGGCGCACTGAGCGCCCCGCTCAGATTGCACGCCAGCAGCTCGCCGGCTGCCGTGCTGTGCAGCGGCCGTCCCAGGTGATAGCCCTGCAGCTGGGTGCATCCCAGCGCCTCAACCGCCAGGGCCTGCTCTTCGGTCTCGACGCCCTCGGCCACCACCTCCAGGCCCAGCGAATGGCCCAGGGCGCAGGTGGCGCGTACCACCGCGCTCGCCTCGTGCTGAGGCAGGGGCGCGATCATGCTGCGATCCAGTTTCATCGAGTAGATCGGCAGCTGGCGCAGCATGGTCAGCGATGACTGACCGGTGCCGAAGTCATCCAGCGCACACAGCACGCCGGCCTGACGCAGCCGCTCCAGCTGCGGCCGGACCTCTTCAATATGGCCGATCGCGGCGGACTCGGTCATCTCGATCTGCAGGCAGCCTCGTGGCAGATCCAGTGCCTCGGTGGCGGCCAGCAGGCGCGGCACGAAGCGTGCGTCCTCGAACTGAAGCGGCGAGACATTGATGGCCACCGGCAGCACCGCCCCGAAGCGATCGAGCCAGTCGCGCAGCTGACGCGTCGCCAGTGCGACGATCAGCCCTCCCAGGGCCTGTATCTGCCCGGTGCGCTCGGAGGCCGGCACGAATTCCGCCGGGCTGACCTGGCCGTGCCCGGGTCGTTGCCAGCGAACCAGGGCCTCGAAGCCCAGCAGCTCGCGCGAGCCGGCCCGGACCTTGGGCTGGTACAGGAGCTCGAACTCTCCGGCTTCCAGGGCCTTGGCAAGCGACTGCTCGGCGAGCATGCGCTCTTGAGCGGCCTGGTTCATCGACGCCTCGAAGAACGCATAGCTGGGCCCCGGCTCCGCCTTGGCGCGGTGTGCCGCGGTATCGGCCGCGCGCAGCAGGGCTGCGCCATCGCTGCCATCCAGAGGAAAGAGGGCCACGCCGGCCGAGATGTGCACATGCAGCTCGGCATCCTCCACCGCGAAGGGGCGCTGAAAGAGTTGCAGCAGCCGCTCGACAAAGCGGCGTGCCTCGGCGCGCTCGCCGGCTTGAGAGCCCTGCACGAGGAGCACGAACTGGTCCTCACCCAAACGCGCGACGGTCGCCACGTCGGTCAGCTCACTCCTGAGCCGCTGCGCCACGGCCAGCAGCAGGGCATCGCCCACCGCGTGGCCCAGGGTTTCATTGACCAGCTGGAAGCGGTCGATATCGGCCGACACCAGCGCAAAGGGCGCGGCCCCCGGGCGAGTCAGATCGCGCAGACGCTCCAGTGTGAAATTGCGGTTGGGCAGCTCGGTCAGATCATCATGCAGGGCCTGGTGGCGCAGAGCCTCCAGAGCAGCATGGCGGGCCGTGTCGTCAATCAGGGCCAGCAGCTCCGCCGGCGCCCCGTCCCAGATGATCTGGCTGGACAAGCCATGCAGTTGCAGAAGCCGGCCATCGCGCGTGCGGCGGGTCTCCTCCCACTCAAAATGCGCCTCGGGGTTCTGCACCAGCTCGAGATGACGGCGCACGGCCTGCTCGCGCTGTTCGGGGGCGACCAGCACATCGAGCACATCGCTCGCCTGTGCGGCTTGCAGCTCGGTGTAGCCGAACATGGTCAAGGCGGCAGGGTTGGCGTAGAGCAGCTGACGTCCGCGCAACACGACCAGGCCTTGCAGCGAGCGTTCGGCCAGGCGTGTGAAGCGTTCGGCCTGCAGGCGCGCCTGGGCATGTGCGCGTTCGAGCGAGAGCAGGATCAGCGCCAGGCTCAGCACCAGCTGGACAATGGCCCCGAGCCCGTAGGTCACCACCGAACGGCCCGAGGGGTCGAGCAGGGGGCCGGTGGCGTGCACCAAGCCAGCCGCCACGAAGCACACAGCCACCCAGCGCGCCTGTGAGGAACCCTGCTGCCACAGCAGCCAGGCGCTGACCATGGCCCCCAGCCCCAGAACCAGGCCCCCGAAGAGCACGGCGCTGGGCATATGCCAGGTTCCCAGGGTGGCGAGCACCGTCATCACGAGGAGCAGGCCGGGCAGCCAGAGCCTCAGGCGCAGGCGCCGGCCGCGGAAGTCCAGGCTGCCCATCAGCTGCAGCAGCTGCGACCCCATCAGGGCCGCCGAGGCCAGCAGCGCCTGCAGCGCACGCAGCACATCACCGGGGGCGAAGTGGTCCTGCATCAGCGGCCCTCCGGCCAGGCCCAGGGCCAGCAGCACCCAGCTCCAGCCCCACAGCCGGACGTAGCGGTAGCGGTACTCCTGGCGCCACAGCAAGAGCATGGCCAAGCCGAACATGGCGAGTTGAATCGCACTGACCAGCAGCAAAGGGGTCATCACCATTCCTGGAGTACCGCTGGGGGATGCTAGCCCAAGCCCCGGCCACGTCGGAAGCCTGGGCGAGAATACGTGTTGCACCGGCGCGGCTGCGCCCGCCGCCCACAGCTCTTCTTCCACGACATGACCCAACGCGTTCTCACCGGCATCACCACCACCGGCACCCTGCATCTCGGCAACTACGTGGGCGCGGTGCGCCGCGCCATCGAGGCCAGCCGCGCGCCGGGCGTGGAGAGCTTTTTCTTCATGGCGGACTACCACGCCCTGATCAAGTGCGACGAGCCCGACCGCATCGAGGCCTCGCGCCTGCAGATTGCCGCCACCTGGCTGGCCGCGGGTCTGGACACCTCGCGCGTGGTGTTCTACCGCCAGAGCGACATCCCCGAGATTCCCGAGCTGACCTGGTTGCTGACCTGCGTCACCTCCAAGGGCCAGATGAACCGCGCCCATGCCTACAAGGCCTCGGTGGACGCCAATCTGGCCGCCGGCGAGGACGCCGACGCCGGCGTGACCATGGGCCTGTACAGCTACCCCATCCTGATGGCGGCCGACATCCTGATGTTCAACGCCCACCGCGTGCCCGTGGGCAAGGACCAGGTGCAGCACATCGAGATGGCGCGCGATGTGGCCCAGCGCTTTAACCATCTCTTTGGCCGCGGCGAGGACTTCTTTGTGCTGCCCGAGGCGAGCATCGACGAGGAGATGGAGCTGCTGCCGGGCCTGGATGGCCGCAAGATGAGCAAGAGCTACGACAACGTGATCCCGCTCTTCGAGGGCGGGTCCAAGGCGCTCAAGGACGCGATCGCCCGCATCGTCACCGACTCCAAGCTGCCCGGCGAACCCAAGGAGCCCGAGGGCTCGCACCTGGTGCAGATCTACGACGCCTTTGCCGCCCCCGCCCAGCGCGAGGCCTTCCGCGCCGCGCTGCGCGCCGGCCTGGCCTGGGGCGAGGCCAAGCAGCAGCTCTTCGAGCTGATCGAGGCCGAGATCGGCCCCATGCGCGCGCGCTACGACGCCCTGATGGCCGAGCCCGAGCGCATCGAGACCATCCTGATGGAAGGCGCGGCCCGCGCCCGCGCCCTGGCCGCCCCGCTGCTGCAGCGCCTGCGCGAGGCCGTGGGCCTGCGCCGCTTCCAGCCCCTGCAGGCCAAGGCCGCGCCCCAGGCCAAGGCCAAGTCCGCCCTGCCGGTCTTCAAGCAGTACCGCGAGGCCGACGGTCAGTTCTACTTCAAGCTCAATGCCGCCGACGGCGGCCTGCTGCTGCAGAGCCAGGGCTTTGCCCAGGGCCGCGAGGCCGGCCAATGGGTGGCCAGGCTGAAGAAGGAAGGCGTGGCCGCTCTGGCGCAGGCGCCGGTGCAGCGCGCTGAGGGCGTGGCCGAGGCCCAGCTGCACGAGGCCCTGCAGGCCCTGCAGGCGGCCGAATCCCAGGACTGAGACGCCCGGTTTTAGAGAGTTCTCTCTGACTTGCGACAGGGCCGCGAAAACCCCCTAGGCGCGGGTGGCCGGGATCTTTAGCCTAGAGACCCTGACAGGGGTGCGCCGGGTCTCTGGGTCCGGGCTATCCTGCCTATCAAGACTACAAGAGGAGACCCGGATGGCCACCATCCCCGCCGACAGCCTGGCCCTGCAGCGCCTGTACCACTGGGAGCGTCAGACCCCCGACCGCATCACCCTGAGCCAGCCCATGGGCGGCGGCCGGGTGCAGGACTTCAGCTGGGCCCAGGTGGCCGATCAGGTGCGGCGCATGGCCGCCCACCTCAAGGCCCAGGGCTGGGAGCCCGGCTCCAAGGTGGCCATCCTGTCCAAGAACTGCGCCTGGTGGCTGATGAGCGATCTGGCCATCTGGATGGCCGGTCATGTGTCCGTGCCGCTGTATCCCACGCTGGCGCCCGACACCATCCGCCAGATCCTGGAGCACAGCGAGGCCAAGGCCCTGTTCGTGGGCAAGCTTGACGGCTGGGAAGGCATGAAGCCCGGCGTGCCCGCCGGCCTGCCCTGCTACAGCTACCCGCTCTCGCCCGACTCGGCCCGCGCCGAGTACGAGGGCTGGGACGCCCTCTGCGCCCGCAGCGCCCCGCTCAGCGGCGACATCCTGCGCGGCGCGGACGAGCTCTGCACCCTGATCTACACCTCGGGCACCACCGGCAACCCCAAGGGCGTGATGCACAGCTTTGCCGGCTTTGCCTGGGCCATCCAGAGCGGCCTGGCCCGCATCCCCCTGCATGGCGAGGACCGCATGCTCTCCTACCTGCCGCTGGCCCATGTGGTGGAGCGGGTGCTGGTGGAGCATGGCTGGCTGCGCACCGGCATGCACCTGTTTTTTGCCGAGAGCCTGGACACCTTCACCGCCGACCTGCAGCGCGCCCTGCCCACCGTTTTCTTCTCGGTGCCGCGGCTGTGGGTCAAGTTCCAGCAGGGCGTGCACGCCAAGATGCCGCCGGCCAAGCTGGAGCGCCTGCTGGGCATCCCGCTGATCGGCGGCCTGGTGCGGCGCAAGATTCTCAAGGCCCTGGGCCTGAACCAGTGCCGCATCGCCGCCGGCGGTGCCGCGCCCATGCCCCTGGCCCTGCTGCAGTGGTACGAGCGCCTGGGCCTGCCCATCAATGAGGGCTATGGCATGACCGAGAACCTGGCGGTCTCCCACATCACCGTGCCGGGCAAGAACCAGCAGGGCACGGTGGGCCCGGCCTATGACGGGGTGGAGACCCGCATCGATCCGGCCAATGGCGAGCTGCAGATGCGCAGCCCCGCCCTGATGCTGGGCTACTACAAGGAACCCGGCCTGAGCCGCGACGCCATCACCGAGGACGGCTGGCTGCGCACCGGCGACAAGGCCGAGCTGCGCGCCGATGGCTGCCTGCGCATCACCGGCCGGGTCAAGGATCTGTTCAAGACCAGCAAGGGCAAGTACGTGGCGCCCGCACCCATCGAGGACCGCCTGGTCATGCACCCGGCCGTGGAGGCCTGCATGGTCACCGGGGCCAATCTGGGCCAGCCCCTGGGTCTGGTCATGCTCTCGCCCGACGCCGCCCAGCGCAGTGGCACCCAGGCCGACCGCGAGCAGCTCATGGCCCAGCTCAGCCAGCATCTGGACGATGTGAACGCCCGCCTGGATCCGCATGAGCAGCTCGACTGCCTGGTGGTGCTCAAGACCCCCTGGACGGTGGACAACGGCTTCATCACCCCCACCTTCAAGGTCAAGCGCAACAAGGTCGAAGAGGTCTACGGCACCCATTACGAGGAATGGGTGGCCAAGCGCGACAAGGTCATCATGGGCGACTGAGGCGGGTCGGGCCGGCCTGCCTCAGAATGCCGGCATGGCAAAACGACGAGGCCTGTGGCGCAGCTGGGCCCTGCTGCTCAAGGGCGAGATTCTGAGTGTCTATTTCGCGGCCCGCGATCCGGCCGCCCCCCGGGGCCCGCGCCTGCTGGCCCTGCTGGTGGCGGCTTATGCGCTCAGCCCCATCGACCTGATCCCTGACTTCATTCCGGTGCTGGGCTGGCTGGATGATCTGCTGCTGGTGCCGCTGGGCCTGTGGCTGGTGCTCAAGCTCATGCCCCCGCCCGTGATGGCCCGGGCCCGCCTGCGCGCCGAAGCGCTGCTGGCGCGCCCGCGCAGCTGGGCCGCCGCGGCCGGCGTCGTGCTGGTCTGGTTGCTGCTGGCCGCGGTGCTCATCGTCTGGCTGGTCCGCTATCTGGACGGGGCCTGAGCCGGCGGCCCGCCGCCTCACCAGCGCTGCTGCAGCTGCAGGCTCAGGCGCCGCCCGGGGCCCGGCTCGTAGAAGCGGCCATTGCTCTCATTGACGATCACGCTGGCGATATGGCGCCGGTCGGCCAGGTTGTCGGCCCGCAGGCTCAGGCTGCTGTCCGCAGCCAGTTGCCAGCGCCACCAGGCCGACAGCAGGGCCATGCCGGGGGCGGCCTCGGTGTTGCGCTCATCGGCCCAGAGGCGGCTGCGGGCATTGAGCGTCAGCCCCGCCTGCCAGGGCGCGCCGTCCGCGGTGGACAGGTCCAGGCGCAGCGTGCGCGCCGGTGCGCCGGGCAGCCGGGCGCCGGCGGGCACGAGCAAGCCGGCCGTGCCGCAGGGAGGCGCGCCGCAGACCGTGTAGGCCTCGCTCACGCGCGCGCTCAATGTGCTGAGGGCCAGGGTCCAGCGCAGTCCCTCCAAGCCCTGGGGCAGGGGCCCCTGGGCCTGCAGCTCCAGGCCCTGGCGCCGGGTGCTGCCGGCATTGGCAAAGGCGCTGCGACCGGCGCTGTTGCGGGCGCTGACGATCTCGTCCTGGGTCCGGGCCACGAACACGGCAGCCTCCAGCGCCCAGGCGCGCTCGCCGCTGCCGCCCACCTGGCGCAGCCCGGCCTCGGCCTGCTGGCTGCGCTGCGTGCCC
>NZ_JBKCLH010000026.1:0-18210 GCF_046300915.1 Roseateles sp. | reverse complement strand
TTGGTCGGCAGCGCCTGCCCGCCGCCGCAGCCCCTGCCCAGCGTCCGCGAGCCGGGCGGGAAAACCGTGCTGGCGCGCTGGCAGGCGCAGGCCCATGAACGTTTCGAGCTGCGCTGGGAGACTGGCGGGCGCGACCCCGGCACCATGGACAGCGGTGACGCCACGGTCAACGAAGGCCAATGGCGCCTGTCTTCCGCCCGTGGCGAAGCGTTCGGGCAGCCCTGGCTGATGCGCGTGCAGCGGCTGTGTAGCGACCGCCAACGCAGCGCGCCCGCTTACTGGCTGGTTCCGTGAGACGCCGCCGCGGCGCCGTTCGCGGCCTGCGACAGGCACAAGTGCCCCACCCTCTGCCCCAGCTCCAGACCGGCATCGTTGTCGTAACGCGGGTGGATCCCGCCCCACAGGCGCGATAGGGAGGCCTCCTCCGCCAAGGCCCGCCACCGAGGCGCCGCCTCGGGTGCATAGAAAGTGAGTACCGCGGCCGCGGCGCCGGAGACGGTCGAATGCCCCGAGACATAGCCCGGGAAAGGCGGCGTCACCAGCCAGGGCTGGAAGTCCGGCTGCCACTCGCGCTGAATCGCGGTGACCGGCCGCTCGCCCCAGTACTGCATCTTGATGCGCCAGGCGGCCACCAAGGCGTCATGCATGGCCATGTTCAAACGCGCCAGCATTTCGGCCTGCCGGGCGGGCGCAAGCGGGTGCTGCCGCAGATGCTCCAGCGCCACCGCATTCCAGACGCCGGGCGGCGTGATGCTGCCGGCATCGAGGTTCCAGCGTTCGGCCGCTTGCTTCTGCGCGGGGGTGAGGGTGGCGCGCACCGTCATCACCTCGCGCATGTCCGCCGTCCAGCGCGCCGACCCATAGGCCGGCGGCGGCTCGGTCTGCAGCGACTCGGTGCCCGCACACCAGGGTGTCCATTGCGGCGCCTGGGGCTCAGTAGGCTGCTCGGCGAACAAGGGGGGCGTACGGGCCCAGAGGCCCGGCTGCCAGGCCGGTTTGGCCAGCGGGCGGCGGCGTGCATCGGCGCCGTCGGTCAGGCTGCGGTGCAGCAGCGCCGCGCTGACCTCCGCGGCCGCTGCCTTCAGCGCGGCCTGCTGCGACTCATCGGCAAGGCCCTGCTGCGCGCGCAGCGCCGCCATCTGCCAGACGCCCTGAGCCTCCTGGGGCAGCAGCCAGGCGGCGGTGGCTGCGAGGCTGATGTCCAGCAGCGCGGCCTGGGCGGGCGGATCCGCCGCTGCTGCGGTAGCGGTCTGTAGCGCACGCCACTGCGCCACGCGCAAGTAGCTGAAGATGCGCGCCGCGCGCAAGGGGTTGTGCTGACGCGCACGCACGACCGCCGTGCTGCTACGAAAAGTCAGCTCCTGCACCCGCTCGCCGCTGGCCTCCGCGGCGCTGAGCTGCGGCGGAGGCACCTCGGCGGCTGAAAGGGAGGGAACAGCTATCAGGCTGCTGGCCGGCAGCAAGACCAAGGCAGCCATACGGCGCAGATTCAGGATGGCGGGACAAATCATGTGGGCTTGATCGTGATCGGAGCTTCAGGACCGAGGCTCAGGGCCGGGGGCAGGCACACCCTCGGTTCCAACCAGCGCCGCAAAGCGTACAACGCCGCGCCGCGTGGTCCGCCAAGGTCTTGTGGTGGTCTGGCATTCCTCGTCGAACAACGAGTTCCGGCGCTTGCGGCCTCATCTCCGCAAACTCCCGAGCGCGCCCCCAGCGAGGAAAGCGCCGATCACCATGCCGGCCGGCCCAGTGAAGTGCTGCGCCAGTAAAAACAGGCCGGCGACCACCACCGCCAGCGCGATGGCCTCGCCCAACAAGGCTTGCCCTATGCGCCCGTGACTAGGACTCGGCCGGCCGCCAAATGCTCTAGCCACGACACCAGCGGCTCGACGCCTGAGGGTTGGAAAGAGGATCCCCAGCGCGAATGCGCCAATCGCAACAACGAAATCCAGGTTCACGGACAAGCGCAACTCGAACCAGATCCCGGTGGGTCAATATTTCCTGTAGTACTACCGCCAAGATTTCTCATGAAATTTCCGACCCCTGTATTCGCTGCAGCCTGCGCATCTTGATTCAAGGCACGTGCCAAAGCCGGATTTATCCACGGACTATTTGTCGACCAAGTTAAATTCGGCTGATTGATTTTTCCACCAATCATGCCGCCGGCAGCCCCCGTTGCGGCACTCCATGCGGCACCGGTCCAACTCATAGAATCACCGTTTGCGTACTGAGTAATTCCATACTGAACTAGATTCGACGCGCTACCCAAGCCTGCAGCGCCTGCTCCGGTAGTTGCCAATACGGGAGCGAGTGCACCGGCCACAGCCCCAACCCCACCAGCAATAAATGCATTTTTCCAACTTATGCATTTAAAGTTTCCACCATTTGAAATCAATTGACCAATGATGGAGCCACCAAATCCGGTAACCGCTCCAATAGCGCCAGTAATCACCGGCAACGGTATGTTTCCATCAGGATCAATATTGTTTTGTGGATCACCCACTACATATGCATAATAATTTATCCCCCCCTGCAATAGGATCGGGTCCTCCGACAAGAACCTCTTCAGCTGCGGATCGTAAAACCGCGCCCGGTAGTAATACAGATTCCCGCTGTCCTGCTCGCGCCCCGTGTAGGCCGTGCTGCTGCTCGGTGCCTCGCCGCTGTGGCTGGTTTCGCCATAGGGGCTGTAGGTCCGGGTCGTGGCCCTTGAGCCGTCCGCGCGGGTCTCGCCCAGGATGCTGCCCAGGGCGTCGCTGAGCATCACCCGCTGCTGGCCCTGGGTGTAGGTGGCAATCAGCTCATCCACCGCCAGGCCCGTCAGCAGGCGGGTCGTCACGCCGCTCCGGGTCTCGGCAATGGCCTGCTCGCCGTCATAGCTGTACCAAGTCACCTCGCCGTTGAGCGTGCGGCTTACGCGTCGGCCCAGGGCGTCATAGGCAAAGCCAGCGTTCAGGCCCGGCCCCGTGATGCTGGCCAGCTTGTTCAGGCTGTCCCAACCATAGCGGGTGGTACCGGAGGCACCGTCGCAGGCCTTCTCGACCAGATTGCCGTTGGCGTCGTAGCTCAGCACGCAGCTCTCGCGGCCAGGCTGGCCCGGCCGCAGGGTGATGCGGCTCATGCGATCCGCCGCGTCGTACTCGGCCATCATGGGCGTCTCGACGCCCAGATGCTGGGCCGCAACCGTCTTGCTGGTGCGCTGGCCGCGCGCGTCGTAGCTGTAGGCCAGCTGGTCGATGCGGCTGCCGTCGGCCTTCTTGTAGTCGATGCTCAGAAGCCGGTTGGCGGCGTCATAACCGTAGTCGGCGGTGATGCCGTTGGGCAGGGTCTTTCTGCTCAGGCGCCCGGCCGCATCCCAGCTGTAGCGCGTGGCCTGGCCGGCGTAGTGGATCGCGGTGAGCCGGTTGGCCAGATCCCACTCGTAGCCCACCTCGTCCTGCTCGTCGAGCTTGCGGCTGATGCGGCGGTCCAGCCGGTCATAGGCATAGCTCAACACCTGGCTGCGGCCCTGGAAGGTCTGCACCTCGCGCAGCAGGCGGTCCGCGGCGTCGTACTCGTAGTCGATGCGGCTGGCGCCCTGACCGCCATTGCTTTCGATGCGAATCAGGCGCCCCGCACCGTCATAGACCTGCTCCACGCTGCGGTCCGGCGCTTCCATGCGCAGCAAGCGACCGGCTGCGTCATAGCTGTAGCGCGTGACCTGGCCCTTGCGGTCGATCAGTTCCGAGAGGCGGTCTGCCGCGTCATAGGCATAGCGCTCCACGGCCCCCAGGGCGTCCGTACGGCTGACCAGACGGCCAAACTCGTCATAGCCATAGCTGGCGATGTCCTTGCCCAGCGGATTGGTCACCTTGCTCAACCGCGCCCCGGCGTCATAGCTCATCAGGGTCTTGCCACCCAGCGGGTCCTCGATCTCGATGGTCTGGCCGATGCCATTGCTCTTGCTGCTGCTGGTGTAGCTAAGCGGGTCGGTGCTGCTCACGGGCCGGCCGCTGCGGTCGGTGCTGATGCGGGTGGTGTTGCCCAGCGCATCCACCAGACGCACCAGATCACCGGCCGCGTTGTAGCCCATGCTGCTGCTCTGGTTCAGCGCATCGGTCAGCGCCGTCAACTGACCGTTGGCGTTGTAGTCCATCCTGACCACATGCCCCAGCGGATCGGTCAGGCGGTTCAGATTGCCCTTGCCGTCATAACCCATGCGCCAGGTCTGGGCCGTGCCGTCGTCCGCGTAGCGGCTCACGCTGCTGGGCTTGTTCCACAGCGGGTCGTACTGGATGTCGGTGATGCGGCCCAGGGCGTCGATCTGGCGCACCACATTGCCCAGATCGTCGTAGACCATGCGTGTCGTGCGGCCGATGGCGTCCACCACCCGGGTGCGGCGGTTCTGCGCATCGCGCGTCCACTGGGTGCGGCCGCCGGCGCTGTCGCTCATCTCCAGCACCTGGCCCTGGCTGCCGAAGCGGGCCATGCGGGTCGTGCCATCGGGCTCGCGCACCGTGGTGGACAAGACCTGGCCCCCATGGAAGCGCCAGCCCGCCTCATGGTTCTCCCAGCTGTCCTCCACCGGGCAGCTGGCGCCGCTGCAGACCTTGCCCGGATTGCTCTGGTGCGTGATGCAGGCACCACCGACCCGATAGCTGAAGCGGTACTCCTTGCCCTGGGCCGTGCTTTGCTTGAGCACGCGGCGGCTGGAGCCGTAGAAGTTCTCGGTGGGATGCTGCAGGCCGGGGTACTGGATGCTCTTGAGCCGCTCGCCGGTTTCCGGCGGCAGCACATGGCGGCAGGCCGCATCCACCGGCATGTCCGCGTCCTTGACATAGCTGTAGCGGGTTTCGCGGCCGTCGGCGTCGGTCACCGTGGCCAGGCGCTTGCTGGCGGTGTAGCTGAAGCGCTCGGCCCGGCCTTCCGGATCGGTCAGGGCCTCAATGAAGCCGCTGCTGCCATAGCTGGCCGTGATGCGCCGCTGCTCCGTGCCCACGGACAGCAGCTGGCCACGGGTGTTGCGGGCCACCGTGACCCGCGCACCGCTGGGCGACAGGGTCTCGATCAGGAACTGCGGCTGCCCGCGCACATTGCCCGGTGCGCCGGCATAGCCCTGGAAGGTCCAGCGCGTGCCGTCCTTGAAGAACAAGCGCCACAAGCCGTCCACCTGCGCCACGCGCGCGCCGTCGAAGGCCGGCTCGGTGCGATTGCGCAGGCTGCCATCCGCGTCGGGCGCGAACACATGGTGCACATTGCCGGGCATCACCAGGCGCACCGTGCTGCCGGCCAGCAGCATGGCGTCGTGGTCCAGGGCCCAGCCATAGCCGATGGAGCCCTCGGTGCCGCCGATATTGCCAAAGGCGTCGATGGGGTTGTAGTTGCGCCCCGTCTCGATGGGCGTGTGCCCCTTGCAGCTCATGCCGCCGGTGCGGCTCAACTCCTGGCCGGTCAACATATCCACCGGATTGCCGCCACTGGGCTTGGGGCAGTCGGGCGGCGGCGGCGGCGGCTTGGGCGGGCGCTCCAGGCAGGCCAGGCCGCAGACGCCGCAAAAGCGCGTCAGGCCGCCGCTGACCATCTTGGCGGTCTTGCCGTCGGCACTCACCACGGCCTGACCCGCCACCTTCCACTCGCCGGTGCCGCCCATGGGGCTGCCGTCGAAGAACCAGACATTGACGGTTTCGCCCGGCTCGGCGCCGGTGTCGTTGGGCAGGGTGATGGGGATGGGCTTGGTCGGAATGCCGCCCATGGGCGTGCCGAAGTAGAGCTGATAGGCAGCACCCGTGGGCACCGGCGGCGAGACCACCGGCAGCTCCGAGATCTCGCGCTTTTCAACGGCGATGCGGGTCTTCTTCACCCCGTCCCAGCCGATGATCTCGGCACCGGCCGGCAGCACGATCTCCAGGCCGGGGAAGCGCGGGTCGCTGATGCGCTGCTCAGCGCCAGCGTTGTTGATGGGCTTGAAGGTCTCCACCACCGGCGGCGGCGCGATCACGAAGTCCTTGAGCAACACGATCTGATTGGCCTGCACATCCACACTGAAGGGCCAGATGGGATAGAGCGGGTTGGCCGGTGTCGCATCGAAGCGCAGGGTCACGGGCCCGGCGGCCAGGCCGGCCAGCTCGAAGCTGCCAGCTGCGTCCGTGGTGGTGGACGGCGAGTTCTGGGCCCCGGTATCCGCGCGCACGATCACACCGGCAATGGGCTGACCTTCGGGCGTGATGAAGCGGCCGCGCACACCGGTGCTGGGCGTGGAGACCGGGTCGGGCACGGTCAACGTGATCTTGACGCTGCGGCTGATGCTGCCCGCCGAGGAACTGCCGCTGCCGCTCACCAGCAGCTCATAGCTGCCGGGCTTGGCCTCGCCGCTGGCCTTCAGGCGCAAGGTGGCCTGTCGCTCGGCCGGCAACAGCGCCGGATCAAAGCTGGCGCTGACGCCGGCCGGCAGACCGCTGATGCTCAGCGCCATCGCACCGGCATAGGGCTGCGAGCCCGTGCTGACAATGGAGATCAGGCTGGCGGCTTCGCTGCCGCGCAGCAGGCGCAGCGCATTGGGCGTGGCGCCCAGGCCCGCATCCTGGGCCTGATCCACCGTGAAGACCGGACCCGTGGCCGAACCCAGGCCATTGGCCACGCGCACCGCGCCGGTGCTGGCGGTGGCCGGAATGCGGATCTGCAGCTCGCTCGCGGTGGCCGACACCAGCTCCACCGGTGCGTCCCCCACCCAGGCGCGGTTGTTCGCCAAGACCGGATCGAAGCCCTGACCGCTGACGCGAACCAGGGTGCCCAGCGCCCCGCGCGTGGGGCTGATGGCGGCAATGCTGAGCTGGCCCTGGCGCATCAGCAGCTGGGCGCGCGCGCTCTGGTGGCCCGGCGCCTCGGCCAGCAACTGCAGGCTGCCCGCGCCGAGGGCGCGCAGCGTGAAGCCGACCGAGCTCGCGCCGGCCGGGATCAGAACGCTGGCGGGTACTTCCGCAGCGCCCTGGCCGCTCAGGCTGAGCTGCACCGGCAGCCCGCCCGCTGGCGCGGGCTTGGCCGTGCTGAGGGTGTAGAGCTGGCTGGCGCCCACGGCCAGTTCCACGGATGCCGGCGATAGCAGCAGAGCGGGCAGCTGCTTGACGCTGACCTTGGCGCGCAGCTTGAACTGGCTGCCCAGAGTGATCTCCAGCCAGGCCTGGCCCAGGCTGAGCCCCTCCAGCTCGCCCCGGGCCGTCACGCGGAAGATCTTCTCGTCCTCGCTGCGCAGCTGGATCGGACCTTCGGGCCGGTCGCTGACCTGACCATCGGTCATCAGCGCCTTGAGCGGATAGGCCGCCGTGTTGCCCAGGCCCAGCTCGAAGTCTTGCGGCGGCCGCAGCTCCTCGATCACCGGGGCTGTCACCTGCACGCGGGCCGTCGCCTGGCTGCCATTGAGGCCTACGCTCAGCTGCGCCACGCCCTCATCCAGGGCGCGCAGCGGCACGCTGACCTGACTCTGCCCCGGTGCCAGCGTCACGCTGGCCGGCAGCTCCAACACATTGGCGGCATCCACCTGCAGGCTCAGCTCGCTGGGTGCGGCACCGCTGGGCGCCACCTGCACCAGGGCCTGGCCCACCATGCCCTTGGGCAGGCTCTGCTGCGCCGGACTCAGGCCGGTGACGCGGGGCGGGCCGGCCTCCACCACCACATCCAGACTGGCCAGCACGACACCGCCCCGACCCGCCAGGCTGACCCGGGCGCGGCCCGGCGCCATGCCCTGCACGGCGAACTGCGCCTGGCGCTCGCCGGCCGGCAAGAGCACAACGGGCGGCACGCTCAGCACCGGCACCTGGTCCCAGGACCCCGCGTACTGCTGGCTTTCGATGCTGAGCTTGAGCTCCTGGCCGTAGGCACGGACCGCATCCTGGGTCAGCTGCACCGCGACGCTGCCGCCACTCACCAGGCGCAGGGCCGGGGGCGTGAGTGCGATGGCGGGCGCCACCGCCTCACCCACCGGGTTGCGCAGCTGCAGCTGGGCGCTGACCCGGCTGCCCGCGCCTTCAATCTCCACCGTGGCCAGACCGGGCTTCAAGGCCTTGATCGACAGCTCGCCGGCCTCCACACCCGCCGGCAGGCGCAAGGGGCTGCTCACCTGCGCCAGATCCGCGGGCGACACCTTGACGCTCAGGTCCAGGGGCTGGTGCGTGAAAGCGCTGAGCTGCACGCCCAGCTTGCCGCTGGCACCGACCTCCAGCACGCTGCGATCGGGCAGCAGGGCCACGGGGCGTGCCGCGGCCTCGCTCACACGCAGCAGGGTTTCCAGGCGATCGGCGCCCAGCGAAGCCTGCACGGCGTGCGTGCCGACCTCAAGCCCGCGAACCTCGACCGTTGCGCTTTGCTGACCCGGCGCCAGCAGCAGCTGCTCGGGCAGCTGCAAGGCGTCGGCCGTGCTGCTGTGCAGCCCGATCCGGACCTCCTCGCGCGGTATGGCGTTCAGGCTCAGGCGAACACCCAGAGGCCCACCCACCCGGGCTTGGCCGGGTGCAGGGGCGATGGACACCAGTCGCGGCAAACCCGCAATCACGAGCACTGACACGCTGAGAACCCGGGACGGCGCCGAGATGCTCAGACGCGCCATACCGGTACGCAGGCCCGTGAGCGGCAAGGGGACGAGGGTGGCGCCCTGCGGCACTCTCAGCTGTTCGGGCGCGCTCACGAGCTCGGGCGCGCTGTTCAGAATCTGATAGGTCTGCGCACGCGCGGCCGGACTGGGCAGGCGCAGCTGCAGCTGGGTGGCCGCACCGACCTCCAGGGCAACTTCGGACACATCCAAGGTCGGCGCGTCACCCCGGCCCACGATCTGGGCCTGGGCATGCCGGGGCGCCAGGCTCAGCAGCGCCAGCAGGCCCAGGACCAGCGCGGCGATCCACCCACGCCAGCCCGACCGGACATTCGGCCGCAGGGCCTCGCACCACACCGGGCCCGCCATCGATAGTTTGCTGTGCTGCTGCCGCATAGAAGGATGAGTACCGCTTGTGCCGCCACGGATGTGACCGGGTCGATGAACGCTGTGGCTGTGTCAAATCTCCATCGCGTGGCCGCTCGCTCCCGGCCACGCGATGCGCAGATCAGCCCCCCATGCTGGCCAGACGCAGGGTGGCCAGGGCTTCCGGGCTGGCCTCGAACTCTCGCCCGCTGGCCGTGATCAGCAAGGTGCGTGAGGCGCGGCCATCCAGGCTGGCCATCAGGGTCACCCGCTCCACGCGCTCACCTTGGGCAAACCGCGACAGCGCTTCGCCCATGGCCACCACCACCGTGTAGGTGATCGTGGCCTGCAAGGTGCTGGCCCCGGCGGGCAGATTGATGCTGGCGGTCGCGGTGGCGGCCTGCGGTGTGCCGGCCAGGGCGGTGCTGACCACGCTGACCTCGGGGCCGTTATTGGGTGTGGCCGCCAGACGCACGGTATTGCCCACCGGAACGCCGGTGGTGGCAAAACTCACCGTCACGGGATTGGTCGTGTTGGCCGGCAAGCGGACATCGGCCACGCCGGTCGGCGGCTCCGGCACATTGACCCCGGCCACGCTGGTGATCTTCAGGGTGGGTGTGCCGGCGATGAAGACGGGGCCGGGTTGGGCGCTACTGGCGGCCGGGTTGGTGGCCGCGGTGCGCGTGATGTTCTCGGCCTCCAGGCGGATGCGGCCGACGCCGCCGGCACCGCCACGATAGCCGCAGGTGTAGCTGCCAAAGCCGCCTCCCGTGGCAGCGATCTCGCCATTTCCCGCAAGAGTCGTTGCCACCAGTCGGATGGCGCCGCCGCTGCCACCGCCACCGCCCGACGCCCGATTCATGCTGTCGCAGCCCACCGTGGCCACATCGCCGGCGCGACCGCCGTTCGCGAGAATCTTGCCCGTGGTGTTGGTGATCGTCAGTGTCCCTGAGACCGCTATCAGCAAGGCACCTCCGCCACCCGCACCGCCGGAGCCTGCCCAGTTGCGGCCGCCTTGTCCGCCACCGCCACCGGATCCGCCAACCAGGGGCAATAGCTCTGCAGCCCCATAAACAGAACCCACTGCCGGCTCAACACAGTAAGCGCTGCTCGTTCCACCAACAGTGCCAAAACCGCCACCGGTGCCGCCTCCGTAACCGACCGTATTCGCAAGTTCCCAGTCCAAGCCATTACAGGTCGCCCGACCCGCCGCTATGCCGCCACCCGGTCCCAGCCCCTTGCCACCCAGGCGCTCGATCAGGTCCACCGCCCCCGGCCGGCCACCGCGACCACCGCCATAACCCCCAGGCCCACCTTCACCCGGATTGCCGTCATCGGCCAGCACGCCATCCCCGGCGGTACCGGAAGCTGTCGAAGGCCGGCCACTGACATCGATGACCCCGCTGATCACCGCGTTGCCGGCCACCAACAGCACCACCGGGGTGTTGGTGGCGTTCTTCTTGAAGGTGACTTTCACGCCGGCCGGAATGTTGATATTGGCGTAGTTGAGGATGCCCGAGGGCGGCAGGGTGATGACCGTGTCGACCGCCGGCGCCAGATCGCCGTCGGCGCCGGTGCTGCCGCTGTTGAAGGCCTGCGCGCCCTGGGCCAGGGCCAAGAGCGCCAGCGTCATCACGGCGCGTCCGGTAGTGCTGAGATGATGTTGTGCTGCACCCATGGCGCGGCCTCCTTTGCTTTGGAAAGAACGGAAAGTGAGTTGCGGGACTGCGGAACGGCGCGCGCTCATGGCGTGGCCTCCTTGACATAGACGGTGAAGGTGTTCGCGGGCGAGGCCAGCGCCGAGGAGCCCCCGATGGGGTTGAAGACCCGGATGGTGTAGGCGCCGGTGGGCGCATCGGCCCGCACGGCCACGGGAATCGTCAGCTCGCTGCCATCGGCAGTGATGCTGGGCGTGTCGCCCATCACCAGCGCGCCGGCCGGCAAGGCATCGACCCGCTGCACGCGTTGCAGATGCTTGCCGCGCACGCGCAGCACGATCACATCGCCCTGGCGCGCGAGGATGGGCTCGATCGACACGATCTCCGGCAGCTCGGCCAGCACTTCCAGCTGCAGCCTGTGGGGGGCGCTCAGCACCGGAATGGGCTTGCCGGTCTCGTCCAGCACGATGAGCTCGTAGGGCTGCAGCGGCGCATCGGTCCTGGCCTGCACCGTCTGGCGCAGGCTGCTGCCGTCGGGGCTGCGCTGTGCGGCACCCTGCAACACCAGGCCGGTGGCGGGCAGCAGCTGCAGGCTCGCATCCTCGGGCAGGGCCACACCACTCACCACCAGCTCCAGGGCCTGGCCGCGCTGGACTGCCGCGGGGTTCAGGCCGAGCACGCCGGCCCCCAGGACCACGCCGGTGTTGGCGGCACGCAGCTGCAACTCCTGCTCGCGCGGTTGAGCCGTCTGTTCCCACTGCACGCCCACCAGGGGGCCGGTCACGAGCGTGGCCAACGGCGGCGGCGTGCCCCCATCGGCCCCAAGCAGCACGCCCACGGCTGCGGCCTGCAAATCCCGCACCTGACTGCCCACCTCGCCCAGGGTCAGCTGATTGTTCGGGCCCGGTGTGGCGCTGGTGCTGCCCGCCGGAGTCTGCAGGGTGACGGTGCGCGGGCCCTTGGCCGCGGCGGCATCGATGATCAGCGACACGGTGGCCAGCTTGCCCTCGGCATCCACATTGACCGAACCGATGGACACACCCGCGGCGGGCGACACCTGCACCGACTGCGCATTCAGGAAATTGCGGCCGCGCAAGGTCAGGGCAAGGGTGCTGCCCGGCTTGGCCGTCGGCGGTTCGATGGAGTCGAGCACCGGCAGCACCGGCGTGACCAGCAGCAGCGGCTCTTCCGGCGCCGCAAACGGCAGTGCCACACCCGCGGCCGCCAGCTTGAGGCGGCGCAGGCCCAGCGGAGCATCGCTGGCCGCGCTGACAACCACGCTGACGCTGCGGCCATCGGGCGCCACACTGATCGCGCCCACCGTCAGACCGGTCGCAGCTTCGATACCCAGTGCATCCACGCCCTGCAAGCCTTCGCCGCTGAACACCAGGTTGCGAGTCTCTCCCTTGGCGATGGTGCGGGGCGCAAAATCGCTGAGCACCGTGCCCAGGGTCACACCCACCAGCGGCGCAGCACTGAGCGTGTTCAGGCCGGCACCCGGGCCCACGGGCTTGTCGAGCACCACCCCGACCACGCCGGCGCTCAGTTGCTGCACGGACTTCCAGTCGCTGTCGTCCTCATACACGGTCACGGTATTGGCCGCCGAGGCCCCCTCGTCGCTCAAGCCGCTGGGGCTGCTCAACACAATCACGCGAGGCCCGGGCACCGCGCTGGCCAGCACCTGCAGCCCCACGGTCAGGCTGCTGCCGTCCGGCGACACGCTCAGGGTGGAACCCAGACGCAAGCCGGTGGCGCCGCGCACCTCCACAGCGCTCACATCCTGCAGATTGCGGCCTCGAATCACGAACTCCGCCACCGTGCTGCCCGCCTTCAGGGCAATCGGCGCCACCGAGAAAATCTGCGGACGCGGCAGAACGATGTCGATATCGTCGGCCCCCTGGATCACCGGACGCAGGCTGACGCCGCCCGCCTGCAGCACCAGGCTGCGCAGGCCGGTTGCCGCTGCGGCATCCACCGTCACGGGCAGCTCGGCCTGCTTGCGGTCTGCGCTCAGGCTCAGTGTCCCCAGGGTCAAGCCCTGGGCCGGCTCCAGGCTGGCGCTCAAGTCAGGGGGCAGTGATTCACCCAGGATGCGCAGGGTCTGTGTGGCGCCCTGCGAGAGATAGCGCGGTTGAGTGTCCAGCCACAGGCTGCCCGCACTCATGTGAACACCGACCAGCGGCGCCCCCAGTAGGGCCGCAATGCCGCTAGGCGGCTGCGGTACTGTCGCCACCTCCACCCCTACCAGGGCGGCACGGGCCGTGCTGATGCCCTCGGGATTGATGGTGACAAAGATGGGGACCTGCAGCACGCCCAGCGTGGGCGATGTCAGGCGCAACTCCGTATTGCCGCCCTTGAGGCCTCGCACCGCGAAGCGTGCCGTTGTCTGACCTGCGGCCAGGCTGAGGCTGAGCGGCGTGACCGTCGCGATGTCCTCGCGAACCACGGCCAGCGTGAACTGATGCGCCTCATCGTCTGCATGACTCAGGCTCAGATCGAAACCCGCTGCGCCGGCGCTGGGGGACACGGCAATGGGCAGGGGCGCCACCTGGGCGACGGGCAGAAGCGGCCGAATCTGCAGGCTGATGCTGGCCGTGCCGGCGGCCGAGCTCAGGCGCAGGGCACTGGCACCGAGCCGGGCCGTGGGAGACACCGCCAGATCGAAGGCGATGCTGCTCGCGGTTCGGCTGACGCGCGAGATGCTCAGCTCCGGATCATCGGCAGCGAGCGCTGCCGTCGCCAGCTGCGTGCCGTTGAGTGTGATGCGCGCGCTGCTGCCTCGTCGAAGCGAGGCCGGCGTGATGCTCGTGGCGGTGGGCGGCTGTGCCGTGCCATCGGTGCGCACGGCCAGGATATTGCCCGCAGCGTCGTACTGGTACTCGGTCAGCTTGTTGGCAGCGTCGATCACACGGATCAAACGCCCCAGACCGTCGTACTCGTAACGCTCGGTCGCCGCCTGCGCCGTCGGCAGGACTAGTAGCGCCGCAGCGAGCAGGAACAGGCTATGAAGCCGCAGAAACCGGAACAGGCCGGCGCGACACAGCGCAAGAACAGACGACAGTGCTCTGCTGGAGCCCACATCTTCCCCCTGATAGCCATCTACCGCGGCTTGCGTGCCACTTCCGTTCGCCAAGGTTCAGAGACCTGGGTCGAGCGGTCTGACGGGTCACGCTTGGCGCGCAGTGGAGCATGTGCTGACGGCAGGCGTCAACGCTGGGAGATCCAACCGGCTCCTATCGCTTTCCCTTGGTTCAAGGCACTTTTCTGGGGGAAATTGATCGGTCGTACTTCACAAAGGGGACAGGCGTGAGAGACGCCTTGGCGCCCCGATCACCCCCATGTTTGCCGTCTTGACAGGCCCTTGCGCCAGACCGCCAGCCACTGGCGAGACCTGGCAACAGAGGATGTGAACCCATCAGTGCCCGCCCGCCAGCAGGGCCGCGTTGCCGCCGGCGGCGGCGGTGTTGATGGTGAGCGTCTGCTCGGCGGCAAAGCGGTAGAGCTGACGCGGATCGCGGGCTTCGGCGGCCGAGACCAGGGGCAGGATGGCGCCCGGGCGCTCGGCCAGCTGCTGGCGCAGGGCGCGCTGCAGCTCGGCATCACCCGCACGGGCCAGCACCACGCCGGCCAGGCCGGCCGGGGCCAGCCAGCCGGCGAGGCTGTCCTGGGCGCCGCCCAGGCGCAGCACGCCAACCGGCAGCTCGGCCTGCAGGCGGCGGGCTAGGGCCTCACCCGCGGCATCGGCCAGCAGGGCCACGCTATTGCCGGCCAGCAGGGGCGCGGCCAGGGCCGCGGCCAGATCGGCCTCGCCCGCGCCGGCGCCCAGCACCAGGAAGACACCGCGGGCATGGCGGCGCAGCTCATTGCTCTCGCCCGTGGGGCCGGGCAGGGCCAGCGGGGCCAGGTCTTGCTCGGCGGCGGCGGCCAGGGCTGCCACCAGGGCGGCGCTCTCCGCCGCCAGGCCGGCGGCGGCGCGGCGCAGGGCCGCGGCGCGCTGGGCCAGCGGGGTGGCGCTCCAGGCGGCCAGGCCCGGCTGCAGCTCGGCAAAAGCGGGCGCCACGGCCGGGGTGGCGCCGGACGCCGGGGCGGCCAGGGGTGCGGCGGCGGCGGCCGAGGCCTGCACGGCAGCAAAGCGGCGCAGATAGCTGGGGCCGCCGGCCTTGGGGCCGGTGCCGGAGAGGCCTTCGCCGCCGAAGGGCTGCACGCCCACCACGGCGCCGATGATGTTGCGGTTCACATAGACATTGCCGATGCGCGCCTTCTCGGCCAGGCGCAGGGCGCGGCTGTCGATGCGGGTCTGGATGCCAAGCGTGAGGCCGTAGCCCAGGCCGTTGATGCGCTCGATCAACGCATCGGCCTCGCCGCTCCAGCGCAGCACATGCAGCACCGGGCCGAAGATCTCCTGGCCCAGGTCCTCGACCTTGGCGATCTCGAAGGCCACGGGACGCACCAGGCGCGGCAGCGCATCGTGCACCGGAGCTTCGGCGATCAGGCGGGCCTCGCGCTTGAGGCGGTCCACATGGCGCTGGATGTTCTCGAAGGCCTCGTCGTCGATGACCGGGCCCACATCGGTGGCCAGATCGGCGGGATGGCCCACCCACAGCTCCTGCAGCGCGCCCTTGAGCATGGCGATCACGCCGCCGGCAATGCTCTCGTGCACGCACAGCAGGCGCAGGGCCGAGCAGCGCTGGCCGGCCGAGCGGAAGGCGCTCTGCACCACGGCGTCCACCACCTGCTCGGGCAGGGCGGTGGAGTCCACCACCATGGCATTGATGCCGCCGGTTTCGGCGATCAGGGGCAGCAGGCCGTCGCCGGGCTTGGCCGCCAGAGTGCGGTTGATGATCTGGGCCACCTGGGTGGAGCCGGTGAAGCACACGCCCGCGGTCTGGGCATGGGCCACCAGGCCGGCGCCCACGGTCTCGCCGGGGCCATGCAGCAGGGCCAGGGCGTCTTGCGGCACACCGGCCTCATGCAGCAGCTCCACCATCTTCAGGGCCACATAGGGCGTCTGCTCGGCCGGCTTGGCGGCCACGGTATTGCCCACCACCAGGGCGGCCACCACCTGGCCGGCGAAGATGGCCAGGGGGAAGTTCCAGGGGCTGATGCAGACGAAGACGCCGCGGCCTTGCAGAGGCTGCTGCTCCAGCTCGGCCTGGTCAGCGTAGTAGCGCAGGAAGTCCACCGCCTCGCGCACCTCGGCGATGCAGTCGCCCGCGGTCTTGTAGGCCTCCTGGACCAGCAGGCCGCAGAACTCGGGCAGGCGCGCGTCCAGCGCATCGGCGGCGCGGCGCAGGATGGCGGCGCGCTCGGCCACCGGGCGGGCGTTCCAGGCCGGGAAGCCGGCGGCCAGGCGGGCCATGGCGGCGTCCACATCGGCGGCCAAGGCCTCGGGCACGGGCTGCACGCGGGCCGCGGCGATGGCGGCCACGATGGGCGCGCGCTCGTCCGGCGCGGTGAGGTCGGCACCACGGCTGTTGAGCCGCTCGCCCAGGATGTGCAGCGGCAGGGGCAGGGAGCCGGTGCGCTGCACCTGGCTCAGCGGCGAGGCCAGCAGCTCGTCCACCTTGACCTCGGCATCGGCCAGCTGGTGCACAAAGGAGCTGTTGGCGCCGTTCTCCAGCAGGCGGCGCACCAGATAGGCCAGCAGGTCGCGGTGCTCGCCCACCGGGGCGTAGACGCGGCAGGGAATGCTGGGGTCCTTCAAGACCTCGCGGTACACCCCCTCGCCCATGCCGTGCAGGCGCTGCATCTCGAACTTGGCCCCCGCCGCGCGCGCCATCTGCAGGATGGCGGCGATGGTGCCGGCGTTGTGGCTGGCGAACTGCGGGTAGATCACATCGGCATGGCCGATGAGCGCCTGGGCGCAGGCCAGATAGGACACATCGGTGTGCTGCTTGTGCGTGAACACCGGGTAGGCCGAGAGGCCCTGCTCCTGGGCGCGCTTGATCTCGCCGTCCCAGTAGGCGCCCTTGACCAGGCGCACCATGAACTTGAGCCCATGCTTGCGGGCGATGGCGGCCACCTCGTCCACCACCTGGCGGGCGCGGGTCTGGTAGGCCTGCACGGCCAGACCGAAGCCGCGCCACTGCGGATAGTGGCTGGCGATGCGGGCGGCCAGGGTGTCCAGCACATCGAGCGAGAGCTCCAGGCGGTCCACCTCCTCGGCGTCGATGGTGAGGTTGATATTGGCCTGGGCCGCCAGCTCGATCAGCTGCCAGACACGCGGCAGCAGCTCGGCGAACACCCGCTCGCGCTGCAGCACCTCGTAGCGCGAGAACAGGGCACTGAGCTTGATGGAGATGCCGTCGGCGCCCTCGGGCGACTCGGCCTTTCGGCCGGCCGCGATGGCCTTGATGGCGCCCACATAGGCCGCCTGGTAGCGCTCGGCATCGTGCTCGGTGCGGGCGCCCTCGCCCAGCATGTCGTAGGAGAAACGCAGTTGAGCCTGCTGCTTGCGGGCGGCATCCGCCTCGCCCATGGCCTCCTGGATGCTGCGGCCCAGCACGAACTGGCGGCCCAGCAGCTGGATGGCGCGCACCGTGGCGGCCACCACCGTCTGCGCGCCCAGGCGCTTGAACAGGCCGCCATCGCTCTCGGCCTCGGGCAGGAACTTCTTGGACAGGCCGATGGCGCTGGCCGCCAGACCGGCCAGCAGCTTGTGCGGGCCCTCGGAGCTGGCGTCGAAATCGGCCTTGCCCAGCTGGTCGGCCGTGAGCGCGATGGCGGTTTCCACATCCGGCACGCGCAGCAGGGCCTCGGCCAAGCGCATCAGGGCCAGGCCCTCGGCGCTGGTGATGGGGTATTCGCGCAGCAGGGATTCCATGGCCCAGAAGGGCGCCGGGTTGGCACGCACCTGCTCCACCCAGGGCGCGGCCGTGGCCAGCACCGCCGGCCAGTCCAGCTGCACGCCGGCCGCCAGGGCCCGCGCCAGGGGAATCTCGTCCCGGTAGGGACTGGGCAGGCGGGGCGACTCCGGGGGCAGGGCAAAAGCGCTCATGGCGGACCTCTCATTAGTGACTGCCGGAACTCTATTGATCTTCAATCTGAATTAAATTCAGAACATTGACGCTTCCTCAGAGAAAAATCCGGTGACAGACGCACTCGACACGATCGATGCCCGCATCCTGCGCGTGCTGCAGGCGGACGGGCGCATCTCCAACCTCAAGCTGGCCGAGGCGGTGCATCTCTCGCCCACGGCGGTGCTGGAGCGCGTCAAGCGCCTCACCCGCGAGGGTTACATCCTGGGCTACGAGGCCCGCCTCAACCCGGCCAAGCTGGGGGCCTCGATGCTGGTCTTCATCGAGATCCTGCTGGACCGCACGGTGCACGATGTGATGGACAACTTCAAGGCCGCCGTGCAAGCCCGCCCCGAGATCCTGGAATGCCATCTGGTGGCCGGCGGTTTTGACTACCTGCTCAAGACCCGGGTGGCCGATATGGGCCATTACCGCGAGTTCATCGGCAGCGTGATCTGGACCCTGCCGGGCGTGCGGGAGACCCGCACCTATGCGGTGATGGAGGAGGTCAAGCACACGACGGCGCTGCCGATCTGAGGTGCCTAGGCGGTGAAAGGCTGAGTTTCAAGGTCTTTCGGAGCCCCACGGCGGGGGGTGGCAAGACCACCCC
>NZ_JBKCLH010000025.1:0-13338 GCF_046300915.1 Roseateles sp. | reverse complement strand
GGCGGTGCCCTGCACCCCCGAAGGCGCGCCCGCACCACGGAGGCAAGCCACGCGACCCGCACTTGCGCCAAAGCGACCGCCCCGCCAAAACCCCATCACGTCGACAAGCCCGCGCTTCCTAGAGTGCGTGCAGGCCTGTCGCCAGCCCTTCCCCGCCCTGCCCTGACGCAGAGCCCCGCTGCACAGCCGCATCCGCAACTCCGTCAACAAGGCCCACTCACCATGTCACTGCTCCGCATGCCGCGCCGCGCCTCGCCCGCCCGGCTCCTGAAACTGCAAGCCCTGGCCCAGGCTGCCGCCCTGCTCGCGGGCGGCGCCGCGCTGGCGCAGGACAACAAGCTCGAACGCATCGAAGTCACGGGTTCCAGCATCAAGCGCATCGAGGGTGAAACCGCCCTGCCGGTGCAGACGCTCAAGCGCGAGGACATCGACAAAAGCGGCGTGACCACGGCGGCCGAGATTCTGAAGAGCATCAGTGCCAATACCGCGCCGCTGTCCGACGGCATGAGCATCAGCGACGGCACCTCGGGCCAGCGTGGCTTCAACGGCGCCAATCTGCGTGGCATCGGCGTGTCGTCCACCCTGGTGCTGCTCAACGGTCGCCGCCTGGCCAACTTCGCCTCGCCCGGCGACAACGCGGGCGTGGACCTGAACAACATCCCCGCTGGTGCCATCCAGCGCGTGGAAGTGCTCAAGGACGGCGCCTCAGCCATCTACGGCACCGACGCCATCGGCGGCGTGATCAACTTCATCACCCGCAAGGATTACCGCGGCGTGGATCTGGGCGCCTATGTCGCAGGTACCGATGAAGGTGGCGCCGGCAAGCGCACCGCCAGCATCAGCGGCGGCTTTGGTGATCTGGGCCGCGATCGCTTCAATGTCTTCGGCGTGCTCGACGTCCAGCAGCTGGACGCCCTGCGCTCCAGCCAGCGCCAGTTCATCCAGGACCGCCCCCTGGCCAGCAATCTGCCGGCCCTGATGTCCAGCAACACCTATCCGGCCAATATCGACATCAGCAGCAGCCAGCGCAATGCCCTGATCACGGCGGGCGTGCTGCCCGCCGGCGCCACCCGCACCCGCATCAACCCGGCCAACCCGGCCTGCAACACGCTCAACGAGGGCACGGTCTTCGCCGCCACCGGCCCGGGCGGCCCGCTGGCCTGCAGCTACGACTACATGCGCGACACCGAGATCTATCCCGAGTCGCGCAAGATCGGTTTTGTGGGCCGCGCCACCTGGCAGCTCAGCGATGACCACCAGCTCTTCGCCGAGCTGGTGCAGTCCGAGGCGGAGAGCCGCTACGTGCTGAGCCCCAACCCCATTCGCATCCGCAATCTGCCGGTCTCCCTGCTGCCGGCGCCCTATCGCGCCGTACTGGACAAGCCCGGTCTGCCGACCACCTTCAGCGGCATCCGCTATCGCATGGCCGAGGCCGGCAACCGCAGCAATGAGGTGACCAGCAGCGCCAATCGACTGGTGCTGGGCGCCACGGGCACCCTGGCCGCCTGGGACTATGAGCTGGGCCTCTCGCGCGCCGAGAACCGCGCCGTGGACAAGTATGTGAACGGCTATGTGCTCTTCGACAAGTTCGATGCCGCGGTGCGCGACGGCACGATCAACCCCTGGGCCCCCTCCTCGGCCGCAGGCCTGGCGCTGCTGGACAGCATCAAGGTCCATGACGAGGCCCGCAAGAGCAAGGGCGTGAGCACCTCGGTGGATGTCAAGGTCTCGCGCAGTCTGGCCAAGCTGGACGGCGGTGATCTGGCCCTGGCCCTGGGCGGCGAGCTGCGTCGCGAGAACACCAGCTTCACGCCCTCGGAGCTGCTGCGCTCCAACAATATCGCCGGCGACCGCAGCAGCAGCGGCCTGGGCGTGGCCGATCTCAAGCCCACCGACGACAGCCGCGATGTGCGCTCCGTCTTTGCCGAGCTGAACGCGCCGCTGAGCAAGCAGCTGGAGCTGCAGCTGGCCCTGCGTCACGACCACTACAGCGAGGTCGGCGCCACCACCAACCCCAAGCTGGGGCTGCGCTACCAGCCCCTGAGCAATCTGGTGCTGCGCGGCTCGGCCGGCACGGGCTTCCGCGCCCCCTCGCTGGCCGACCTCAAGCGCCCCACCACCTATGGCACGGCCGCCAGCTTCCTGACCGATCCGCAGTGCGTGAAGAGCCAGGGCTCCATCGATCTGTGTACCGACCAGTGGCCGGTGGAGCGCCGCAGCAATCCGGACCTCAAGCCCGAGAAGTCCCAGCAGTTCTCGCTGGGCACGGTGTTCGAGCCCAGCCGTCAGTGGTCTCTCAGCATCGACTACTGGAACATCCAGAAGAAGGATGTGATCTCCACCCTGGGTGAGCAGATCATCATCGACAGCCCGGACAAGTACAACGGCAAGTACATCCAGCGCGACTCCAGCGGCTACATCACCAACATCCTGCTGCAGAAGGAGAACCAGGGCCGCCTCAAGACCTCGGGCATCGATCTGGGCTACGACTGGCGCGGCACGGCCAGCAGCCTGGGCCGCTTCAGCAGCAGCTTCAGCGGCACCTGGGTGCTCAACTACGACCGCCAGTTCGGCCCTCTGGAAGGCTATCGCAGCAATCTGGGCCTGTTCCTGAACGACCAGGTGATCCAGAAGTGGCGTCATCGCATCAGCTTGGGCTGGGATCAAGGCCCCTTCAGCCTGACCCTGGCCAACCAGTACTCGTCCGGCTACACCGACCAGAACACCACCTATGACCCGAGCAGCGACAAGCTCCTGCCCGCGCGCAAGGTCAAGGCCTATTCCCTGTGGGATCTGACCGGCAGCTGGAATGTGAGCAAGCAGCTCAAGCTGCGAGCCGGCCTGCTGAACCTGCTCAACACCGAGCCGCCCTTCTCCAACCAGGCCTACTACTTCCTGGCCGGCTATGACCCGACCTACACGGACCCCCGTGGTCGCAGCGCCTTCGTCAGCCTGAGCTACAGCCTGCGCTGATCGCGGGCCAGTAAAAAACCCCGGCCCTCACGGACCGGGGTTTTTCTCTTTCGGGGCCAGGCCTTGCCTGCTCGTCGATCAGTCCTCGATCAGCCCTCAATCAGACGCCGCAGCCAATCCGGCAGCGGCGCCGAGCGCTGGGCCGGAAAGTCCATCCAGACCGTGGTGGCGCCGCCCGCGGCGTGGATCACACCCGGCTGGTCCACGCGCTCCAAGGTGATCCAGGTGTCAAAGCTGCTGCGCCCGGGGTTGGAGACATAGTGGCGCGCCAGCAGCTCGCCGGGGTACTCCAGCTGCTTGTAGAAGTTGCAGAAGGCGTTGACGATCACCGGGCCCTCGCCGGCCGGATTGGGCGCCGCGCCCAGGGACTCCAGCCAGTCCACGCGCACGATTTCCAGGTAGCGGAAGTAGACCGCGTTGTTGACATGGCCCATCGCGTCCATATCGCCCCAGCGCATGGGGATGCGGGTCTCGTAGACCAGCTTCTTGGCCTCGGGGATCTCGATCTTCACGCCAGCCCCAGCTCGCTGCGGATCTGGGCCAGCTGCGCCTTGACCGTTTCCAGCTCGGCCGCCAGCCGGGCCTGCTCGGCGCGCAGCTGCAGGATCTCGTCGTCGCGCGCGGGTGCTTCGCCCGCTGCTGCGGCCGACAGCCCCTCGGCCGGCTCGCCGCACAGCAGATGGGCCCAGCGGCTCTCGCGCGCACCGGGCGCGCGGGCCAGCTTCAGGGCCAGGGGCGGCTCGCGCTCGGCCAGCTCGGTCAGAAAGGCCTCGACCGAGGAAATGTCGGCGAACCGGTGCAGGCGTTCACTGTTGGCGCGCAGCTCGGCCGCCGTCTGTGGGCCGCGCAGCATCAGGGTGGCCAGCAGGGCCTCGGCCTGCCCCGGCACATTGATGCCGCGGCGGAAGTTGTGCTCATAGCGGTCCACCCGGCTGCCGCTGACGCGGTTCACCAGGCTCATGCCACGCAGCTCGTCCAACGCGCGCAGCACCTCGCTCTCGCTGGCATTCATCACCGGATCGCGCGCGGTCTTCTGGTTGCAGCCCAGGGTCAGGGCATTGACCGAGAGCGGATAGCTGTCCGGCACGGTGAACTGCTTTTCGACCAGCACGGCCAGCACGCGCGCCTCCAGCGCCGTCAATACACGAAGCGACATGGTGCTCAGACTCCGAAGCCGTCGTCGGCCTGGATCACCGCACCATTGATGAAGTGGCTTTCATTGGCGCAGAGCATCAGCAAGGCGGTGTCCAGGTCGCGCGGATGACCGACGCGCTTGCGCGGCAGCAGCTCGACCAGCTTCTTGCCGCCTTCGGTGCTCCAGTGGTGATGGTTGATCTCGGTGTCGATATAGCCGGGACAGATGGCGTTGACGTTGATGCCGTACTTGCCCCATTCCAGCGCCATCGCCCGCGTCATATGGATCACTGCGGCCTTGCTCATCGAATAGACACCGATCTGGCTGAGCACACGCAGGCCGGCCATCGAGGCGATATTGACGATGCGCCCACCGATGAAGGTGCCCGGCGCCGCGCCGCGCGCGCGCGCCAGCATGCGCTTTCCCACTTCCTGCGCGACGAAGAAGGCGCCACGCACATTGGTGTCCATCACGAAGTCGTAGTCGTCGCCGCTGACCTCGGTGAGCTTCTGCGTGGTGCTGACGCCGGAGTTGTTGATCAGGATGTCCAGGGTGCCGACCTCGGTCTCGGCATGGGCCACAGCAGATTTGATGCTGTCCAGATCGGTGACGTCCAGATGCACCACATGAGCGTCGCCCCCCTGGGCCTCGATCTCGGCGCGCAGGGTCTTGAGCCGTTCAGCGCGGCGACCTGCCAGCACCACACAGGCGCCGGCCTGGGCCAAGGTTCGCGCAAACTGTGCGCCCAGACCGCTGGAAGCTCCGGTCACCAGGGCCACGCGGCCCGACAGGTCGATGCTGTAGCTCATGATCTATCGCTTTCTCATCCTCAGACTGCTGAGTGGAAACGATAACATGGGCCACCACGGCGCTTCGCTGGGTCGGCTCGGCCAAGCCCCGTCTTCCCGCCTAGAGGCCAGCACCCAAATCAAAATCGAACGGTCGTGCTATTTTTCTGCACGCATCGGTAGAATGCGGCGCCAAATCGCGGCCCGGCTGGGCGCCCACACAATCGTTGAGACACAAGGAAACACATGAGCTCCGAAGACCTGGTGGCCCAGTACGGCCCGCGCGAAAGCATGGAATACGACGTGGTGGTCGTGGGCGGCGGTCCCGCCGGCCTGGCCACCGCCATCCGCATCAAGCAGCTGGCCGCCGAGAAGGGCCAGGAGATCTCGGTGGTGGTGCTGGAAAAGGGCTCCGAGCCCGGCGCCCACATCCTCTCCGGCGCGGTGATGGACCCGCGGGCCCTGAGCGAGCTCTTCCCCAACTGGAAGGAGCTGGGTGCGCCCCTGCACCAGGCCGTCACCGGTGACGACATCCTCTTCCTCTCCGAGACCGGCGCCACCCGCACGCCGGACGCCCTGGTGCCGCGCAATCTGCACAACGAGGGCTGCTACGTCATCTCCCTGTCCAATGTGGTGAAGTGGCTGGCCCAGCAGGCCGAGAACCTGGGCGTGGAGATCTTCCCGGGCTTTGCCGCGGCCGAGGTGCTCTATGACGAGCAAGGCCGCGTCAAGGGCGTGGCCACCGGCAATATGGGCATCGGCAAGGACGGCCAGCCGCACGAGGGCTTCCAGCTGGGCATGGAGCTGCTGGGCAAGTACACCGTGTTTGCCGAAGGCGCGCGCGGCCATCTGGGCAAGCAGCTGATCGCCAAGTACGACCTGGCCGCCGGCAAGGACCCGCAGAGCTACGCCATCGGCATCAAGGAGCTGTGGGAGATCCCGGCCGAGAAGGCCAAGCCGGGCCTGGTGGTGCACACCGCCGGCTGGCCCATGACGGACGACACCTTCGGCGGCGGCTTCCTCTACCACCTGGAGGGCAACAAGGTCACGCTGGGCTTTGTGATCGGTCTGGACTACCAGAACCCGTACATGAGCCCCTTCGAGGAAATGCAGCGCTGGAAGACGCACCCGTCCATCCGCGCCCATATCGAAGGCGGCAAGCGCATCGGTTACGGCGCGCGCGCCATCAACAACGGCACGCCCCAGGCTCTGCCCAAGACCGTGTTCCCGGGCGGAGCCCTGATCGGCTGCGACGCCGGCTATCTGAATGCCGCGCGCATCAAGGGCAGCCATGCCGCTCTTGAGGGCGGCATGCTTTGCGCCGAGGCCATCGTGCCGGCGCTTGCCGAAGGCCGTGCCCAGGACGAGCTGGCCGCCTACCCGGCCGCCTTTGAGGCCAGCTGGCTGAATGAAGAGCTGCAGCAGACCCGCAACTTCAAGCTCTGGTTCAAGAAGGGCAAGCTGGTGGGCCAGCTGATGACGGGCATCGAGCAATGGCTGCTGCCCAAGCTGGGCGTGCAAAGCCCGCCCTGGACCCTGCATGCCACGCACCCGGACCATGTCTGCCTCAAGCCGGCCGCGGAATGCCAGCCCATCGACTATCCCAAGCCCGATGGCAAGCTCACCTTCGACCGCCTCTCCTCGGTGTTCATCTCCAACACCAACCACGAGGAAAACCAGCCGGCCCACCTGACGCTGAAGAACGCCAGCGTGCCCGTGGCTACCAATCTGGCGCGCTTTGCCGGCCCCGAGGGCCGCTACTGCCCGGCCGGCGTCTATGAGTTCGTCAAGAACGACGACGGCAGCGACCGCCTGCAGATCAATGCCCAGAACTGCGTGCACTGCAAGACCTGCGACATCAAGGACCCGACGCAGAACATCGTGTGGGTCACGCCCGAGGGCGGCGGCGGTCCCAACTACGCCGGCATGTAATCAAGCCCGCCCCTTCCCGCTGCAAGCCCGCCACCTCGGCGGGCTTTTTCATGGAGCCTCCCTCGGGCCCTTACAGGCCCAAGCGCTGCATCCACTGCGCCAGTTCACCCTCACGCGCGGTGCCGGCCTCGTACTGCTCGCGCAGGCGCTGGCGCTCCAGCGCACTGCGGTTCTGACTGAGCTTGGCCTTGAACTCCAAGCTCAAGACCTGCAGGCGCAGACCCACAATGGCCCCGATGCGGCACATACATGAAGAGATGCTCCTCAACAGGTCGGGGCAGGCGCGATTTAACACCTACACGGCAAGCACCCTGGCGCAGAAATGAAAAACGCCGCGCAATTTTCATTGCGCGGCGTTCTCATGTTTTGCTGGCGGAGACGGAGGGATTCGAACCCTCGATGCAGGTTTTGCCCACATACTCCCTTAGCAGGGGAGCACCTTCGGCCACTCGGTCACGTCTCCAGCAGAGCCTCGCATTCTATATCAAGATTTTGAGGCCCCAAGCAAAAATCGCTGAGTTTTTTCAGGCGGCCTGATCCTGGTCCAGATCAAAAGCCTTGTGCAGGGCGCGCACGGCCAGCTCCATGTACTTCTCGTCGATCACGACCGAGGTCTTGATCTCGCTGGTGGAGATCATCTGGATATTGATGCCCTCTTCGCTGAGCGCGCGGAACATCTTGGAGGCCACGCCGACATGCGAGCGCATGCCGATGCCCACGATGGAGACCTTGCAGATGCGCTGGTCGCCCAGCACCTTGGCGGCCTGCACGGCTGGGCCCACGGTCTTCTCCAGCAGCTCGATGGCGCGCGCATAGTCGTTGCGGTGCACGGTGAAGCTGAAGTCGGTCTTGCCGTCCTGCGAGACGTTCTGGATGATCACGTCCACATCGATATTGGCCTCGGCCACCGGGCCCAGGATCTGGAACGCGATGCCCGGCTTGTCCGGCACGCCCAGCAGGGTCACCTTGGCTTCGTCACGGTTGAAGGCGATGCCCGACACGACGGCTTGTTCCATTTTTTCGTCCTCTTCAAAACTGATCAGGGTGCCGGACTTGGCTTCCTCGTTGATATCGATGTCCCAGGGCGTGAAGCTGGACAGCACGCGCAGCGGCACGCGGTACTTGCCCGCGAACTCCACCGAGCGGATCTGCAGGATCTTGGAGCCGAGCGAAGCCATCTCCAGCATCTCTTCGAAGCTGATGGTGTGCAGGCGGCGTGCCTCGGGCACGATGCGCGGATCCGTGGTGTAGACACCATCCACATCGGTGTAGATCAGGCACTCGTCGGCCTTCATCGCCGCGGCGATCGCCACGGCCGAGGTGTCTGAGCCGCCACGGCCCAGCGTAGTGATGTTCTGCTCCTCGTCCACGCCCTGGAAGCCGGCGATCACCACCACCCGGCCCGCGCTCAGGTCGGCGCGCACCTTGGCGTCATCGATGCTTTCGATGCGCGCCTTGGTGTGCGAGGAATCGGTTTGCACGGGCACCTGCCAGCCGGTGTAGCTGACCGCCTCCAGACCTTCGGCCTGGAGCGCGATAGCCAGCAGGCCCACCGAGACCTGCTCGCCGGTGGCGGCAATCATGTCCAGTTCACGCATCAGCTCGGGCGTGCTCCCGCCGGCCGGCGACAGCTCTTTGGCCAGGCCCAGCAGACGGTTGGTTTCGCCGCTCATGGCCGAGGGCACGACCACCATCTGATGCCCGGCACGCGCCCATTTGGCGACACGCTTGGCGACGTTGCGGATACGGTCGGTCGATCCCATCGAGGTGCCGCCGTACTTGTGAACTATCAAGGCCATGGGGAGTCTTCAACGCGGGAGTCGGGGCCCGGAATCGGGCAGTTTGCGCCGCTTTTCGCAGCCCAAGATTCTAGCTGCCGCGCTGCAGCAAAACTGACATGGACGTTACAGAGCGGGCACAGAATCGGCCTGCCAGCGCAGCTTCAGCCCCGGCGCACCGGCTTCGGCCCTAGCGCGGGCATCCGCCCCCAGGCCCGGCACCCAGAGCAGGCGATCGCCCGCAAAGAGCAGCGGACCGCTGCGCTGCCAGGCCGGTACGGCCGCAGCCTGAAAGCACTTCTTGAGACTGCGGGGCACGCCCCGCGGCTGGGACTGGAACTGCTCACCGCCCTGGCGCGACCGCGCCAGCACAGCACGCAGCAGCGAAGCGGGTAAGGCGGCCTCGCCCTCCTCCGCCTGCTCCACCCACCAGCCCCCGCCGGCCGCCGGCAAAGCGTGAAAGCCGGGGCGGCTGAGGTCGAGCGGGCCGAATTCGCCTTGAAGTTCGCGCGGGGCTGAGGCCCCCAGGGCGAGCCGCTCCCGGTAGAGCCGCAGCTCGCCCGCCCCGCAAGGCCAGGCACCCACGCGACGCCCCGGCAGCTCGGCCAGCAGACGCTGCACCAGGCTGGCCGGCGCGGCTTGGCCCAGAGCCTGATGCAACCAGGCCCGCAAGGCATTGCTGGCTCGCGCAGGTGAAAGCCCGAGCAGCCCCGCCACATCCAGACCCTGGTCCGAGCACAGCGGGGGCAGGTCTTGCGCCACCAGCTCGCGCTGCAGCTCCAGTGCCTGCTGGGCCCATTGGGCGGACTGGCTCAGCGCAGCCTCGGCCCCGGGAAAGGCGGCACTCAGACCCGGCCAGACCTGCAGACGCAGGCGGTTGCGGGCGTAGCGCGCGTCGGCGTTGCTGTCGTCGTCAATAAAGCTCAGTCCCTGCTCGGCCAGATAGGCCTCGACAGCCTCGCGCGGCTGATCCAGCCAGGGGCGAGCCCAGACCAGGCCGTGCTCGCGCGTCTGGCGAGCCGGCATGGCCGCCAGGCCCGCCGCGCCGGCGCCGCGCAGGGCCTGCAGCAGCCAGGTCTCGGCCTGGTCGCGGCGATGCTGGGCCAGCAGGAGCAGACTGGCCCCGCCCTGCACGGCCATCTCGCCGAGCGCCTGGTAGCGTCCCTCGCGAGCCCAGGCCTCGACGCTCTGGCCGGCGGCGGGTGCCCCGGCAAGACGACGAAATTGGAAGTTCAGTGGCAGGCCCTGGGCGGCCCAGAGCTGGCATTGCGATTCGCAATGCGCCAGCCAGGCATCGGCATTGGCGCTCAGGCCGTGGTGCACATGCAGGGCGAGCACATGCAGGCCCAGGGCTTGGGCCTGACGCGCGCTCAGATGCAGCAGGGCGGTGGAATCGCGGCCGCCGCTGTAGGCGACGGCAAAGACGCCGGCATGAGGCGCCGGCGTGTCGGGCAACACCGGCGAATCAGCGGCTCTTGGTGTCCGAGAAGCGGCCATAGGCCTGCAGGCGCTCGTAGCGGCGCTCCAGCAGTTCCTTGGGCTTGAGATCGCTGACCTGGCGTAGCGCGTCATTGAGCGCGCGCTTCAGGTAGGAGGCCATGGCCTTCTGGTCGCGATGGGCGCCGCCCACCGGCTCGTTGACGATCTTGTCCACCAGGCCCATGGCCTTGAGGCGGTGGGCGGTGATGCCCAGGGCCTCGGCGGCCTCGGCGGCGCGCTCGCTGGTCTTCCACAGGATGGAGGCACAGCCTTCCGGCGAGATCACCGAGTAAGCCGAGAACTGCAGCATCAGCACCTGGTCGGCCACGCCGATGGCCAGGGCACCGCCGGAGCCGCCCTCGCCGATGACGGTGGCGATGATGGGCACTTCCAGCTGGGCCATCTCGAAGATATTGCGGCCGATGGCCTCGGACTGACCGCGCTCCTCGGCACCGATGCCGGGGTAGGCACCCATGGTGTCGATGAAGGTGAAGACCGGCAGGCCGAACTTCTCGGCCAGCTTGAGCAGGCGCAGGGCCTTGCGATAGCCCTCGGGGCGCGGCATGCCGAAGTTGCGCAGGGTGCGCTCTTTGGCATCGGCACCGCGCTGGTGGCCGATCACCATGCAAGCCTGACCGTTGAAGCGGGCCAGACCGCCGACGATGGCGGCGTCATCCGCGTAATGGCGATCGCCGTGCAGTTCCTGGAACTCGGTGAAGACCTCGGCGCAATAGTCCAGGGTCTGGGGACGCTGCGGGTGGCGGGCGATCTGATAGACCTGCCACGGCGCCACATTGGCGTAGATGTCCTTGGTGAGCTGCTGGCTCTTCTTGGAGAGGCGGTCGATCTCTTCCGAGATGTCGACGGCCGACTCGCTCTGCACATAGCGCAGCTCTTCGATCTTGGTTTCGAGCTCGGCAATAGGCTGCTCGAATTCGAGGAAATGTTTCTTGCTCATCAGTCGTCCTGACAGAGGGTCTTACCGCGCGGGGCCCGGGGGGTCCGGCTCCGCCGGTCCTGCAAGCCCGCCCCCTTGTAGGAGGCCGGCGCAGCCGGTAGGGATAGGCTAATACTCCACGGGCAGCGGATCGAGGCTGCGCCAAATGTACCACGTGGCCACCGAGCGATAGGGGGCCCAGGCTTCGCCCAGCTCCCGGGCCTCGGCCCGCGAAACCGGCTCGCCGGAGAAGTATTGATCGCTGATGCCCTTGATCAGGCCCACATCATCCAGCGGCAGCACATTGGGCCGCATCAGATGGAAGATCAGGAACATCTCGGCCGTCCAGCGACCGATGCCACGGATGGCAACCAGCTCGTCAATGATGGCTTCGTCGTCCATCTGCGTCCATTGGCGCACATGAACCTGCCCATCCTCGAAATGCTGTGCAAGGTCACGCAGATAGTCCACCTTGCGCAGCGGCAGACCCACGGCACGCAAGGCCTCGGGCGCACAGGCCAGCAGGGCCGCGGGCTGAACCCGGGTCGACGGGCCAGGCAGCAGGGCCACAAACTTCGCCCAGATCGATTGGGCAGACTTGACCGAAATCTGCTGACCCACGATGGAGCGCGCCAGGGTGGTGAAGGCATCGCCACGCGCCTGCAGCCGAGCCTCGCCGAACTGGGGGATCAGCTTCTTCATGACGCGGTCGCGCTTGGCCAGATGGCGGCACGCCTCGTCCCAGTAGTCCGGGGTCACCCCCGCTGCAGCGCGCCCCACCTCAGGCCTTCACCCAGGTGGTGCCCTGCGCCGTGTCCTTCAGCACAATGCCCTCGGCCAGCAACTCCTGGCGGATGCGATCGGCCTCGGCAAAGTCGCGCGCGGCCTTGGCTGCGGCGCGAGCCTCGATACGGAGCTGGATGCTGTCCTCATCCGCCCCGCTGCCGCCCTGCAAATACTGGCGCGGCGCCAGCTGCAGGACGCCCAGGCAGGCGCCCAGGCTCTTGAGCAGGCGGGCCTCGACCAGGGAGCGGCTGCGGTTGATCTCGCTGGCCAGCTCGAAGAGCGAGGCCAGGGCGGCCGGCACATTGAAGTCGTCGTCCATCGCGGCCTTGAAGGCCGCGGCCTGGGGATGGGTCCAGTCGATGGCACCCGCCTCCACCTCGCCCACCGCGTCCAGCGCGGTGTAGAGGCGGCGCAGGGCGCCACGGGCATCTTCCAGATGCGCGTCGCTGAAATTGAAGGGGCTGCGGTAGTGCGTGCGCAGCATGAAGTAGCGCAAGGTCTCGCCGTCGAATTTCTTCAGCACATCCTGGATGGTGAAGAAATTGCCCAGGCTCTTGGACATCTTCTCGTTGTCGACGTTCAGGAAGCCGTTGTGCACCCAGAAGTTGACAAAGGGCTGGCCCAGCGCGCCCTCACTCTGAGCAATCTCGTTCTCATGGTGCGGGAACTGCAAGTCCATGCCGCCACCGTGGATGTCGAAGCGCTCGCCCAGCAGGGCGCAGCTCATGGCCGAGCACTCGATGTGCCAGCCCGGACGGCCGGGGCCGAACTCGCTGGCGTACTTGGCATCCTCGGGCTCACTCGGCTTGGCGGCCTTCCAGAGCACGAAGTCCAGCGGATCCAGCTTGCCGTCGTCCACGGCCACGCGCTCGCCGGCACGCAGGTCGTCCAGCGACTTGCCCGAGAGCTTGCCGTAGCCGGGGAACTTGCGTACTGCGTAGTTCACATCGCCATTGCTGGCGCGGTAGGCCAGGCCCTTGCCTTCCAGCGTGCCGATCATCTGCAGCATCTGGGGCACGTACTCGGTGGCGCGCGGCTCATGCGTGGGGCGCTCCACACCCAGGGCGCCGATGTCGCGGTGCATGGCGGCAATCATCTCGTCGGTGAGCTCGCGGATGCTGATGCCGCGCTCCACGGCGCGCTTGATGATCTTGTCGTCGATGTCCGTGATGTTGCGGACATAGGTGACGCGGTAGCCCGAGGCCTTGAGCCAGCGCTGCACCACATCGAAAGCCATCATCATCCGCGCATGCCCCACATGACACAGGTCGTAGATGGTCATGCCGCAGACATACATGCGGACATGGCCAGGCTCGATGGGGGCAAAGGGCTCGACCGCTCGGGTCAGCGTGTTGTAGATGCGCAGGGTGGAGGACATGAGGTGATGATGCCAGCTTCTGCCCTGGCGGATCAGGCGGCTGAACCCGCAGACGGGCCCGAGGGCACAGCAAGCGGGCCCGGTCGGGCAGTGGATACGGGCAGGCAGGCCGGGCTGCGGCCCCGTAGAATCAGCCCGCCAGTATACCGGCT
>NZ_JBKCLH010000024.1:0-2770 GCF_046300915.1 Roseateles sp. | reverse complement strand
GTACTCCGGCTATGCCGTGGGCGCCGCCGTGCTCGATGAGCAGGGGCGCATCCATGCCGGCTGCAATATCGAAAACGCCGCCTACCCGCAAGGCTGGTGCGCCGAGGCCTCGGCCCTGACCGCCATGATCATGGCCGGCGGCCGCCGCGTCAGCGCGGTGCTGGTCAGCGGCCCCGGCCCGGACATCATCACGCCCTGCGGCGGCTGCCGCCAGAAGCTGCGCGAGTTCGCCGACCCGCAGCTGATCATCATCGCCGCCGACCCCGGCGGCATCCGCCAGCAGTGGACGCTGGAACAGCTGCTGCCATTCAGTTTCGGCCCCGAGCATCTGAAGCTCTGAGCCACCGCAACAATTCCCAGAAGGAACCTCATCATGATCGACCACAAGACCCTGAATCCCGCCATCGCCCAGACCGCCGAAAAGCTCAAGACCCTGTTCGGCGCGGCCCCGGCCGTGGCCGTGGTGCTGGGCTCGGGCTGGGCCGGCGCGGTCAGCCTGGTGCAGAACGCCAAGCACTTGGCTTACACCGAGCTGCCGGCTTTCCCGCAGCCCAAGGTGGAAGGCCATGTCAACGAGATCGTCGTCGGCACCATCGGCGCGCAGACCGTGGTGATGCTGCGTGGCCGTGCCCACACCTACGAGAGCGGCGATTGCACCGGCATGGCCGGCGCCCTGCGCAGCCTCAAGGCCTGGGGCGTCAAGGTGCTGCTGCAGACCAATGCCTCGGGTTCCATCCGCAGCCACATGCCGGCCGGCAGCCTGATGCTGATCAGCGACCACATCAACGCACCGCAGCGCTCACCCCTGGTCGGTGAGCCCGGCAGCGAGCGCTTTGTCGACATGAGCACCGCCTACGACCTGGAGCTGCGTCAGCACGCCAAGGGCGTGGCCGCGGCTCAGAACCTGGCACTGGGCGAGGGCGTCTACTGCTGGGCCCTGGGCCCGCAGTTCGAAACCCCGGCCGAGATCCGCATGTTTGCCGCCTGGGGCGCCGATGCCGTGGGCATGAGCACCGTGCCGGAAACCATCCTGGCCCGCCACGCCGGCCTGCGCGTCATGGGCCTGGCCCTGATGACCAATATGGCCGCCGGCTTGTCCGATGAAGCCCTGACCCATGCCCTGACCCTGCAGCAGGCCCAGCAGTCCGGCGAGCGTGCCGCGCAGTTCCTGGGCGCCGTGGTGGCCGGCATGGCCGATCTGGCCTCGCTGAAAGACTGAGCGTTCTTCCATGGCCTCTTTGGATTTGAAAGAAAACGCAGCGCGCCTCGCGCTGCAATGCCTGGACCTGACCAGCCTCAACGACGCCGACACGGCCGAGGACATCGCCGCCCTGTGCCGGCGTGCCCAGACGCCTTTCGGCCCGGTGGCGGCCGTCTGCGTCTGGCCGCGTTTCGTGGCGCAAGCGCGCGCGGCCTTGCCGGTCGAGATCAAGGTGGCGGCCGTGGCCAACTTCCCGGACGGCGCCCTCGATCTGGCCCGAGCCCTGGCCGATGTGCAGGCGATTGCCACGGCTGGCGGCGATGAAGTCGATGTGGTCCTGCCTTACCGTGCCCTGATGGCCGGTCAGCGCAGCGAGTGCGCCGAGTTCCTGGCCGAGGTGCGCCATGCCAGCCGGCCGCTGACGCTCAAGGTCATCATCGAGAGCGGCGAGCTGAAGACCCCCGAGCTGATCGCGGACGCGGCCCGCCTGGCCTTGATGGCCGGCGCTGATTTCGTCAAGACCAGCACCGGCAAGACTGCGGTCTCAGCCACGCCGCTGGCTGCCCGCCACATCCTCAGCGAGATCGCCGGCAGCGGCCTGGTCTCGGCCGGTTTCAAGGCCTCGGGTGGCATCCGCACGGTGGCCGATGCGCAGGTCTATCTGGAACTGGCGGCCGACAAGCTCGGCGTCGCGGCACTGAACCCGCGCCGCCTGCGCTTTGGCGCCAGCGGCCTGCTCGGCGATATCGAGGCCGTGCTGTCCGGCACGGTCGCGCCCGCCAGCACCGCCAGCTACTGAGCGCAGCGGACGTGCGGGCCCAGGAGGTCATTCGCGCCAAGCGCGATGGTGCGGCGCTTTCCGAAGCGCAGATCCAGAGTCTGGTGCGTGGCCTGGTCGATGGTGGCTGGAGCGAGGGCCAGATCGCGGCCCTGGCCATGGCCATCCTCTGGCGCGGCATGAGCCGGGCCGAGTGCGTGGCCCTGACCCGGGCCATGCGGGACTCGGGCCGCCAGATGCACTGGCGCGATCTGCCCGGCCCGGTGCTGGACAAGCATTCCAGCGGCGGCGTGGGCGACAAGATCAGCCTGATGCTGGCGCCTCTGGTGGCGGCCTGTGGCGGCTTTGTGCCCATGATCTCGGGCCGTGGCCTCGGCCACACGGGAGGCACGCTGGACAAGCTGGAGGCCATCCCCGGCTTTTGCGCCACGCCCGAGGCGGCGCGCTTCGAGCGCATTGTGCGCGAGGTCGGCTGCGCCATCATTGGCTAGACGGCCGACCTGGCCCCGGCCGATGGCCGCTTCTATGCCGTTCGCGACATCAGCGCCACGGTGGAGAGCGTGCCCCTGATCACCGCCAGCATCCTGTCCAAAAAACTGGCCGCCGGCCTGCAAGGCTTGGTCATGGATGTGAAGTGCGGCAACGGCGCTTTTGCCGATTCGCCCTGGATGGCCCAGGAACTGGCCCACAGCATCGTCGGCGTGGCCGCTGGTGCCGGCCTGCCGACCCGGGCCCTGATCACCGACATGAACGAGGTGCTGGGCCAGACCGTGGGCAACAGCCTCGAGTTG